>CACZCM010000122.1 GCA_902779615.1 uncultured Ruminococcus sp. | reverse complement strand
AGTTTTAGCAACATCGTGACAGAGGGGTACTGAATAGTTACAAGCCAATTATTTTTTTTGCTTAAGTGCTTTCTCGAGCGTTGCGTGTATAAATTCATTGACCGAAACTTTCTCTCTGTCTGCGGCGCTCTTTATGCTGTCGTACAGAGACGGCTGCATAATCAGTTGAACACGGCGGCTCTTTGTTTCGATGTACTTCGGGTCGGGCTTATACTTGCTCGTCTCCGATTTCTTTGCGGAAGATGTCTTCGACTCTGTCTGTTCGCCGGACTCCTGCTGATCGGAGATGAATCTCAATGCGGGATTATCGTTTATGAAGGATTTCCTTGCCATGTCTTTACGCCCCCTTAGTATCTATTTCATCAATGAACTGCTTATAATCTCCGGCGACCTTTGAGCTCGGTGCGTGATCAAAAATGCTCTTCTGCAATATCTGCGCTTCCTTGATCGCTACGGCTTCACGTATCGACGATTTGAAAACCTTTGTTCCGATCTTTTCAGCGAGCTGCTCCGCAAGCTCTGCGACCTCTTTCGAAAGCGTGGTGCGTGCGGAATAACGTGTCAGCAGAATACCCTCGATCTGCAGATCGGGGTTGCAGTACTTACGAACAGGCTTTATAGTATTGAAAAGCTGATCTATGCCGGCGAGCGAGTAGATATCACACTGAGCCGGTATAATAATGCTGTCGGCTGCCGTGAGCGCATTGACTGTGAGTATGCCGAGCGCCGGCGGCGTGTCGATGATGATATAGTCGTAGTTGTCCTTGATGTTCTCGAGGGCTTCCTTCAAGCGATACTCCTTGCCCGTGTCGGTGATGAAAGCGTCTGCGCCTGCAAGACCGCTGTGAGCCGGTATGATGTCGCCCATCTCCGTATTTTGTATAGCGTTCTCGACCTTAACGTCTCCCGTCAAAACGCCGAGCGCCGTTGCACCCTTTGCCGACGCACGAGACGTGTGCGTCAGATTTCCCTGCGGGTCAAGGTCGATAGCGAGAACGGAATGACCCTTGAGCTTTAAGCCTGCCGTGAGAGCTTCCGCTGTCGTGCTTTTGCCGACGCCGCCCTTTTGATTAGTGATAGAAATAATCCTTGCCATGTGCCTTCTCCTTAAATGTGTGCTTTTATGTGTATACACAATTGTATATGTGTACGCTATTGTGTGTATGTGTATATCAGTATGTGTATAATTATACCCTCAGACTTCACAAATGTCAATAGCGAGATGGGGGAGAGGAAGGCCTTAGCTCTTTGGATAAAAAACGTGGTAAAAAATGGATCTGCATTATTTAGGGTTCAGCATATCCTCGATCCTCTGCTGAATCTCATCATCAGTCATCTTTTGAATGATGATCTTGTCTTCCTCGTCACAAGCTCTGTTGTGAGCTTCAATCTGAAGCACGTTGGCGTAATCGTTGATCATATCCGCACCGTTTATCACGTTAGCATTGGGCTTTATGATGAATTCCACGCTTGTTACGCTTCTGCCCGTTTTGTGATAGACGGGCTCTATGTATATGTCCGTCTTTTTATTGATCTCGGCGATCTGCGGCTCGATAGCCTTTTTCTTGAGATTACCAAAAGAGCTCAGCTTGTCTTCGCACCCGAGCCACTCTCTCAGCTCTGATACAGAGAAGGTAACGCTTCTCTGCTCCAATCTGTTGTTTCTATTTTTCGATGAATTTTTCTCGCCGTCTTCACAGACGATAAGCTCATAAAGACGTATAGCGTAGAACGATTTGAGGAATAAGATGTTCTTGTACTTGTACTGTGTGAAATACTTATCGAGCTCCACGACGAACGATTTTACTTCCTGTGAAAGCTGAAGAATAATCGTTCCGTTGCCGTCATATTCGGCAGTCGATATCCAGTGTATCTTCTTCCAAGCGTCGTGCAGGTCTCCTGTTCCGATGTATACGACCGACTGCATAGCTTCATCGGTGATCGCATCGATATCACGATACAGATTTTGCGAAGGTATCCCCAAATATTTGGCAAGGTCGGTGATCCTGCATTTGTACATGCCAAGCTCCTTGTCTTCCCTCGCAATCTGCGTGATAAGCAGTCTTATCAGCCGAGCCGTCTGTAATGACATCGACTGTTTTCCACGAATGATACTGTTGGCAGTGACGACGTAATTTTCGTCGTCGTAGACCATTTCCTTCGTACTTTTAACGATTTTTCCCATAATATCCCCCAAAAACAAATACATTTACAGCTTATTCAGTACCTTTTATTATTATGGTACTTTTATTGTAGCATATTAAGAGACCTCAGTCAATCATTTTAAGCATTTTCGCAATCAAAAGGTACTATTTCACAATCAAAAAGTACTTTTTCGCAATCAAAAGGTACTTTTTCACAATCAAAAAGTACTATTTCACAATCAAAAAGTACTTTTTAGAGACTAAACCCCCGTTTTTCAAACAAAACTCACATACACATCGAGGAGTTTTCGACCTCATATTGCAGTTTTTATCCATTATTTTCAGTCAGACTCACCCTAAAATGGATTATTGAACAGCTTTCGTGAAGTTCATTTCATTTGACAATCAAAAAGTACTTTTTCGCAATCAAAAAGTACTTTTTAAACTTGAAAGCCCCTATCAGCATTCATTTACAGGGGAAGCCACCTCAAATTATAATCTCGAATGAACGATTTTCAGCTCACTTTATCGAAAACTCCTCCGAAAATCCCTCAAAATTGCCTTCAGGATCCTCAAAAATACCGTATAAATTCAAAAGAGAGGTCAAGCTCTACTTTTTATTCATCCGACTTTTCAACATGTTGAAAAGTTTTCCACGACAATCAAAAGGTACTACTTCGCAATCAAAAGGTACTACTTCACAATCAAAAGGTACTACTTCACAATCAAAAGGTACTTTTTAGAGCAAAAAAACGGCTTAACCATGCGGTTTTTCGGCTCTCTAAACGTTATAAACGTATATAAACGTATATAAACGTAAAAGCGGCTTTCAGCCGCAGCATGTGGAAAACTATTTTTGTATGAAATTAAACGAGGAGCTTAGCTCCTGCGGGCGTCGGTGGGGGATTTTAACCCCACCGACCGAGGCAGTTGGGAACCATCCCCGACGGCAGCCGAGACCCGGGGGACATCGACGTTTGTTATACTTTAAGAAATAGAAAAAGTGTCCAATTGCCTTCTTAAAAAATGTATGATAAAATAACAGTATATATAGGCTTTGGATAGGGTGAATAAATCAGGGGAGACGATAGCTGACGCAACTAAACGCAACTATTATTTGCATAAGGTGTTAGCTTTAGTTGGTTGTACTAAATGCAACTAAATGTTACAATATTCATACAAATCATATATAGGAGGATGTTATGAACATTGTTGAGATCAATAACGTTTGCAAGTCATATCCGGCTTTTCGCTTGAATAATGTATCCTTCTCTCTCGAGAGCGGGAAAATAACCGGATTTGTCGGAAGAAATGGCGCAGGCAAAACGACTACTATCAAATCAATGCTGAATCTTATCCATATCGACAGCGGCGATATCTCATATTTCGGGCTGCCGCTTGCCGGAAACGAAATGGAGATAAAGCAAAGGATAGGCTATTCGACAGGAACCGTAAGCTGGTATCCGAGAAAGACGATACGTGAGATAGTCGACGTTACAAAGAGCTTTTACCGCAGTTGGGACGAGGAAGCTTATCAAAAATATATGAAGCTTTTCTCTCTCGATGACAGCAAAAAGCCGCTTGAGCTTTCGGAGGGTATGAAGGTCAAATTCAACCTGCTGTTAGCCCTCTCACATCGTGCCGAGGTGCTTATCCTCGACGAACCGACAAGCGGACTCGATCCGTTTTCGAGAGATGAGCTGCTCGAGGTCTTTATGACGCTGAAGGAGCACGGCGTTACGATACTCTTTTCAACGCACATCACGTCAGACCTTGAACGCTGCGCAGACAACATCGTATATATACGCAAGGGCGAGATACAAGCGTCGTGTTCAAAAACCGACTTTGTGAAGCAAAACGGTCAACCGAACGAAACGCTTGAGGAGATATTCCTGAGACTGGAAAGAGAGGCAAAAGTATGAGTGTACTTCTGAAAAAGGAAATGCGGCTTTCCGCTTCTATACTGTCATATCTGTTCATAGCCTTTGGCTTTATGGCGATGATTCCCGGGTATCCTATCCTGTGCGGCGTGTTCTTTATCACGTTGGGTATTTTTCACAGCTTTCAAAACGCAAGGGAAGCTAACGATATCGTATATTCCGCACTGCTGCCTATAGCAAAGTCTGACGTGGTCAAGGGAAAATTTCTGTTTTCCGCTATGATTGAACTGTCGGGTTTTCTCATTATGACAATACTGACGCTCGTTCGTATGACGGTGTTGTCGGATTCAGAGGTGTACCGCAAAAATGCACTGATGAATGCGAACCCGTTTTATCTCGGCGTTGCACTGCTGATTTTTGGTATGTTCAACTTCATATTTATCGGCGGCTTCTTCAAGACGGCGTACAAGTTTTCTAAGCCCTTCGTTATATACATCGTCGTCGCTTTCTTGATGGTAGGCGTTGCGGAAGCGCTGCATTACTTTCCGGGGCTCAAGGCGCTGAACGCATTCGGGTTCGACCATATCGCTTTACAGCTCTTACTGCTGCTTTGCGGAGCGCTTTTA
Source organism: uncultured Ruminococcus sp. (assembly GCA_902779615.1). Lineage (GTDB taxonomy): Bacteria > Bacillota > Clostridia > Oscillospirales > Acutalibacteraceae > RUG592. The sequence goes on along the minus strand of CACZCM010000122.1, from coordinate 1,776 downwards.
TATGTCGCATTGACATTCATATCGTACAAGAAGGCTTGCAAGAGCTTCGAAATGATCGATCTGTAAAGAGGGGCGAGCAATGCTGAAGAATAATTTGATTATGCTCAGAAAAATGCACGGCTACTCGCAGGAGCAGATAGCCGAAAGAATAGATATCTCACGTCAGGCTTACGCAAAGTGGGAGAGCGGCGCAACTGTTCCCGACATAGAAAAGGCGGCTCGTCTCGCTAAAATTTACAGCGTGACGCTTGACAGTCTGATGAAAACGGAAAAGATGGACGGCGTAGGCATTATCCCGCCTGCGCCGACGGGAAAGAATATCTGGGGAAGCGTTACTATAGGCGAGCGTGGGCAGATCGTGATACCGAAAGCCGCACGTGACAAATTCAATTTAAAGGGTGGAGACCGCCTTGTCGCACTGAGCGACGACCACGGTATAGCGCTGATCCCCGCAGAGTTTTTCGAGAGCAAAATAAAGGAACTTATGGAAATGCTGTCAGAGAAGCTTTGAGAAGAATGAACAGATTGCGGAATTTAATGTAATACCGCACATTAAACGAGGAGCTTTAGCTCCTGCGTCCGCCGCCTATAGAGGGTGCGGTCTGCTAAACGCAGACGTCAGCGCTGCTGAACCGACCGAGGCGGTTGGGAACCGTCCCCGACGGCAGCCGAGACCCGGGGGACATCGACGTTTGTTATAACAGACATAGAAAGAAGGTAAAGACAAAATGAAAGAAACCAAAAAGACATCAAAGATCATCTCCCTTGTGCTTACATTTGCTATGGTGCTGAGCTTGTTCTCGGCGACGTAAACGGTGACGGCGTAGCTGATTCCGCCGACGCACTTTCTATTCTCAGAAACAGCGTTGAACAGGAGACGTTCACGGATATCCAAAAGTACCTCGGCGATATTGATGCTGACGGTATGAACATCACCTCCGCAGACGCACTCGAGGTTCTCCGCTATAGCGTAGGTCTTCCCGCAAACGAGAAGATCGGCACAACTGTCACGATGACGGCAGCATAATTATTTACACAATGAATGAATTGACCGGGCAACCCTTAGGGCTACCCGGTTGTTTTATCGATACTTAAGGCAACACCTTATCTGTGAGGTTTTCTCCGTTTGTGTCGTGTAATAAGTGAAAGACAAAAACTTTCGGAAAGGAGCTTGTCTATGGATAACGGTGCAAGTAGCTACCGCCGTTTCCGTGACACGGGTGATGAGAGCGCTCTGATCGAGATCATCAGAGACTATAAGGACGGGCTTATCCTGTATCTTTCAAGCATAGTCGGCGATATCAATACCGCCGAGGAGCTCGCCGAAGACACCTTCGTCCTGCTTGGCACGAAAAAGCCGAAGGACAAGGGCGGCGGCTCGTTCAAAACGTGGCTGTACACTATCGGCAGAAATATTGCGATAGATCATCTCAGGCGGCAAAAGCGAAGGCGTGGGCGTGAAATACCGCTCGACGACGCTGTAGCTGTAAGTGATTCCGAGCTTGAGCAGAGCTTTATTCGTGAGGAACGAAAGATAATTCTGCATAGTTCTATGAATAAGCTCAAATCAGAATATCGTCAAGTGCTGTGGCTTGTTTACTTCGAGGGAATGTCGAACAAGGAAGCCGCCGCCGTGATGAAAAAGAGCGTCCACAATATAGAAGTGCTCGTCTCCCGTGCCCGAAAATCGTTAAAGAAACAGCTTGAAACGGAGGGCTTTGATTATGAAGACTTATGAAGAAATGTCACAGAGCGTGCTGACGAGAATTGAAGAAT
>CACZCM010000121.1 GCA_902779615.1 uncultured Ruminococcus sp. | reverse complement strand
TTCCGCGGATTTCAGGGGCAGATCGAATCGGGCAGTATTCATATAGATGATGAGATCACGATCCTGCCCGGCAGTGAAAAAGCTAAGGTCAAGGCCATACTTGTCGGCGACAGATCGGAAGATGAAGCGTTCAAGGGTCAGCCTGTAACGCTCACTCTCGACAGAGAGGTCGATGTATCAAGGGGCAGCGTCATTACTAGCAATACCACTATCGGAGTATATAAAAAGCTGATAGCGTCGATCTTGTGGATGGACGACGAGCCGCTTTCGGAAGGACGTGAGTTCTTCGTAAAGCTCGGAACGAAAACCATTCCCGGCGTTGTGACAAAGCTGTGCTATGCTGTGGATATAAACACCGGCGAGCATATAGCCGCCGACAGCCTTTCCAAAAATGGTATAGCGCTTTGCGAAATCACTCTTACAGATCATATTCCTGCCGATCGCTTTGCGGATCATAAAACGCTCGGCGCGCTTATACTCATAGACAGAGTCAGCTTTATGACATCGGCGTGCGGTGTTGTTGAACAGCTTGAAGAACAGGACGGCACAGTCACTAATAAGGCGTCGTTCAAATCTGGTGACATTGAAGAAAGAGGCGATATTTTTGAGGAGTTCGTGTATGATAATTCGATCTTCGGAGTGACGAAATATCAGCCTGTTGAGCAGACCTACACGGTAGGAGATGAGATACCGCTTGAAGGCAAAAGCTATCGCTATCCGGAAAGCTTCGATATTATCGTGCTTCGTGACTCCGTTGCCGTAAAGGTTCGTCAGGGGAAGATCACTCAGATAACAAGTACGCATGACTACTATTACGAGCCTGTTCCGCTGCTCAACGGCAGAGGCTTTGAACTGCTTATAAAAAGCCAAAACGAGCTTGACGAATTCTTGCACTTGTATGCAGAAGCTGACGGCAGTGAAAGGAATAAACTGCTTGCAGGAAAGCTGCGCTTTGACACCTACAGAACCGTTGCTATGAAGTAAAACAATTGAGTGAATGTTGTTATGGATATCGGAAATAGGGTCAACAACCTTGTTGATCTACTGATGATCGATTTTAACGGAGGAAAAACAATTGATGAAGTTAAACTTCACGAACATCCGGATAAAGATACAATTGTTGATATTCTGGAAAAGCTGCGAAAAATCATTTATCCCGGGTATTACCGGAATAAATCTTATAGAGTGTATACTGTTAAAAACAATATATCTATGCTCCTTGAAGATGTAATCTACAATCTGATCAAGCAGATTTCGATTGTATTGAAGTATTCTCCTGATTATGAAAATGCGCATCAGGAGAATATCTCCCATGCAGTTGAAAATCTGACATTTGTTTTCTTGAAAAGATCCCTGAGATAAGAGAATATATAAACGGATGTTCAGGCGGCTTTCGACGGCGACCCCGCCGCATACAACAAAGATGAAATTATCTTTACATATCCGGGCTTGTTTGCAACGCTGACAGCCCGGATCGCACACGAGCTTTATCTTCTGAATATTCCTCTTATTCCAAGAATCATGACAGAGTATGCACATAGTCAGACTGGAATCGACATTCATCCCGGAACAACGATCGGAAAGTATTTCTTTATTGACCACGGCACAGGTATAGTTATCGGTGAAACAACTATAATCGGCGATCATGTAAAAATATATCAAGGTGTGACTCTCGGTGCTCTTTCTACAAGAGGAGGACAACAGTTAAAGAATAAAAAACGTCACCCAACAATTATGGATAACGTTACTATTTATTCAGGTGCTTCTATACTTGGCGGTGATACTGTCGTAGTGAAGAACGTCGTAGTAGGCGGCAACGCATTTATTACGACATCAATTCCGGAAGGCGCTAAAGTCAGTATAAGAAATCAGGAACTAATGTATAATTACGATTCGTCACGCCCTGTTGAGCGTAAAGAGATAGATATTGACGAAAACTAGTTTTACAGTATCTGAAGTAGTGGGGAAATAAAAAAATGGCTAAAAAAGAAAACAAGTATAAAAATTACGGTATTGCTACGCAAGCAATACATACCGGAACAGATTATGATGAAGAAACAGGTGCAGTCAGAAGACCTCTTCATATGGCAAACAGCTATAAGCTGCCTGATGATCTTTCTCAAGTCAATTATTCTTCTACAGATCTTTTGATGTATTCAAGAAACGGAAATCCCAATCAGCACTGGCTTGAAGAAAAAATAGCAGCTCTGCATAATGCTGATGACGCAATTGTTCTCGCAAGCGGAGTCGCAGCACTGCATGCGCTGTTCTGGACACTCCTAAAACAGGAGACAGAGTAGTATATCCCGCTGTCAGCTATATGGCTGTTTACAGACTGTTTCACGAGCTGTTTAACCACAAATTCGGAGTTGAAACAGTTATGGTCGATATGACTGATCTGAACGCTGTAAAAAGAGCGATAACTTCCGGAACAAAACTCGTTCATATAGAAACTCCGGATAATCCTACTAACGGTGTGACTGATATTGAGGAAATAGTGAAAATCGCACACCAACATGGCGCACTTGTATCTGTTGACAATACTTTTGCATCTCCTTTTAACCAAAAGCCACTGGAGTATGGTGCGGATTTTGTTGTGGAAGCATTAACGAAATACATAAATGGTCATGGAGACGCACAGGGCGGTGCAATTATTTCCAATGATCTTGAAACAATGGACAGAATACGTTACGAAGCACAGGTGAATGTTGGATCTGTAATCAGTCCATTCAATGCGTGGCAGATTTTCAGAGGTTCGGTCACATTCCCTCTCAGAATGAAGCGTATCAATGAATCTGCGCAGCAAATAGCAGAATGGTTGGAAAATCGTGATAATGTGACTTTTGTATCGTACCCGGGACTAAAAAGCAATCAAGGTCATGAAATTGCGAAAAAGCAAATGAAAAACGGATACGGCGGCATCATTTCCTTTGGTGTTTCTTCCGATGATAAGACGGTGGAGTGTTTTTGTGCGGCATTGAAAGTGATAACTTTTGCAGTATCACTCGGACACGATGAAAGCCTGATATTTCCGCAGCCAAGCTATGATGAACGTATTCATCTGTACCCTGAGCAATTCAGAAACGGATTTATTCGTTTCAGCGTAGGATTGGAAGAGCCTGAGGATCTGATAAATGACCTTGATCAAGCGTTAAGGTCGGTTGGTTTGTAGCATTATATAGGAGGAAGGCAATGAAAGTAGCTCTGGCTCAAATGAAGATAACAGCGGATATTAAGGCGAATTATCTTAATTCAATTCGTTTGTTAGAAACAGCAGCGTCCCATAAAGCAGACTTAATCGTCTTTCCCGAAATACAACTTTCACCGTTTTTCCCCCAATATCCCAAAAAAGACGTAAGTCAATATGTGCTTAAGCCGAACAACGCATATATTCATGGCTTTTGTCAAGCGTGCAGAGACAACGGAATCTATGCGTCGCCAAATCTCTATATAGAGGAAAATGGAAAACGGTATGATATGAGTTTGCTTATTGATGATGCTGGAAGTATTGTAGGTACACAGAAAATGGTTCATATTGCTCAAAGCAAACACTTTTATGAACAGGATTACTATTCACCATCGGAGGATGGATTCGCTGTATTTGATACGAAGTTTGGGAAAATTGGTATTGTGGTGTGTTTTGATCGCCATTATCCTGAAAGCATTCGTACCGAGACATTGAGAGGTGCGGAATTGATTCTGATACCGACAGCCAACACAACAATAGAACCATCGGAAATGTTTCAGTGGGAAATTAAAGTTCAGGCGTTTCAGAATAGCGTAAATATTGTGATGTGCAACCGAACCGGTACAGAGGGGGAGATGATGTTTGCAGGTGAATCTATTGTTTGTGATTATAACGGACAAACAATTTCATTTGCCGGAAGAGATGAAATCCTTTTAATTGCTGATGTAGACTTGCATGGCGCATCGAAAGCGAGAAAGGCAAAACAGTATATGTCCTTGAGGAGAATAGAATTATATGAATAATTTAAGTGTATGAATCAATGTGATATAGCTGTTAGATAGCAAATTGTACGGTTAAGGTTTATCGAATTCTTTATGAAACACAGCAATTCTGTATGATGCCCCCAATATTGGGGAGATGTTTTCAAATACTGATATGTTAGATCACCTCAAAATTGAGGAGATGTGCTCAATTTTGAGCAGATGTATTTGCGGAATATGAGCCTTTCTATAGATTATAAACCTATATCTCAGGCACAACTACGCCAACTCTTTTAAGAGACCGAAAAATATCCCTTTCTTTTATCGCCCAATGCGATGTATTTAGTTCACATATCGCACCTTTACTGCTTACACTCAATCCAAAAATACCAAGATTGTCATTTAACAGCTGCTGGTGAAACAGGCATAAAGGCTTGAAATAAATATAAAGCATTTTATTATCACGCTCTATATCTGTTATATACGCCAATGTTGCTTTGTGTGTTGGACTGGTTCTACAGTGAGAATCTGTATTTTCATAACAAATAACAGCAGGAATCTTCAACAGTTCCTTTTTAATTATGCGGTCGGAATCACGACCGCTCTTTTTTATTTCATCGGGAATCCAGTTTTCCTGATTATATGGTGATCGTGAAACAGATGCCAATGCAGTATGTACCGGAAGTTCGAAATCATCATCAGTAAACACTATTAAATTATAATACTTATGTGATAGGCTTGCGATTGTTGGTTTTCCGGAGTCGATGGTCGATGTTTGGGTGATTGACGGGAGCTGCGTTCCCTGCGGCATATGCTTCGTGTCGCGGCATACTGCCGTGTATCGACGGACGACATCGATCAGGCTATTTCGATTGAGCTGCAAATGCGTCAGTACAAGGAAAAGATACAGGCAAATCCGAGCTACAAATACGCGGGAACGTATGTTGACAACGGCTTCTCGGGCACCAATACTGCCCACAGACCGGGCTTTCTGAAGCTGATCGAGGACGCCAGAGCGGGTAAAATCGACATGATCATAACAAAAGCGGTGTCACGTTTTGCCCGAAATCTTCTCGATTGTATCGGATATATCGAGGAGCTAAAAAACCTCGATCCTCCCGTCAGAGTGTTTTTTGAACAGGAAAATCTTGATACAGGCTTGCAGACGAGCAATATCATTCTTTTCGTCCTCGCGATGGTAGCAGAGGAAGAGAGCCACATGAAAAGCGAAGCCATGCTGTTATCGCTCGAGTGGAGATTCAGCAGAGGGCGCTTTTTAACGCCGTCTCTTTTCGGTTACGATAAAGTGGAGATATCCGACAGCTACGGCGGCAAGCGCAAGATACTGCAAATAAACGAACCTCAAGCACAGGTCGTTAAGTGGATATATGCAATGCTGCTGCGAGGAGCAACGACCGAGGAGATCGCCGAAACATTGACCGAGCTTAAAATACCTACAGGCGGCAGGAAAAGGAACGGAACTATCAACACCGATTGGACCGCAAAAGGGATAGCTTCTCTTGTCAGAAACGAGCGTTACTGCGGTGATGTTCTCGCGAGAAAAACGTATACGCCGAATTTCAAGGATCATAAGTCGAAGAAGAACAACGGCAAAAAGAACAAGTACTTTCAGCCCGATCACCACGACGCTATCGTTACACGTGCCGTTTGGAACGCCGCACAGCGTATACTAAACAGCCGCCGTTACGGTCATGAGGGCGAGTATCTGCCAATGAGAGTAATCGACAGTGGTGTGCTCACGGGATTCATTTCGATGAACCGCTCGTGGGCGGGTTTTGATTTCGATGACTATTACCGTGTATCACAGATCGCGATGGGAGTGCTTGACGATACGCTCGAAAATAGCCTGGAAAACGAATATTTGCCCGACAGCGGTCACCGCCTTGGCGGTATGATCGACGATCACGGTATATCACGCATTGCGCGTGAACTGACCGAGGCGGAACAGCAGATAAAAGACGAGCTTGAGGGCGTTGATAAAGAAGCGTCGATAATGCGCGAACAAGCCGAGGTAGTCAGGATGTTCCAGGTAGTCAGCGGCGATATGTTCAGTAGGATAACGGAGCCTGTTTTCCGTGTAGATACAAGCTCTATTCTCTTTAACACGAGCTGCAAGATGAAGCTGATCGCCGAGTATGTCGAGATTCTTTTCAATCCAGTAGAGCGTATGATAATCGTTCGTCCTTGCGGGAAAGATCATCCTAACGCTCTGAAATGGGACGGTAAGCCAAAAGGAGCAAGCTCGTTGTGTAAGGTCATTTACGAAAGCATGAACTGGGACAGTGAATACACATATCGCGTGCCCTGTCAGATCATGCCCGTGATGATGAGTGACAACAGCGTAAGGCGTGTTCTGATCTTCGACCTCGACAATTTTATCGGTAAAGCGGTCACCCAAAAGGACGAGATTATTATACCACGAAAACCCGAAAATGACAATACCGAGAAAAGCGCCGACAGTCAAAGTTTCTATTTTCCACCCGAGGACGATGACGAGCCGCAGGAGCTTAAAGACATAGCGGAGCAGGTGCAGCAGGAGCTTGAAATAAACAAGAAGATTTTCGG
>CACZCM010000120.1 GCA_902779615.1 uncultured Ruminococcus sp. | reverse complement strand
CTACATTATAGAAGAAAACGCATTGGTATTTTACAAGCCGCTTCCCGAAAAGGAATTCACGATCGCGCGGCTTTTGCAGTACATAGCAAAGTTTATGAGCCGTTCCGACAGCCTGCTTTGGCTTATTCTGTGCGTGATCTCGATAAACCTTTCTTTGAATATCCCCGTGATAACGCAGTCGATCTTTTCAACTTTTGTTCCGACTGAGGAGGTTCAGCTTCTTCCTGCGGCGTGCAGTTGGTTTGTCGGTATTGTTTTGGGCAGTTATCTGATCGACCTCCAAAAAGATGTAGTCACGAAAAAAATGAGCGTGAAAGTAGGCTCCCGAATACAGGCGGCGGGTATGATGCGTTTACTCAATCTGCCGAGGAGCTTTTTCGAGAAATACAGCCCCGGCAATCTCGCTTCACGAATAGATATGTTGGGTAACCTCACGGAAATGACAGTTGAATCATTGTCAAGCACGGTGTTTATTCTGATACTTGCCGTGACTTGCTTTAACAGAACGGTCAAACATTTCAGTCAATTTACTCATACTGTAGTTTTTGTGAGCGTGTTTACCGGTATTATCTATCTTCTGTCGATAGTTCTCAACACGAAGCTGATCTCACAGAGGCTTGAAGCGTATACCAAAGAAAACGGCATAACCTACGACACCATACTCGGTATTCAGAAAATACGCCTTACGAACTCCGAAAAGCGAGCATTTGCTCGCTGGGGACGTGCTTTTGCGCAGCGAGCTGCTCTTGAATACACTCCGAGGCGAAGCATTACGCTTATTAAAATTGCCCCGACGGTCGTGAGTTTTCTCGGTATGCTCGAATTGTATACCGTAATTTCTGTTTATAATTATCAGGATCACACAAATACTTCCGAGCCGATCTTCTTTTCGTTCCTTGTATTGTACGGTTTTCTGTCCGGCGGATTGATCGAGCTGATGAAGTCGGCGGAGCAGGTCGCTATGATAAAGCCAATGGTCGAGCTTGTAAGTCCGATTTTTAATACCGAGACGGAATTGTCCTTTACCAATACGACAGATTACAGGATAAGCGGAGATATCGAGCTTTCTCACGTTTATTTCAGATACAGAGACGACACCCCCGACGTTTTGCGAGATATCAATTTAAAGATCAAAAAAGGCGACTACGTCGGCATTGTCGGAGAGGCGGGCTGCGGAAAATCTACGCTTATCCGTCTTATGACGGGATTTGAAAAGCCGAGAATGGGTGCAGTCTACTACGACGGCAACGATATAAACAACATACCCTCGCAGGCGCTTCGCAAAAACACGGGCGTTGTTGAGCAAAACGGCAGGCTGTTCCAAGGCAAGATCTTGTCAAATATCCAAATCGCCGCGCCGAATATTACACAGGACGAGCTTTGGGATACCTTCGAGAAGGTTGGCATTGCCGATGACATCAGAGAAATGCCGATGGGTATTCACACGGTTATCTCCGAGGGTGACGGCGGGCTTTCGGGCGGTCAGCGGCAGAGGCTTGTTATCGCCCGCGCGCTTGCTCACAAGCCGAAGATACTTTTCTTAGACGAAGCAACGAGCGCACTCGACAATATCACGCAAAAGGTTGTTTCCGATACGCTTGATTCATTAAAATGCACACGCATAGTAATTGCCCACAGGCTTTCAACAGTCAAAAACTGCAAGCGCATCATAGTGATGCACGAGGGGCAGATAGTCGAGGAAGGAACATACGATGAGCTTATCAAAAAGCAGGGCTTTTTCGCAGAGCTTGCGGCAAAGCAAATGGTGTAAATTTAAGGCATAAACAGTCCTTTTGTCAATACCTTTAGCCTTGATATCACGGAAATCAACTTTCTTTTAAAGAAATATTATTGAATCTTTTTTCTTACATTTTACTTGCATTTAAAGCAATTAAAGCAACCTGCGGGGGCTTTCCGGTCGCCCCCGCGCCCCTTCGGTATCAAAAAAATAAAATTGTATGACAAGATTTTAAAAATTGATTTCCGTGCCTTGATATATACTTATATTATCCTTTCACTTTTTCATTGTGACAAAAGGGCTGTTTAGCATATAAAAGATAATTACCATAACCTCATTTGGGCGTGGCAGTTATTTATCTCATTACGGGAGGTGAGAATAATGGCAGACGAAAAGAAGAAGGAGCAGGAGCTTGAGGAACGCAAGAAAAAGCGTGACAGCAAGCAGCTCAGCGAAGAGGATCTCGGCACGCAGGTCAGCGGCGGCAGCATTGCAAATGTTGATTACACCGAGACAGGCGAGATCACGAATAACATCAAGAAGAAGATCTGAGTGAATGCTCAGATCGCCGCACGCTTCGGCAGGCGTGCAACCCGCCGGAGCGTGTGACAAAAATCCAAACAGAAAGGACTGTGACCATGAAACAAGCATTGAAAAAGCTGTCAGCGACCGTTCTTGCGGCAGCGATGCTCTTGTCGTTTGTCCCGACTGCATACGCAGATGAAGCGACAAACAAGGAGCTGAGCACGTTCGACTTCGGCGCATCAGACTATGCGTTTAACGAGAACGACGGCACAGCGACCATCAAGATCAAGCGCGAGGGCGCAGGCAACACGCCCACTAAGGTCGTATTCAAGGCAGCCGACCTCGTTTCCGACTACGGCGTTGACTACGAAATTCTCGACGAGAAGGGCAAGCCCTACGCAAAGAAAGACGGCACAAAGCCCGACCCCACTGAGTTCGTCTTCCAGGAGACGGGCGAGGAGGACGAGGACATCACCGCATTAACGGGAGAGTCCGCACAGACCGAAAACACACTCACAGACGACGTTAAAACAGCAGTCGAGGAGCAGATCGAGTCCGTTGACGTTCCCGACAGCACAAAGACAGTAACAAAGCACGACACAGGCTCGAATCTGCTTAACGCTCAGGCTGATTACCTCAATCTCCCGGGCAAGAAGTCTACGGAGGAAGTCGAGAGTGATACAAAGCAGATACTCGACGAGCTGTACGAATACTACGACAAGGCGCAGGGCGCAGAGTGCGTTGTAAACTTCGGCTTGGGCGAAACGGAGAAGGAGATCACTATCAAGATCAATGATAACGATCAGCCTAACTCTCAGAAGATCTTCTCGCTCTGCCTTATGGCAACGGACAACGAGTTCACGACTATCGCACCGAACGCCACAACGTATGTGACGATACAGGACGATGAGGAGACGCAGCCCTCCGACTACGCCATAGTTGAGGACGATATCCGTCTGACAACGGCTAACCCGACTGCGACCGTTACGATCAAGAGAACGGGCGGCGAGATGTATTTCTCGACGGTCGAGCTTTCGACTGTTACGCTTACCGCTCCAGAGGGCAGCTTTGAGGAATTTGACAACAAAGCGGTTGCGTTCGTTCCGGGTCAAACGGAGCAGACAGTTGAGATCACTGCGCTTGATTTCAACAAGGGCGGCACATTCGGCTTGCGTCTTGACGCAGACTGCGACATCGACACGCTTTCCGACCACTACGCAGACGTTACGATCGTCAAGGACATCAACACCCTTCGTGAGCGCACCACAGAGGAAATGAAAGCCTTAGAGAGCAGCGGTGCAGAGCTTGAAACCGAAACGCTTGCAGACAGCGGCAATATTCTCGGCGATAGGTGGTGGTACAATCACGATTTAAGAAGTTACGGTGGTGATACTTTCGATACTCATGATGGAGCGCAGGGATCGGAAGGTTACAGAACATTTTACAATACAGTTAAACGTTCCGATCAGTGGTCAACTGAATATTGGGCTGACTCTGTTGGAATCCTGCGCTCTAACAGATGGGGAACTTTTGCCTTGACTACCAAGAATCCGATCGATCTCAGCGGTATTTCCTCTATACGCGGTAAGGTTTATACATCGGGTAAAGGAGGCGTAGGATTTCAGCGTTTTGTAAAAAATAAATCGGAGGCAACATACACCCCTGCGAATTCTACACACTATACAAGCACTCCTGTTTCTTGGGGGAGTATACAAGATTACGAATTAGACACACATAATATGTTTGGACCTCATTACCTTGCTCTCGGTAATCAGTCGGGAGGTGATCCATCCGCTACAAATCATGCGAAATATAATGTTTATTTCGATGCACAATGGACGCAGTACACCTTCGAGTCTCAGCAGTCTGCGCAGAGCTTTACCCGTTCAATCTACGATTTCAGCACGGGTGCGCCAGAGATAAAATCAACATTTTTTGAAGGCACAAATAGTAAAATCTACAATCCGAGTAAGACGGTTGTGCTCGACCAGGACGGCAAGAAGGTATCGGGTTTCTTCGCAAATTACGGTAATACCGTTTATATTCATTCCGCCGACCCTGCAAAGGAAGCGAACAATGGTCTTTACCTCAAGGGCGTGTATTTCGTAAACCACAGCATGAATGCACGCGATATGGGCGATGGAACAAAATACGACCCGGATATGGGTGACGGAACAAAAAATGACCCATCGAATATTTATTATCTCGATGTCGATTCCGTTTCAAAGAACAGCGACGATCCGTATGTTTCCGTAAAGCTCGATCAGAACTTCGTAAAGACGCTTAACGAAAAGGGCGTTGTAACGGGCAGCAGCACGAATATCAAGATGTTTCCGGTTTATACGAGGAGAAGTGTTGACGTTGCTTTCTTTAATACCGATAATCCTAAAATTCGTGAAGGAAAAAACTATCACTCTTATTATGATGAGAATAATCGTTATTCGGAGATTACGAATGTTATTGAAGCGTATAAGGAATTTAACAGTGCGTCCGATAAAAGCAAATTGGTTCCCGTCTATAAGACTGATTGGAATTGTGACACAGGTGAGACGTATTATGGTTATGGCGGTAAGTACACCGGATATAGATGGTTGACAGTGTACGATCGTAGGGATATCTATCGTATATCGGTGCCGTCAGGAACGGTTCTCCGCATGGGCGTAAGTACTGTACAGGACAGGATTCCCGATGGCGTGTCCGTTTATAACATGACAACAAAGGAAACTACACACGAGTGGTATAAACCGGGCAAGAAAATCTGTGACGAAGTGAACCCCAACGGAGCAACCATCAGAGAAGCAGACTATACAAAGGCAGAAGTCGTTGTGCGTGACGATATTCAAATAACTCCGGTCACGGGCGAGCAGGGGCTCACTATCTCATACGTCAATGACGCGGAGACCCCCGAGATCTACACAGGAACAAGACAGGTCGAAAAGAAGGACGAAAACGGTAAGGTAATCGGTACAACTACTTATGAAGGTCTTGAAATGTCTGTTGTAACCACGGAAAGTCTCAACTCCAAGACTCCGGAGGGCGTAGACAAGGACGGCAAATATAAGGTTCCCGATGTTTATACAGGTATGGAATACTCCTTTACGGCTGTTGCTCCCGAGGGATATGTCACCGAGTGGAAGGATCTAACGGGCGACACCAACGGCGACGGCTATGTAGATGAGAATGAGCTTGCGGAACGCCGTCGCTACACCGATACCCCGGCACAGGTCTACGGCAACGTATTTGCGGGCAAGGTAAACAGCGACCAGGTTCATCTTGCCTACCACTTCATCAAGAAAACCTCCCTGGTTGATACAAGGGAAAGAACGGGTGAGGTCAGCAGATCGAACGCAAACTTCCTGCAGCTGCTTAACAATGTGAGCTGGTCGGGATCTGAACCTGTTTCGGGCGCTATGGTAAATCTCGGCGGTGACGCTGCTATGACCGACGCTAATGGCAAGTTTAAGATTGCTTCAAAGCTTCCCGTATTCGGTACGGCAAATCTCATTGTAACGGATTCGGAGGGCACAAATTCTTACTCAAACGTTGATCTCAGTGTTCACTCAAAACTGACGCTCCCTGCGCTCGAAGAGTTCAACGCAGTCGATATGAGAGCGTCCACAACTTACAAAGGCGATACAAAAGAGATACAGACCTCAAAGAGCGAGGGCGTTATCCCCATTGATGACGGTTCCTGTTCCGTTTGGATCATAGTTAATTCAAAATCTACTATTACACCCGCGAAAGCGCATTTCTTCATTACCGACGAAAAGGGCAACGTTATCGTTGACTGTGATGAAAAGAACGACGTATACAGCGTGGTGAATAAAACCACGGGCACTAAGCTCGAATCAAAACTCACCTTCAACCCCAAAAAGGACTGCTACGCAAACTATCAGCTTTGGGTACAGTTTGAAGATGCAGGCGGCAAACGCTATAACAAGATCGCAACGGGCTATGTATTCTCGAAGCCGCTCGATCTCGGGCAGTTCGTTTTCCCGCTTATCGGTTCAAGCTCTCTTGAGAAATTCTACCGCTCGGATTTCGTATCAGACCTTATCGGCGATCCTCTCGGCGATATCGGTATCGAATCCATACCGCTTGAGAGATCCGACGAGCGTTACTCTCCTTCCTCACTCTCTTCCGAAGCAGCACAGCAGATGAGCTGGACGCGTTACAGTTATTCTTACGCATGGGGCAAGGACTTTAAGCTTGTTGATAAAAAATGGGGCGACAAGAAGAAGGACTCGGACAAAGATAAGAAATCCTCAGACAGCGATAAGAAGAGTTCCGACAGCGACGATTGGGTAGTTGTCGACAAGAGTGAGCTTGACGAAATAGCAAACGAAAAGGTCGGCGAAACAGCTGAAAAACTCCTCGATTCCGATGACAGCAAGTACAGCGAAGTCAGCAAGGAGAACAAAGACGGAACACAGAAGAAAGAAGCTAAGTCGAAGTTCAAGACTCAGGGAAGCTTCAATTTCAGCATATCCCCAAGCGTTGGCTTCCGTCTCACGCTCTCGCAGCGATCCGACAAGAGCAAATACTACTTCGAGGATCTTCTGTTCTACGTGCAGCTTAAGGCAGATATGTCCGTAAACGAGAAGATCGTTACCCCGATCGGCGTTTCCGTAATAATCGACTTCGGCTTCTCGGGCAAGATCACGGGCATCTATTATATGTACAACAACTACAACGGCGATCCGCTCGAGGGCGGCTACGGCGAAACAGAGAATGATTATCTCTGCGAATTCTCCGCAGAAGACTTCGGTCTGTTCAAAAAGTTCGACGAGGGTTCTTCAGTACGCCGTGACTTCTACTTGTTCATCGACCCGACGCTCTCCGTATCGCTCGGTGTTGACGTAGGCATTGCGTCCGTAACGATATCTGCAAAGTTCGTATTCGACTTTGACTTCCGCTTCACGGAGTGGAAAAATTATGCATACGGCGACCTCAAGATCAAGATGGATTATACCATTAAGGTTCTGGGCATTAAGGTTTGGTCCGATAACATCGGCGGTGACAGCCTTGCGACCTTCGAGATCTTCTCAGCAGGCGATCAGAAGGATCATATCAGCTTCGATCCGACAAAGGCATTTTCAAAACCCTCAGGCGCATACACTGCAGAGGAGCAGAAAGAAAAATTTGCGACCGACGATATTGCAAGCCGTGCATACCTCGACAACCGCACAGCTTGGAACGGCACGCCCGACACCCCGATGAATGCCGAAGGCACAACCGAGATCACGCTCGAACAGGGTGCTGCTCCCGATGCAAGAGTTCAGCTTCAGAAGCTTAACGACAACGGCGATATGCTCATGGTTTGGGTTGACGACGACGCAGAGCGCACAGACATTAACAGACGTGCAATTTACTACTCCATCAGCTCCGGCGACAACTGGTCTACACCGAAGCAGATCGACAACGACGGCACTCTCGACGATTATCCCGACATCTGCGACATAGGCAACGGTAAGCTGCTCGTTACATGGTCTTCCGCAGACAGAGTTCTCGGCGACAACGAGGGCGTTGAGGAAGCGCTCAAAGCTCTCGACATCAAGGCAGCATTCTTCGACAAGGAAACAAAGAAGTTTGGCAGTGTCGAGAAGCTGACAAAGACAACCGATGAGGACTACACGGCAGACCTCAACCCGCACGCAGCATACGACAGTGAAACTGACAGAATTATTCTTTACTACACAAAGACAGAGTATGAAGGGATCGAGAAGATCGAGGACATCGGCGCGGCTGCTTCCGTAACGGCATATCTGTTCTATGAGGACGGCAGATGGTCAAACGACGGCTCGTTCTACACCGACGCAGAGCTTGCTCATATGGATAACGACACCCGCGAATACTACAAGAATCAGTGGTACGGTCAGCGTTTCTTAGACCTGAGAACGAAGTCTGAATCCGATATGTTCCTTACGGTAGATTCAACGGCTATCGGCTACAACGGACTTGGTCTGTTTGCATGGACTATCGACTGGGATAAGGATCTCAGCACCAACGACGACAGAGATATCTTCCTCCAGATCTACGATTTCGAGGACAACTACTTCACACACGTTATCAAGCTGACAAACGAGACAGGCATTTACACAATGCCGCAGTTCGCTCGCTCGAACGACAGCACATACCTCTTCTTCGGTACGACAAAGACCGATGACGACGACAACACACAGGGCGAGATAGAGTACCTCAACATCAGCGATATCATCAAAAATGAGTACTACACACTTGTGAG
>CACZCM010000119.1 GCA_902779615.1 uncultured Ruminococcus sp. | reverse complement strand
GCGACCGGAAAGCCCCCGCAGGTTGCTTTAAATGCAAGTAAAATGTAAGAAAAAAGATTCAATAATATTTCTTTAAAAGAAAGTTGATTTCCGTGATATTACCACAAAAAGTCTTGACTAATCAATAATAAAATGTTAAAATTGTTGTATAGCACTATAGCTAAGTTCGGAAATATGGCTTTAAAATGCTAATATAGAGCATAATTAACATCAGAAGGGGAGATCATAATGCAAAATTTTAATTATCAGACACCAACCAGACTTATTTTCGGCAAGGATGTTATCAGAAAGCTCCCGGAGGTCATGGCTTCCATAGGAAAAAAGGTGCTGCTCACATACGGCGGCGGAAGTATCAAGAAGCTGGGCTTGTACGATAGAGTGAAGGAGCTGCTAAAAGACTTCGAGATCATTGAGCTTTCGGGTATTCAGCCTAACCCGAAGTATGATCCCAGCGTACTAGACGGTGTGCGGCTTTGCAAGGAAAATGATATTGATGTCATTCTTGCGGTAGGCGGCGGCAGTGTTCTCGATTGCTCTAAGGCTATTGCAGCAGGAGCAAAATACGACGGCGATCCGTGGGATCTTATCTCGTATAAGGTCAAGGCAAAGGCGGCGCTGCCTATTGTGGATATTATTACTCTGGCGGCAACCGGAAGTGAATATGACTGCGGCGGAGTTATTTCCCGCACCGAAACAAACGATAAGATCGGATATATGGATCCGCTGCTTTATCCTGTTTGCTCTTTCTTAGATCCGACTTATACATTCACTGTGTCCAAGAAACAAACTGCGGCAGGCTGCGCCGACGCTATGAACCATATTATAGAGCAGTATTTTTGCGAGGATTCAACGCTGCTTAACGATGGCTTTATGGAAGCCGGATTAAAGAGCCTTATGGTAAACGCGAGAAAGTGTCTCGAAGATCCCGAGGACTATACGGCAAGAGCAGAGATGATGCTCGACTGCACCTACGGCTGCAATGCGATCTATTCTCTCGGAAATAGTCAGTCAGGCTGGCCGTGCCACGGAATGGAGCACGCCCTGTCCGCATATTATGACATAACACACGGAGAGGGTCTTGCGATAATTACACCAAGATGGATGAAGCATATTTTAAGCGATAAGACCGTTAGCCGTTTTGTAAAGTATGGAGTGAATGTTTTCGGTATCGACAGCGCGCTTGACGATTATGAGATCGCAAACAAAGCCATAGATGAAACATATAGTTTCTTTGAGTCAATAGGAATACCAATGCACTTGAAGGACGTTGGAATCGATGAGAGCAGGATCGACGAAATGGCGCATCATGTAGCGGAAAACGAGGGTCTTGAGAATGCGTGGTCGCCGCTGTATGAAAACGATATTGCCGCGATATTTACCGCATCACTGTGATTGATAGGAGAATGCATATGTCAAATGCAGAAAAAGTGTGTCAGTTTCTTGACAAAGCAGAAACATTTTATTTTTTAACCACCGACGGCGATCAGCCGAAAGGCCGCCCTTTTGGTTTCCATATGTTGGTAGACGATAAGCTTTATTTCGGCTGCGGAACATTTAAGAATGTTTTCAAGCAGCTAACGGCAAATCCGAAGGCAGAAGTCTTGGCTGTCGTCGGAGGTGAGTTCTTGCGGTACGACGGAACAGCGAAGATCGTACAGGACGCTGCGCTATTGTTAAAGGTGCGGGAGATCATGCCTGATATTATGGCTCTTTATGACAAAAACGGTTGGGAAATGGGGCTGTTTTATTTGGAGAATGGTCATGCAGAAATACGTGGCATGATGGATCTCAAGGAGGAGTTTGACGTATGAAGGTGTTACTGATAAACGGCAGCCCTAATGAATACGGATGCACATATACCGCGCTGAATGAGGTGGCCGAAACATTAAAGAAAAACGATGTTGAGAGCGAGATCTTGTGGCTCGGTAAAAAGCCTATGCCGGATTGTATCGCTTGCTTTAAGTGCCAAACAAATGGCGAATGTGTATTTAGGGATATTGTAAATGAAACCTCCGCGCGTATAGATGAGTTTGATGCGATGGTCGTAGGTTCTCCCGTGTATTACGGCGGTCCGAACGGGCGATTGACCTCGTTCCTTGACAGGCTGATGTTCAGCACCTCAAATTCAAAGCTTGCCGGAAAGCTTGCGGCTTCGGTCGTGTCATGCAGAAGAGGAGGAGCCACAGCGGCATTTGAGCGGCTCAATATGTATTTCTCAATGATGAATATGCACATTGTAAGTTCTCAGTATTGGAACCAGGTTCACGGACATACTCCCGATGATGTCAGAAAAGACGAAGAGGGTCTTCAGACTATGAGAACTCTCGGTCAAAATATAGCGTATCTTCTGAAGGCACATCAGGCTGCAGCGGATCGCGGGATCGATCAGCCCGAGTACGAAGAAACTGTATATACAAATTTTATATGACCGCAGAGAAGATGTCCCCTGCCTTTATAGGCTGGGGACATCTCACTTTTAGTATTGAATAGATCTCCCGATAAACGAACAAACAGAAAGCTCAGGTGCATTTATAGCATTTGCTGTCATCTTCTGATTAATTCTATTCACCTATCTGCGCATCACACTTTCCGCAATTGCTGCACCCGTTACAGATCGGGCGCATACCGCAGCTTTCGCACTTTTCACGAAAATAAGGCTTATATCTTTCCTCGTCGGAGATCGGATTTCCGAGGCCGTCATACAGATCAAACTTTATCGGCTTGCCCTGAAAGCTCATTCCGGATTTGTGAGCCTGACGACTTTGAACACCGCTGCCCTCGATTTTGTAAAATCTGCCGTCCTTTATGAACCGTCTGCCTGTACCGCAGAAAACGAATGTCACATTGTTGTCCATACATTCTTGTCTAAGCAGCTTTACCCAATCAAAATTACAGGGACGGGAGCCGTCATAGTTTTCACCGTCACAAAGAACCTGCTCTATCTGCCCCGTTTCAAGATATTTCCGCATACTGACCTGACCGATAAACGGCGCGCACATCACGCCCTTGTGCTTGAACGGAAGCCCAAGCAGTATCGGGATACGCTCATCGGCTCTGCGCTGGTTTTCGGCTGTCACATTGAAAAAGATATTATCCCAGCCGTTACCCCAATCCTTCGGCAGATGATCCGCGACCCGTTCGGGACGTTTTGTCAGCAGGAAAAACACCACATCGCTTCGCATTCGCATAAGCTCCCACGCTTCGTCACGCCATTGATCTGCTTCCGCCAAAAAGAAATCCGAGGTCATACATACCCGTATCATTTCACCGCTTTGTATCTTGTAATTGCCTTTTCGGTCTTTTTGTATAGGATAGCTGAAGCCTGCCTTTGTACGGTATATCTTTGAACCGTCCATGTTTCTCAAACGGTCAAGGAAATACATATAGCAGTTGTCGCAGCCCTCGCTTTTTTTGATGCAACCGTGCCACGGATTCCATATATCGTGCATGATACCTCACCTCGAATCAGGGAATGAGCTTGTATTTCTTCACATACTTGCCCACGTCAACACCGTTTTCCACATACCTCAGCAGTATTTCGGCGCAAGCATGGCTGTCGCTGTCAGCCTGATGATGATCCAGAGAAATCCCGTAATGCTCGCACATCACATTCAGCTTGTGGCTCATATCCGGCAGAACACGGCGTCCGATCTGAACTGTGCACAAGTATTCCGCTGTCGGTTTCCAAGAGATACTGTAATCGTTCAGACACCGTTTCAGTACGCTCATATCAAAAACGGCGTTATGGGCAACAAGTATTCCCATGTTCATAATTGGCTCTATTTTTTTCCAAAGCTCCGAAAAATTCGGAGCGCCTTTAACTTTCTGAGCATCTATGCCTGTAAGACGAGTATTGAAGTAGTCGAAATGCGTTTCGGGATCAACGAGCGAAAAGAAGTTATCAGCGATCTTGTTATCCTTGATGACCGATATGCCTATCGCACTCATTCTGTTGTTTGCCCGATTCGGTGTTTCAACGTCAAATACTATGTATGTTGCCATATTACTTTCCTTTCAATTCGCAGCTTAAGCTGTTTGGAATTCCTCGTGGACCTCTGACCGCAAAGATACCGAATTCGGATCTCAGTCGGTCAAAGGTGAAGCGGTCGGATTTATATCGCGTTTGCAGCTTAATCTTCATCAGCTTCGTGATCGTAAGCTCCTCGCTGTGGTAGCTGCAGGGTATTTCTGTTTCAATGACCTTGCATTTGTAGAGGATAGCCGATACAGGCGCACCGACATACATAAAAACTGTATCGTTCTTCTTGATACCTGCACCCTGTTTCCATTCTATTGTATCTGTATTGTCAAAGGCATGGACAATATCGTAATATTTGGGATTTGCTGGGATAAGCCATTCCTTCGGAGGACGCATCTCCTGTTTTTTCTTATTTGAAGCAGTTGCATCAAAGCTCATATCTATCAGATTCGTGATTTCACCAAGCGCTACCGTACCGTCAAGCGCCACAGACAGCCAGCTGCCTCTGCTTATGTGATAGCCGATGTAGTATCCCTCCTGCTGTATCAAGAGATCGCGTAGCAGCGGGTCGCCAAGCTTAACATTCAGTATATCGACAGGTCCTGATCTTTCAGGGTCTATCTTTTCGTATGTGATATTCATTATAAGTGCATACCATTTTTTATTGTCGCTGTGACGAAGA
Source organism: uncultured Ruminococcus sp. (assembly GCA_902779615.1). Lineage (GTDB taxonomy): Bacteria > Bacillota > Clostridia > Oscillospirales > Acutalibacteraceae > RUG592. The sequence goes on along the minus strand of CACZCM010000119.1, from coordinate 2,054 downwards.
ATGCCGTAATCGGGGAACTTAGCCCACAGATACTCAGGCTTTGATTTGTATTTCTTTTTTGCGTATGCAAAAACCTCATCACGCAGCGAGCCTTCAATCGTCCTCATGCTTGAACCCCCAGACCATAATTGCATAGAATATCGGCTGTAGATCACGCCCTTTTTCCGTAAAGGAATACTCAACATGGGGCGGTATCTCGTTGAACTGTTCTCTGTGGATAAAGCCGTCATTTTCAAGCTCTTTCAGCGTATTTGAAAGCATACTTCCCGTTATTTCGCGCAGTGCTTTTTTCAGCTCACCAAATCGTACCGAATCGTGTATACACATCTCGTAAAGTATCTGAGTTTTCCATTTGCCCTGCAATTTCCGCAAAAGAGGTGTTACGGGACAATTGCCCTTGTCTGTTACAATCCTTTCTTTTACCCTAACAAGGTATTCTTCATAGCTCATATATTCTTCCATGATGATTTCTCCTTGTGTATAATACGATATATGTATCTAAAAACTACCTGACATAAGTTTATGTATATAGTATAATTTAGCTACTTCAAAATGTCAAGAGGGTAATGAGCGGCAGGCAGGCGCCTGCAGGCAATACGCGGTTCAGCTTTTTTGCTGCGCAGTCCGACACGGCGGGCGCGTCTGCTTTATAAGCACCGGCAGTCACGTTACTTTACCCTAGTATTATGTTATCTTGTTTTGTATGCCTACAATAGTTTTACACTAACGGAGCGTCCTGCTGATTTAGGGAAGAATAAATCAAGTATGCGGCGATAACTAGGATTGCGAATAAAGTCGGACGGAACTTGCCTGCAGGTGCAAACCCCATATGCAATAACTTATTTTTACGGTAATGACACATTGGGTTATGTCGATGAGTCGGTAAAGCCTCCCATGTAGGGGAGGTGGCACGCCGTAGGCGTGACGGAGAGGTTATAATGCGGAGTTTTGACTTATTATACCCCCCCCTCCGCCTCACTTCGTTCGGCATCTCCCCTAAATGGGAGGCAATAATAGCCATATCTTCGAGAATGATTAATCGAGTATTTGTGCATAATAATGGTTTTTAAATAAGTTAGTGCAAATGGGTGCATACCCGCCGCCCGATAACAAGACCGAAAAATGCGTTTGTTTACAATTGAAAATTATATACTGCAAATGCGCGAAAGATTTGATAAATGATAACCAGCGGGTTTATATGTTTGCTTGTACATAACGCACAAAAACTATTGTCTGTAATCAGTACTTTTAAACAAACAGAGGAATTTTATTTTCCCTATTGACATATGGGAGTAAAATGTGTATTATAATAACATAAAACCTACTAAACACATAGGAATAATATAAAAAGAATGGGAGAGAACCAAATATGAAACGGATCTTTCAGTTTCTTTTGAGGAATAATTTTCGTTTTGGACGAATGTAACGGTGCTTTGTTGACAGTCCATTTTATTGAACGATTATTTATTATCAAGGAGAGACCATTATGAAAAGACTTATTTCCGCTATCTTAGCTTCCGCACTTATTATCACATCTGCAGCAGTTTTTGCAGGCTGCTCTAACAATTCAAAGAGCGTTGAGATCGCTATTCCCAACGACACGACGAACGAGGCAAGAGCGCTGTTGCTGCTTGACAACCTGGGCTACATAAAGCTCGACCCGAGTGCAGGCATTACGGCAACTCCCGCGGATATCACCGATAATCCGAAGAACATCTCGTTCAAAGAGGTCGAGGCGGCTCAGGTGCCGAATGTTCTTCAGGATGTCGATTATGCGATCATTAACTCGAATTATGCGATCGAAGCGGGCATCAATCCCGTTAAGGATTCGCTTGGCATCGAAGGCTCAGCATCTGCTTACGGCAATGTTCTTGTAGTAAAGGAAGGCAATGAGAACGAACCGAATATCCTTGCTCTGAAGGCTGCTCTTGAGAGTCAGCAGGTTGTAGATTTCATTAACGAAAAATACGACGGCGCTGTTGTTAGCGTTGTTGAAGCGCCGACAGACGGCTATTCCGCAGACATTGACTATGAGAAGCTAAAGGGCGAGACGA
>CACZCM010000118.1 GCA_902779615.1 uncultured Ruminococcus sp. | reverse complement strand
TACGATGTCGCGGACAGCGTCCTCATAAGCCGACTGCAATTCAAACTGCGAGGAAAAGCGCGTCGTATCGAGCTTGTAATAGCTGCCGGATTTGTAGCAGAGCGTGTTCTTTTCATACATTCCGTGCGACTGCGCATACTCTGTGATCGTCTTTTCTACTTCCGTGTAATCAAAGAGCGATTCAGTGATTGTTTCCTGCTCCGCCGTGTCCTCGCTTTCTGCAAGCTCGGAGCGTGTAGTGCAGGCTGTGAGCGTTAATACAAGCGCAAGGCAGACGGTGATCAATGTGATTTTCTTCATAGCGATTCTCCTTATCGTATTTGTTGTGATAATATCAAAAAAAGCATTGCTATCGGAATACAAGCAATGCTTATCAGCAGAAGTAATATCTTCTTTTTCTTTGAGTAGTCTTTTTTCTTCGTAATCGTGCTGAGTACGATCGAGGTGATAATCAGAGCTAAAGTTGCCAAAGGCATTATTATTCTCATAAGGGTTTACTCCCAACTGTTATCGGATTTCCTCTTTCTTCGTTTATATCTTTGATAACAGCCTCGATAAAAATGTGATAGTCTGTTTCGAGGATCTCCGAGAGAAAGAGGATCATTTCGCAGCTCGGTTTCGTTTTGCTGTTTTCGTAGTATGCGTAAGTCGATCGCTCGATACCGAGCCGCGCTGCAACCTCTTTCTGAGTAAGGTGCTTGTTGAGCCGATTCTGTGTTAGTGCCAGAGAAAAGTGTGTTGCTTCTTTCACATATTCATCTCCTTTTACTGTGTGTATTCCGGATAGCGCAGCTTTATTGCCTCCCAATAATAAGGTGCATAAGTCGAACAGAAGATACTGTCAACAGCATAGCTGCTGCTTGGCAAAAGAGAACGTTGTCCGTCTTGGTCTATGTAGGTATCTGTGTCGAAACAGTACCCATTCCAAAGATTGAACGCAAGCCGAAGCGTTTTTAAGCTCGTACCGGTCTGCCAACCGGAATGTAAACAATCCGGTAGAATAGTATCGTTTTCGATATCGAAAACACATTCAATTCTGTTACGGCAATCATAATCAAGAGCAATCAAGTATGCAATCGCTAAATGGTAGCAATCATTACTTTTCATTCGCCTAATGAGATCGGCGAAGATCATTTTATGACGTTCATCATAATACTTTATCATCGTTCTTCCTCTCTCGTCTATGGTAATTTAGCCAATTATGTACTTCCTCGCTTGTCAGCCGGCAGAAATCGAAAACAGAATACAATGGCGCTGTGTGCCGTTTGCCGAATGAGCTGAAGTTTTCGTTTCCTGTTACACTTATCACTCCGTTTTTTGCTAACTTCTTAACTTCGTAATTGGTAACATCAAACTTTTGTTGTACATCATAAGAAGAAAGACCTACATTAAAAAGCACTTCCATTTCATTCGCTGTATAAACGGTTATAATCAAGTCATATATCTGTTCTTTTGAGAGACTATCAGATATAATCAGCCCTCGTTTACTTCCTGCTTCAATCAAGTCTTGCTTGGTAGCGAAACTATTACAACCTCGGTTTTGACAAATAAGCTGCTTGATAATCAGTGATTCTTTTGATTTTTTTGCATTGATTTTTGTATTTACCAGTAATATAGTAGTGAGTTATACTCAATACATCTGCTGTGGATTCTATTGACCTATGTATAAACTGTGTGGTATAATAATCGTATATCATTTATAAAGGGGTGTAATATTATGGAGAATAAAACAATAAACAAGCAGATACGCGCTGTATCTAACAGAAGCTCACTTTTAATTATCATCTTTCTTGCGATAACGATTCCCGTGAGGTTTCTGTTCCGTTACTTGGGTCAAAACGGCTCGGACGATTCACTGTGGCGAAACAGTGCTTTTGTCACATTTCTTTCCTATCTTGGACTGTGCCTTGTTGTATATCCGATCATATTGCTGGTCTATTACAAGCTGCTCAACATGTTCCATAACCACCCGATTGCTTCGGTCTGTTTGAGTCTGCTCCAGCTTCTTTTGTGCTTTTTCTATATCGCTGCACCAATTATGCTCATTGTAGAGATAATAAAGAAGCGCAATGATTTCGGTCTTAATAAGGGTGACTATCCCTGCTCTACTGCAAAAAAAGCACTGATATATCTCACCGCTCCGCTGACAATCATAATGTATGCAGCAGTATTTGTAATGATTGTAATACTGATGACAGAATAATAATTCCGGGGCTGCCGAAAAATCTTTCGATTTTCGACAGTCCTTTTTACTTCTTGAACAAACAGACTTGCTGTGGTATAATTTAGGGAACCACTGAATAAATCACGTTCTGCGAACTGAGCACCAAACTTGCTTGCATATTTCGGTCAAATTGAACTCAAAATCCTTGAAATACGTCAGTATAGTCTCGGCTGCCGCCTCGGTCGGTGCTTCTCGCCTGCTGCGAGAGGTCTCCCCAGGAGACCCGCACCCTGCGGCTTTTTCGTCCAATTTGCCGCGAAATCTGACGGCGCAATTTTGGCACTCGATTTAATCAGTGTCTCCTTAGATTCGGATCGTTTGAATAATACTTCATATACACCTCATTGTGATGACACATTCTTGTCTTTGGAACGCCTCTCGAAATACTTCACGATCTCCTCAAAGATCTGCTCGGAGGTGTAATCCTCCGGGAAGTATTTCCGAACGCTGTCGAACGGTATCTTGATGACCTCTTTTTTCTTTCTCTCCTTGCGCATTACGTTTTCAAGCGCTTCTTTCGTGAGGTCGTCGGTACTTGCCAATTCTCTGATAGTTTCAGCTTGCTTTGTTGAAGGATAAACACCTTCTTGGTTGAAAAACTCAAACGCTGACTGCTGCTGATCTTTATTGAGGTAGGAGAGTGAGATCGCTGCACGGAGCTTTATCAGCTCGTTGTCTACACAATCAAGCAGATCGGAGTTAAGCTCGGTCAAGCGGATATAGCGCCTGATGTTTTCACGACTTTCTCCGACTTCCTCTGCAACTTTTATATGTGATCTTCCCGAACCTCTGTCCTTTAAAGACTTGACAGCGTCCAGACGCATTTTGTACGAGAACGCTTTTTCGCTTGGCAGTATAGACGTGCGGTGCAGATTACTGTCCACCATAAAAACGGTAGCTTCCTCGTCTGAAAGATCAACGATATGGCAGCGCAGCGTTTTCTTCCCCGCAAGCTCGCTTGCAAACTTTCTGCGGTGTCCGCTGATAAGCTCATATTGCCCGTTGCCGCGTTCCCTTACGATAGCAGGATCAATAACACCGTTCAGCTTTATAGATTCAACAAGCTCCTGCATACTATCATCGTTGATGACCTTGAAAGGGTGATCCTTGAATGGCACAATGTCCGAAATCGGTATCTCCACAACATCGCTTTCTGACTCGGTACCGAACATCTTGTCATACGACTTCATTGCAAAACTCACCATAGCTTAAACCTCGCTTTCTATGAATTCATCGGTAAAGGCTTGATACGCCTTTGCAATCTTGCTTGACTTGCTGTGCCGATAAATGCTTTTGCCTTGCATAGCGGTCTCTGCTGCCTTTATGCTCACCGGTATTTCTGTTGTGTATATCCTGATATGCTCGCCGTATGAGCTGCGAACGATCTCCGAAACGGACCGTGCCAATTTTGTCCGGCTGTCTACCATAGTAAGGAGAATCCCCTCAATTTCCAACTTTCGATTGATTCGTCTTTTTATCTTCGAGATCGTCCCCATAAGCAGCTCCAGACCTTTAACGGAAAGATAGTTTGCTTGTGTCGGAATCAAAACACCGTCGGCGGCAGCTAACGCATTGATCGTCAGCATACCGAGCGACGGTGTACAATCGATAATAATATAGTCATATCTGCTGCGCTGCATTTCAACATAATAGTCAAGTATGCGCTCACGCTGCATTGTGTTCACTAATTCGACTTCGATTCCGGAGAGAAGAACATTTCCGGGCATAAGGTCAAAGTCCTCGTCTGTGGGAACTATTCCTTTTGTTATCTCAAAGTCATTGTCCTTAACGATCTCAGTCATAACATTGGCGAGCGAGAATTCTATCTCATCGGGTTCGGTGATCCCGCAGGAGAGAGTCAAGCTGCCTTGCGGATCAGCGTCTATCAAGAGAACGGAATAATTCCGCTCGGCAAGTCCGGCTGCGAGGCTGAGTGCGGTAGTCGTCTTTCCGACGCCGCCTTTCTGATTTGCGATTGCAATAGTGGTAGCTGTTTTCTGTTTCATCATATTTATCTCCTTTTGTACACCAGTGGTGTACACTTCGTTATCTTGAATTCCACTGCGAGCAATCAAGGGAAGACTCTTTGGCGCTGCGGAGTAAAGAAAGAAGAGTTTTGAAAAACATCCATGGCCAGCTAAAAGTAGATAAGGCACATAGCCGAAAGCATATACGGTTATGTGCCTTAGTGGTATAAAAACAATATATATTATAGCCCAAGCCTGATCACAAGTTATTATTTCAGATTATTTTAAAATTATTGATTCGATGATGACTTTTGACCGAATCATGGAGGAGATTGAAACAGCAAAGTATCTCAAAAACAAAGCCGCATTAGTGAGCAGAAAGGGATATGATACGATCAATATGTGACAAACTATCTTGCTCGCTTTCGTGGACAATGGATACATATCCTTAAGAGGACTCGAAGATAAATGCAAAGTAAATATTTGTACTAGCCGGATCATGAAACTCCGACAGAAAAAACCTTCGGCAATTCCATCAACAAAAAACTTATCGAGAATGTGTAAGAGAGATTCAAGGCAGTTACAGCGTATATTGTCCCAAAAGAATACGCAGGCTTGATTCAATTGTATGTCGACGGCTCGAAAATTGAGGCGAATGCCAATAAACATTTTTTCGGTATGGAAAAAGCCAAATGAGAATGGAGATACAGATTATTGGCAAAAATAATGGCGCTGTTTGAGAAAACGAATAAAGATTTGTCGTATGATGGGCTTTTTGTGCACACGAATACGGAATATCCCGATGAAATACCGACGAACTGCAAGTCTGCGAGAACTGCATGGTTTATTCTCATTCAGACAAATGCAAAAGACCGACTATGAACAGAACCGTAAGACTAAACGACGCTGAACCCATGCAAAAGATGTTCAGGAGGACCTCGAAAGCAGACAGGATGCCTTGATGGGAATGAACTGCTCCATTCAAGCATATGGGACATACGGCGTTACACAATACGACCGATTGCACCGAAGGTGTCAGATAAATCGAACTTGAAATTTTTAAAGTTTCTATTGGTTTTAATCTCACAAATTATATAAAAAACGAAGGCACTGCTAAAATTGAAGCTTACAAATTTCAATTTTTCACAGCGCCTGTTAATTATTTATGCTTGTTTTGAAGTGCTTCCGAATCCGCCGTTTCGTATTGCGTTGGCAGAGTCATTTTCGGCAATGCCGAAGGGAAGAAGCAGCCCTTGACAGAAGGCGGTACCGCAGTTGATCTCGATCGCCGACGAAAGAGCGCTTTCGTTTACAAGTTTTACCATGATGTGTCCCTCGTTGTCGGAAAAATAGTAATCCTGATCGATCACGCCAATCGTGTTTGCAAGCCGAACGCCCGTTTTGAAGCCCATGCCGCTTCTCGGGCAGATCAAAAGCACCCAGCCTTCGTCCATTTTGCAGCGAATACCTGTTGGGAAAGTGAAGCTTTCGCCCGCCTTAAGACAGCTCGGAAGCGAGATAGGGGAGAAAAAGTCGTAACCCGCAGAGCCTTTTGTTGCGCGGCGGGGCAGCGTTATTGATTCATACGCAGCAGAAATATCGTCTTCGCCGAGCTGCGGCATAAGCTTTCTGCATGAATCGGCAAAGATACTAAAGCTGACTTTCTCAAATTTTGCAGCAGTTATCATTATGTGTACCTCGTTTGTAATTGTTGTGTATATGATATCACATAAACGGGAATGTGTCAAATCTGCGAAATATGCTTTGGTACGATGGTGTTAGATAATCTTTGCACCGAACCGGAGTAATAAATGCTAATGCAGATCTGTACAATAATGAAGCTGCCGGATGCGCTGAATAAATATCCCGCTTTCGATGCCATGCAGCGAAAGTGGGATATAATAGTTTAGTGTATTTACTTGAAAGCGAAAGAATACTCACCTCTTGCCCGGCTATTCTTCGGGAATTTCTCCTTCCGAGGAGCTTTCAATAAAACTCATATTTTCCGAGGAGATCAAGCCGATGGATTTTGTCCATGATTCGAGAGTTTCAAAGTTCAGAGTGTAAAAAATGTTCTTACCCATTCGTTTTTCGCTTGTGATGCCGGCTTCTTTCAAAACTCTCATGTCGTGTGACAGCGTAGGCTGCGATATTGAAAACGCGGATTGAATGTTGTGTGCGCACATTTCGCCCTGTGACAGCATATCAACTATTCTCAGTCGTTTGGGGTCGGAGAGTGCTTTCATTATTTTTGCTGTTTCAATGTATACTTGTTCCACCGTCATCATCCCTTTTATCGAAACTTTTCAATAATTAAATATTACATTTATTGAATAAATGTATCTTATTAAAAAATACTAATTTATATTCAAATATTTTCCATTTCAAAATTATAGCACTCATCTTTCATTTTGTCAACATTTCTTGGGAAAAAACCACAGAAATCAACTTTCTTTTAAAGAAATATTATTGAATCTTTTTTCTTACATTTTACTTGCATTTAAAGCAACCTGCGGGGGCTTTCCGGTCGCCCCCGCGC
>CACZCM010000117.1 GCA_902779615.1 uncultured Ruminococcus sp. | reverse complement strand
TTGAATTCGGTATGCTTGTCTTCAAACATAACGTCACCTCTCTGAGAGATAATCTGTTAATAACGGTTAGTAACGGTTACTAACGATAGCATAACCGTTATTTGCAAAAAAGGCAAGATTAACAGCTGAAAAAGTACCGCCATTCAAGCAGATATTATAACAATGATAGCCGCAGGCATATCAAAATATACATGGAGGTGCTAACAATGAAGGTGCTTGTAAAAACAAAAGACCTCAGCCGTGACGAATGGCTGAGGTATAGGACGAAGGGTATAGGCGGGTCGGACGTTTCGATCATAGCGGGGATAAACCCGTATAAGTCGGTTTATCCGTTGTGGCTCGAAAAAACGGGTCAGCTGATACCCGAACAGACCGACAGCGAGTTCGCGCATTTCGGAACGCTGCTTGAACCGATCGTGCGCAAGGAGTTTACGGAGAGAACGGGCTTGAAGGTGCGGCAGCGTTTTATGATCCTGCAAAGCGAGGAGTTTCCGTTTATGCTTGCCGACGTTGACGGACTTATCAACGAGAACGGCGAGCGTGTTATCTTCGAGGCAAAGACGGCTTCCGCCTACAAGCAGGATTTGTGGGAGGAGGGCGTACCGGCAGGTTACATCTTGCAGGTGCAGCATTATATGGCCGTGACCGGTGCGAAAAAGGCGTATGTCGCTGCGCTTGTCGGAGGTAACCGCTTTTACTGTCATACGGTCGAGCGTGACGAGGAGATGATCCGCAAGATTATTACGATGGAGCGTATGTTTTGGGAGACAAACGTGATCGGCGGTGTTGAGCCTATTCCCGACGGTTCGGACGCTACCACCGAATATTTCAACAGCAGATTCCGCAACACCAACGGTCAGGTGATTGAGCTGCCGCAGGAAGCGATCTCTGTATGCGATGAGTATGAACGCATAGGGGAGCAGCTGAAAACGCTTGAAACAGCTCGGAACGCCGCCGCTAATACGCTGAAAAGCTATCTGAGGGAAGCTGAGATCGGAACGGTCGGCGACCGTAAGATCATGTGGAAGCAGATCAGCAAGAGTACGGTCGATACGAAGCGGCTGAAAACGGAACAGCCCGATATCTACGACAGTTATCTTACCACGAGCAGCTACCGCAGGTTTTCGATAGCGTGAGGAGGGATTTTTGATGATTAGATTACTTCGCCACGACGAAATAGAGTGTCGCATAGGCACTATCAGCGAAAAAGGCTTGTCGCTCTTGCTTTATACCGATGCTCGTGCAGCCATGAAGATACTTGATGAAACATTCGGGTGCTTGAATTGGCAGCGCAGTCATCAGATGATCGGGAGCAGCCTCTACTGCACCGTAAGCGTCTGGGATCACGAGAAAAAACAGTGGATCTCAAAATCCGACGTCGGAACCGAAAGCTATACCGAGAAAGAAAAGGGGCTTGCAAGTGACAGCTTTAAGCGTGCCTGCGTGTCCATTGGTATAGGTCGTGAGTTGTACACTGCTCCGTTTATCTGGGTTTCGGCTAACAGGGTCAATATTCAGAGAAAAGGTGACAAACTGTTTACCTACGATAAATTTAAGTTGAGTGACATCAGCTACAATGATAACCGTGAGATTGTAGGACTTACTATCGTCAATCAGAATGGTGAGGTCGTTTACTCGTTGGGGCAGCATACCGGAACAATTCAGAGTGAGAAGGTATCGGCTATCAACAAAGAACTCGAACGAACAGGCGTTGCTCTTGATACTGTTCTCGGCAGATATGGTGTAGCAAGTATCGATGATATGAGCGAATCTATCTATCGTAGTGCTATTAACAGTTTGAAGAAAACTAAAAGTGTTCCTGCTTAATCAGTTATATACATAGAGTAAATCAATACAACATGATATTATTATATTATGTAAATAGGATTATATATGGTTAATAGCTATAATACCTGATAATAGGGACAATCGCTAAATCTATTAATCCGGGTACTTTCTACGCAAGGTCAAGGGCAGAGGCCCTTGACCTTCGGTGGCGTTTAAATTTATGTTAGGTCATTCGTAATTAAATATGTGCACGGGAATTGAGTGGTATTGAGTTAGATCGATCGAAGGTCAGCCGGCAACATGAAAAAATATTTTTTAAAAATATGTTTGTCCCCAACATGAATACAAGTTGACCGCTTAAAAAGTACCGTTTTCTTAAATTCAGGTGTTTGTTTGAGGCGGATTTGCCGGTAGGTTGGGGACAAGATCAAAATAAAAAAATTTTTTTCATTTTAGACCAAACAACCGATTTATGATTTTTGCTGTTGTGAGTAAAAGTTGCATTCCGTTAGAAATATTTTCGTTAATTTCATATCTGAAATCTAAAACAAATCTTTCAAAAAGCGATCGCAATCCGATATCTTGTCTATCCGTTTCTTCCTTTTTTGAGTCACTATCATTATTACCGACTATTTTAACGGAAGGGTAAATGTTGTAAGCATTAAGAATTGAATGATAATATGAAAGGAAACGAGATTCAATCTCTTCTGCAGGGGATTCTCCGTTTATTGTACGATGTTCCAATAGATATGCAGATAAATATCTATCTAATTCTTCGAGTGAATACTTCGATGTTAGCTGAGCTAAAAAATGTTTTTCAACAAGACTAAAAGCATCTTCGATTGGTTTATTTGGTGATAACAGTGAATCATTGTAGTAACCGTTATAAAGCAAGAATTTCCAATCAGTATCCCCTATTGTGTTTATTCGTAGAATTGTATCTTCATCAAAATTCGAATCAGAAGGTGGAGTGAAAATAATAGACAGGTAATCAAGTGGAATGGCTCGGTTAAGTTTGTATAAGAAAAGCAGGCGACTAACAGGATCATCACAATAGTGGTATTCTCTTGCTTTTTCAATTATGGAAGAATAGCAGTCTTCTATGTTGCGAAGCTTATTACAAATATCTTTGAATAAGTTCAATTCCTGCTTTTCGGAATAGAAAAATACTGCATCTGAATCCTGATCCTCGGTAGGATCACATTTGTCGGAGATTATTTCGTAAGAGGGAATTGCAATATTATTAAACTTGGAAGCCTCGTATTTTAAAGCAGCTTTTTGTCCTTTGGGTATGGCAATCCCGGTAGGTGGTTCCTTACGAAAACGCGGCGAATACTCTTTTGTGTAATCGTTAGAAAATTCCACGTCTTGAGTTTCCCTTGAGCTATCGGATTGCTTTTCTTTATGCTCTTCTAATTTAGCAAGAAGCTCTTTATTGTCTTCTATCAGCAATAAAGCGTATATGGGCATAAACAGCCGTATTTTATAGGATACCGCTTTTGTCTTTCTACCCTTGTCAATTATATCGATATCAAATAGATTGTTGTAATAAGAGTTAAGGTACTTTTTTGCACGTCGGCTTATGCGTTGCGTATAATCGTTGTTGAATGGAAGATCTTCAATTTCGATTAAAGCATCTTGATCGTGTATGCCTCTCTTAACAGTATACATATTTGACGAGGTAGCTACCGGTTCGGATATTGCGGCAGTAGATTTTTTTAGTCTTGTGTATTTATTCAAAATATCATTGTCGCAAAAGGATTGTTGATCAGGTAGTATGCAGCTAAAGTAAACATACTCATCAAGTCTCATATACGAATCGTTGAGCAGATAACGGATAGTGTATAATGACGAGATAACAAGATGGTTAAGAATAGACCGATCTGTTAATAATTCCGATCTGATAGTTTTATCAATTAACTGAATACTGTTCATATAGCATATTCGTAGCCAATCGGAAAAATCCAGTATATTAAAGGAATCATTATCGTCAGCAGCAATCGATGTGCGGCTGCCATTATTCCTGCTTTCGGTAGGTTTGTTATATGCAGTTCCTGTTTGTTCATCAATTAATGAATCGAGTTCTTCCCTGCTTGAGACGAGAGTAAAGATATCTGACATTTTTTTGCCCTCTTTATGAGATTTGAATTAGTTACAAATTGATTACAATATCGCTATAATTGGTAAAATTTATGACATAAATTATGACTGTCCGAATTAGAAATAAAGGTTGATGATATTTGCTTTTACTGTAATACGGTTTTTAACAGAAAAACAAGATAATACGCTTCAATATGAAGAAAAATGAGGTTTTTTGCCGTATTAGCTGTGTGAACATTATGTGAAGGCGTGCACTGTATTAAAATGACGATTGCAGAATAATGTGATACACTGTTGTTGTATTCAAGGAGACTGTTTCGGTCGATATGAATACACCGGCCTGCAAAGGCTGATCAGTACATTGACAATTAAAGAATTGGAGGTAAAAGCAATGTATTTTTACGATGATTTTTACGATGAATCCTATCAAAATCCTTTACCTGTACAGACCATGAATGCTGTTCCTGTTGAAAACGGGTGTTACCCTATGGGATATTCTCCCATCCAGCAGTTTCAGCCGTCGTCCCATATAACCCCAACGGTGATGGTGGCTGTTCATCCGGATTCAGTCCAACTCAACAGGCGGTAGCGACAAGTATTATGAAGCACCGCATGGAGAGCGAAAGTATCGATCACAAAGCGAACCGCAGGGATGCTAACGATATTCTCAAATCCGGTCTGAAACGTCAGGAGATGCGCGAAAAGAGCGATATCAACAAAGAGAATATTCTTCTCCGAGAAGACCTACGCTTAAAAAAAGAGAATGATGGTATCGTTGTCGTCAAGAATCCCGAACGTGAGGGAAGGCTTTGCTTGCAGTATCAGAACGCTTACGGAAAGACCATTGTCGGGAAACCGATCTGTGAAGCAAAGGATATCTGTATGAACAGATTGGAATCGTATGCTGATAATGATAAGCATATTGCATATCGGTTCCTAATTTACGGCAAGGTTACTTTTTACATCATCGAGGATGAGCTTACTCCCGAGATGATTGCCAAGCGTTTGGAGGAGAATGGCTACCCAATCTCATACAAGCGTAACAAAAAAGCTGAAACCTTGACGGCTGTTTTCAATTGCCTTAAACTGGAATGTGATAACTATCCTGCGGAGGCGATTCCGTATACTGAGGGCTGGAATTATTACACTCGCAACGGCGTTGATCATTTCGAGTTCGTTGTGCCCGGAAGTCAGCCTGTATTTAAGCAGTTGACGGAGGGAGGTGACTTAAAATGAACAGACTATTGTTACTAAAAGTCGCCGCTGTAAACGCTCCGATATTGAACCATTACAATATTCCTATTCCACCGCTTGCGATGATTCAGAGGGACGATCAGTATGTAACTCGCTTCACGAAGAAGCTTTCGCTTCCTCCGTCGGCAGTTTCGTACATTAAGTATTCAACACCGCTAAGCGATGTGCAGCGAATTCTGGATCGTCACAATCTCGGAGTCATATTTGTATATCCCGAGCCGCACATTGAGAGATCAAACAGATCGTCAAGGCAGCAGGATAAGATCGAGTCCATCTTAGATGACGTAGACTTTCAAAGGGTGAATGCCTTGGTAATCTTTGTATTCGAGGGTAAAATGCCCGATAAATACAGAGATCTGAGCTATCTGCGTATTCATGACGTGGATTTTGAGAGCCCTTTGTTGCAGGGGTACCCGGTGCCTAAAGCTGATCAGATCCGATTGGCGCTTGACAAGTACGGTCAAATAGCCGGCAGGATTACCGGCTATGAGTGGCTGTATATGAGTGCTGCGCTGCTCTATCCCGTGCTGCTGAATGCGGAAAAAGAGGAGTTGTACCCTGATATTTTGCAGGAAGCGCACGAGTGGGCGCTTGAACTGGAGCAGCTCAAGAACTACGATATGCTTATCGATCGATTGGTTGAGAGCATATCCTCTTATATTGAAGCTCTGGATTCCGATGACTTCTATAGAATCAGCGGCAGAGTTGAACTTACGAAAGCTGAGATCGAGGCTAAGGTTTGCATTAAAGGCGCTTATTTGTATTTTACATATAAACAACTCGAAGCAGCCATCAGAGACGATATCGAAGGTTTCGACTTGACGTTCGCCTTAGAACTGCTCAGAGACAGCGATATTCTTCGTCCGGATAAAGGCAAGGGCTTTCAATCTCAGATGATATATTATGCTGCCGGAGGAAAATGTAGACCGTATAGACTACGATTTCATATCGGAAGTCTGTTTTCAGACGGCATACCCGATAGATTTACTAATGGAGAGGATGAGAGCGTTGAAGAATTGTATAATAGGTAAGAGCGGGAAGAACCCTGTTTATTTGGGTTCTCCCTCAAATGACCACAAGGCTTTGATCGGCGCAACAGGTACCGGAAAATCAACGGCGGCAATGAACTTTATCCTTGACGCGTTAGGCAATGGCGATCGAGTCATTGTTTTTAACACGCGCGACTCTTTAGATCCTAAGCTGTTAGGTGAAAGAGCACCTTTATATGAGCTTCAAAGAAAGGTGCTTCGCCCGGCTTTCGAAGGCATCAAAGTTCCTCTATTCAGTCCGTACCACGGCAGTGATGATGTTATTGAACCGACTGCCATTATGGTAAGCCGTATAAGCAAAATGTTGGCTCAATGCGCAGGTTTATCTGATGCTCAGCAGCGTAAGCTTCAACAGGCCGTAGCAGCTGCTGTTGAGTTTGATGTTTACCCTGAGTACGGCATCGCTGCCCTTAAAGAGTTACTCACCACGGGCGGTGGCTGCTCGGCCGAGAAGACCATTCAGAAGCTGTCGCTTTTCTTCGATAATAACCTGATTCAGGATGGTGACTTTATCGCCTCTGAACATATGCCAATCATGGAGATTGATGTTAACGATTTCGATCTTGACGACCAACGAGTAATAGCTGAGTTTTTGCTTGGGTGGCTCTTTTATTACGGTCAGAAGGGTGGCTTTAAGGAGCAAAACGTGGTCATTTTTCTTGATGAGGCGCAGAACTATTCTTTTAAGCCGGACAGTCCGCTGTACAGACTGATTAATGAAAGCCGCAAGTTTGGCATCAAATTGCTCATGGCTATGACGAGTTTAGCCGGCAAAAAGGGTATCGGTATCTGCACTATGGCAGGTACAAATTTCTTTTTTCGCCCCGCACTCAATGATTTAGAGGGCGTTGCAAAGCTTATCGATAATAAACGCAAATCTCAGTGTATGAGTGAGCTTTCGTTGCTTAAAGTCGGAGAGTGTATAGCAACCGGAAGCTTTATTATCAATCATAAGCTTGTAAATTTACCTACTAAGCTTATCGGGATAGGCGATAGTTTTTCGGAAAATAGTGTTAGCTCATCAAATCCCAACACCAAGAAACTCTGTTAGGTTGGCTGTTGGTATAATAATAACAGAAAAAATAATAAAATTCAAGGATATAATATAAAATTGTAACAAGGCATCCTTGTGCAAAACAATAAAAGAGCCGCTGCGTATGAATGAAAGCAGCCTCTATCTTCCCTTCTATCACATCAGGGAATAACAGGTGCGTTCGTGGATCTGTTGACCCCATCGGAGGTAAAGGCTGCTTTCTGACCATATGTGGCATTTTAGAGAAAAACTGCAAATAATTTTAAGGAGGCAATATTATGGAAAAACTACCTTCAAAATCAATAATAATTACATGCCAAGAATGAGAACAATAGCGCAAGCCTATAAGGCTATTAAGGAATCAGACCCAAACACGGCATTCACAATGCGAGCGTTAAGGAGAATGGTCGATAACAAAGAAATACCAACCGTGAGTATCGGAAATAAGAGGCTTATAAACCTTGATTTGCTTCTGAATAGGTTATCATGTTATAATACAGATGATATTCGTGTTTCCTGAGAAAGGAGGCACAGCTTATGGCATACATACAGGAAAGGACAAATGCAAAGGGCGAAAAAGTCTATTTAATAAAAGTATCGTCCGGCTATTCAACAGACGGCAAGCAGATAACACAATCAAAGACCTACAAGCCTGAAAGCAAGATGACACCACGACAGATTCAAAAGGAGGTCGAGAGACAAGCCGTGTTATTCGAGAATGAAGTTAGAGGCAACACGGCAGCTAAAAGACATGATAAGTTTGAGGTTATTGCAGAGGAATGGTTGCGGTTTGAGCAAGAACACGACAGAATCAAGCTCAGCACTGTTGAGCTTTACAAGGGCATGTGCAGACGTATTTATAAGAGCCTTGGTCATTTGCACATCGATAAGATAACTAAGGTGCATATACAAAAATTTATTGATGGCTTGGCAAACGGGACAGACGGCTACAAAAAACTGTCCGCCAAATCTCAAAAGAACTATTTGTGCTTTATCGCGAATGTGTTTACTTATGCTATGGATAATGATATAGTATCTTCGAACCCTTGCCATAACATAAGATTTGAGAAGTCACCCAAGACCAAGAGAGAACGCCGGTTTTACACCGTCGAGGAAGAGGTCGAGCTGTTAGAGAGGTTAGAGCAAAGAAACGCGCCGCTTGTTTACAGGCTCTTCTACTCCCTTGTTATGTATCTCGGACTTCGTAAAGGTGAAGCGCTGGGCATTCAGTGGAACGATATTGATTTTGATAAAAAATCGGTATATATCCATACTCAGATTCAATATCGAAACAAGAACACTGGAGCGTACAGGTGCAGCCTTAAAACAGAAGGCTCGAAGCGAACATTACAGTTGCCGCCAAAGATCATTGACCTGCTTATGTTGGTGAGAGCGGAGCAGGAAGAGAACAGGGCAAAGTGCGGTGATCTATGGGTCGATACCGACAGCGTTATTACTAATTGGTGCGGTAAGTTTATTTTCCCCTCACAGCCGTATAACTACCTCAAGGATTTCTGTGAGCGTGAGAATCTGCCCTTTAAGGCTATACACTCCTTCCGGCACAGCTTGGTCACAAATCTCATTCACAACAATGTTGATGTTGCAACTGTTTCAAGTATTGTTGGGCACAGCAGTCCACTTGTCACATTATCCGTATATACTCACGAGATAAAGAGCGCAACGGTAATAGGGTGTGAACAGATGGCTGATCTCATTGACCGGGCAGCGGCAAATGGGCAAAACAACAAACCGGCAAAACAATGAACTAATAATGAACCAAAACTAAAATAACAAAAAAAGAAAACTCCCGAAAGCCTGATTTAATCAAGCTTTTGGGAGCAAAAAAATAAGTCGAGGTGACAGGATTCGAACCTGCGACCTCTGCGTCCCGAACGCAGCGCTCTACCAAACTGAGCCACACCTCGAAATAATAAGCCCCACTCGTGGTGAGGCTATGGCTGGGGAATAGGGATTCGAACCCCAACAAACAGAGTCAGAGTCTGTCGTGCTACCGTTACACAATTCCCCAACGACAAGATATATTATAGCACCATGAATTCCGCTTGTCAATACTTTTTTGAAAAAATTTTGAATTTTTTGTTTTGTTGAGTAAATCGCGGTGATCCTGCAAAAAAGTTACCGGATCGTGTAACATAATTGCTGCGAATGTGTTAATATAATGAAAGGTGGTGATAATGTGTCCGATTTCGAAGACGTTTACAAGCTGTATTTCCGTGACGTTTTTCTGTATATGTGCGGGCTGTGCCGTGATGAAGGCGTTGCCGAGGAGATCGTTCAGGATACTTTCGTGAAGGCGCTCGAAAATTTAGACCGCTATGACGGGCGGAAGGATATTCGGGCGTGGCTTTTTACGATCGCGCGCAATACGTACTACAATTACTGCCGACATAAAAATATATCGATCGACGATATCCCTGAAACTCCCGATGATGTGGTGTTTGTGGAGCACGCTGAAAATGAAGAACAGGCGATGCAGATCCATATGGCGCTGCACTCCCTCCGAGAGCCATACAAGGAGGTCTTCAATTTGCGTGTGTTCGGCGAATTGAGCTTCGAGAAAATAGGAACGATCTTCGGCAGAAGCGCAGGCTGGGCACGGGTCACCTATTTCCGAGCAAAGAAGCTTCTTATGGAAAAGCTAAATGCAGACGCAATAGATAATGAAAGGAAGTGCGAAGAGCATGAAAAGTAAGGTGACCTGCAGCGTGATCAGCGATCTGATTCCTCTTTACGTAGATAATGCGGCGAGCAGCGACAGCTGCCGGCTGGTCGAGGAGCATCTGGAGGAGTGCAAATTTTGCCGCGCGGAGTACGAAACGATGAAAAAAACCGTTGTCATTCCCGCCGACAGCGACAGTGTGTGGCTGAAAAACTTGAGCGACAAGCTAGGTTTCAGACAGTTGAAATGGGCAGCGCTGATCTGCTCTGCGGCGATGATACTGACGGCGGTCGGCGCGGCTTTGCTCTATATTCACGAGGAGAATGGCGGTTACGGCGAGCTTATTAAAATGCGGCAGGTTATGGTTATTTCGGCAGCGGTGATGTTGGAGATCGGAATTGCCGGAGCATGGGCGCTGGCATATATTCGCGCAAGCACAATGCGAGGCCCCGAAAATTCAAAGGCTTTCAGGCGCAGATGCGCAGCGGCGCTGGGCGGCTGGGCGGCAGCGTGCGCGCTCTGTGCGGCGGGATTCACGGCGCTTTTATACGGCGTGCCTGCGTCATCAGAGGACGTTACAGTTCGGACGGAATTCCAGCGCTGCGAGGGCGCATATCTTGACCGTGAGTATGTTTTTCATCTAACGATGGAGGGAAAAAAAGGAATGAATGTTCTCAGCGTTTTTTCTCCCGATGAGAGTACAGCCGTGTATTACGTCCGCCGTGTGCCGATACCGCTTATGATCGAATCAAAAAATTTTACTGGAGGGTACTCTTGCGGCGGAATGATCGTAGAGAGCGGCGATCAGGCAGATCGGGAAACCGCTGATGAATCCTCCCGGGGAAGAACTGTGGCCGCTCCGCCTCCGGACTACTGCCCGATCGTGAAGATCGTCTATGCCGACAAAACCGACATTTACGACATGAGAGAGGAGGGGCTGTTTACGAAGTAAAAACAGTGGCGGGATCGGCGGGCGGGGACGGAACTGCATATTATTATTTTCACAATAAAATAAGCAGTGCTTGCGCCAAACGCCCCGCCCAGTAACAACCACTCTCAAAATCTTTCGTCGCGGGTGTGTTTTTCGGTTAAAGCAAAGTTGGACGGAACTTGCCCGTGGCTGCTTGGCCACCGCCTGCGGACTACAGCACAAACTTCCGCTTAATTTTGAGGAGAAGAATAGATTAAATATGAAATAATTGCCGAACAATCAAATAAAACAAAATAATCAAACTTAAGACAGAAAATATATACAACTGTTGACACAAGGCAAAAAATGTGATATTATATACAAGCACTCTTCAAGAGAGCGAACCGAAAAACGCAGGAAAACATAGATTTCATGCGGGTTTAGCATAGAAGAGGGCATTGAAAATTCATATCGTTTTTAGTCAAAGACATTGTGAAATATCTTGGGATTTTGGGTTTAGAAAAGACGTGAAACGGCTTTTAAAAACGAGAAATTTTTGTTTGTTGCCTCTTGAATGAAGGATGAAAACGAAATAAAAAATTTCAAAAAAATTTCAAAAAAGTATTGACAAAAACAAAACGATGTGATATAATAAACTAGTCGCTTGAGGAAAACATCATAACGATGAAACGAAAGCGAATCCAAGGACTTTGAAAATTAAACAACACAATCAAAAATGACCCGTAATTACTTTGA
>CACZCM010000116.1 GCA_902779615.1 uncultured Ruminococcus sp. | reverse complement strand
TATAGTTTAATTAATCAGAAAAAAGGAGAACACGCATGATAACTAAAGCCGAATACGATGATCTCAGAGAGATTCCGGAGATGATAAAATGAAATTCCTTTTTGCTTCCGATTCATTCAAGGGCAGCCTGACAAGCAGCCGCATAACAGATCTGCTGACCGAAGCCGCAAATAAGGTTTTCCCAGGCTGCGAATGTGTGGGTATCCCCGTTGCCGACGGCGGTGAGGGAACAGTCACGGCAGTAGTAAACGCATCGGGAGGCAGCATCGTGAGCGCTGCTGTACATGATCCTCTTATGAACGAGATCACCGCACAATACGGTGTTTTTGAAGACAAAGCCGTTATCGAAATGGCAGCGGCCTCGGGGCTTCCGCTTGTGCCCGAAAAGCTGCGTGATCCGCTGAACACATCTACATTCGGCACGGGCGAGCTGATACGCAACGCTCTTGACAGAGGCTGCCGCGACATTTCTGTTGCTATCGGCGGCTCTGCCACAAACGACGGCGGAATGGGCTGTATGCGTGCGCTTGGGGTGAGGTTTCTCGACGATAAGGGAAGCGAGCTTTCGGGTGTCGGCAGTGATCTTACTCATGTTTCACGGATAGACATTAGCGGAATCGACAAACGCCTTTTTGAGTGCCGATTCACCGTAATGTGCGACGTAACGAACCCTCTCTGCGGCGAAAGCGGAGCTACATATACATTTGCCCGTCAGAAGGGCGCCGACGACAAAACGCTTGAAATTTTAGAGCATGGTATGCAGAATTACCGCGACGTGATAAAGCGGCAGTTCACCATTGACTGCGACACCATTTGCGGTGCGGGCGCGGCAGGCGGACTTGGAGCGGCGCTTTATGTTTTCTGCAAAGGAAAGATGAAGTCGGGCATAGACACGGTGCTTGATCTGATCGGCTTTGACGAGCGTCTTGACGGCGTTGATATGATAATCACAGGTGAAGGCAGAGCCGATTCTCAGAGCGTTTGCGGTAAGGTGATGCAGGGTGTGGGTCTTCGTGCAAAGGCGCGTAACATCCCCGTGACAGCACTCTGCGGCTCGATCGGCGAGGGCGCAGACGCACTGTACGGCTGCGGGATAAACTCTCTTTTGACGATCATGGAAGATGGTATGACGGTAGAATATGCGATGGCGAATGCGGAAAAGCTGTATTACGCCGCGGCGGTGAGAATGTTTATGGAGATGCGGTGAGGAAGGGCGAGTTTTTTTCCGTTGCTCCATTCTGCCTTTCATAATGGGAAAGATAGAAGATCTCTTTATTTGAAAATGCGGGTCGTTAAGCAAACACTAAGCAATCGCAGAGACACAAATAATGTCTATAAATCAGCAGAAAAGGCAGACCCGAACGCGGTCTGCCTTTATCTTCGTTTGTTACAGCTCTATCTTCTCGATCAATGTCAGCTCAGCATACTCTCAACAGCCCTGACAGCGATCTCGTAACGCTCCTGATAAGAACCGCTGACGGAAACAAACGGCTTCCCGTGCGAACGCAGCAGTTCTTTGATACGGTCGCTGTATTTTTTGCGGTCGTCCCGTATGACCTCGCTCCTGTCGCCGTCCTGAACAAACTCGACATCGGGCTCCAGAAACAGGATCAGATCATAGCTGTTCAGCGCGTCTATCGCGTCGGACAGCGCTCTGTTTTTTTCGATCCCCGGGTCATCGAGAAAGCTCATATAAAACTGCGTGACAAGAGCGTCCGTATCGATAAACAACACCTTGTTGCTGTTTTCGACGGCTTTGATCTCGTTGAGCTTATGCTGCAAAAGTATCTCCGTAAAATCCTCGGACAGCATCAGCAGATCGGTCCCGCTGCGTTCGGAGATATCTCTTCCCGCTTCATCTATGTAGTTTGTATTGAATCTGTTTGCAAGATTGATCGTCAGAGTAGATTTTCCCGTGCTTTCGCTGCCCATAAGCAAAACCTTTTTCACATAATGCGGCTTTACTATATTCGGGAGCCACTCGAAATGCTTGTACGGCGCCTTGCGAAGCTCGGTGGAGCTGATCTCGTTTCTCTTGAAAATATACAGCTCGCTTTCGGGGTAGCATTTGTTCCAGAAGCTGTTTTCATCGTAGTCGCTGCCGCAGAACACAACATCGATCGGTTTTCCTACCTGCGCCTTGACTTTTTCGGCGTCACCCTGCCAGTATTCCTCCGTGTACGCCTCTTTTGTTTCTGCGCTATCCTCAAGCATGATGATCGTGACATTCCCGATATGCTTTGTTAGCTGATACAGCCACCTGTAACGTACCCTCGCATCTATCTCTTGCCGATTGTGACCAACGCTGAGAACGATATAAAGCTCACGGCACATATTGGCCGCCTGAATAATGCAGTCCACATGACCGAGATGAAGCGGATTGAACGAACCGCCGTACATACCGACATTATATCTCATTTTTCTTCGACTCCTTAGACTCCTTATACCAGCGGGCGAACATTATAAACGCATTCACAAGATAAACGCTCCACATGGCAAGCGTTGCGATCGTTTCGCCGCCTTGCGCAAAATGCACCGCCCACATAAACACCGTTACGATATCAACAACGATCCAGAGCACCCACTGTTCCATCAGTCGCTTTATGGAAAGTATCTGCGCCACAACGGATATGACGGTGCTCATGCTGTCGATAAACGGAAGATTTCCGCCAAGTCTCTTCAGAACAAAACCGTACCCGACTATAGCGGCGCCTGTTGCGGCGTAAACGACTATACTTTTTTTCAGCTCCAAACGTTCTTTGATGACCTCGCCCGTATCGTCGTCCATGTGTTTCTTCCAGACAAACCAGCCGACAAAATTCATAGGCAGATAGTAGAGCGCATTCAGCATGACCTCTCCGTAATATTTCGCCCCGAACGCAACTATTGCGTAGCATATCGTGTTGACAAGGCCGAAGATAAACGACGACCTTTTGCCCTTTCCCGTAAGTATGACGCACCACACGCCCGTTACGGCAGCCAACAGGCTCAGCCAGGTATCCTTCCAATAGATGGATAGCCCGAGTATCACAGCCGTAGCAAGCAGCAGCCAGGCGACGTCAAGCGGCTTCCAGCCTGTCAGCTCGCTTTTTACAAACGCTTTGAATGGATTGCCGGTCTCTGCTTTTGTTTCGATATCTTCTTTGCATTTTTCAGTCATTATTATCGTCTCCTTTTACCGCGTTTGTATTGGCGTGCGGAAGATCCATATTATTCTTCCAATAAAAGTTTCAGCATACGTCCACGGTCACTGATGAACATTTTTGTTATATTTCTGAGATAACTGTCTTCGGCAATACTGTCCCATCGGATCTTTAGTCCTGTTGTGTATAGTTTGTTTGATGATAGCATAGGCTCAGTCTTTTCGGGGTAGATCATTCACCATCTTCAGATTTCAGCTCGGCGGTAAATAATACATTTTCCCATCCTTCGCTATCAATTTGACATCTTCATTGAACAAGTCTTGATTATCACTTTGTTTGATCCCGACTTTTGCACCTCTTTGCTTTTTGATCATAGATGCTGTGCTTTCCGAAATCGCCTTGTATTTCAGATCGTGGTTGAATACTGCGGGAACTGTCATAAGCGCGCCCTCAACGCCGTGGCGCTTTCTCTTGTTTTGCTCAAGATCAATGTAATAAGCAGATAAGCTGTTGGTATGCCATGCGTCCAACTGACTCTGAACATCCTCGGATTGTTTAAAATATTTAAGATACAATTCCTGACTGTGTTCTCTCGAAACCACTCCCATGTTCATTACGTATGTCAATTCACTCATTCTGTACAATATCTCCACGAGCATTTGCCGATACCAATACCAATGATCTATTTCCTTTACCCGATCCTCATAATCGGAAAAGCCCGTTCCATGCCTTTCTAACTCATCTTTTATTGTAAGATTTGCCTGCCCGAGAAGCTCAACGCACTGATGTTCAAGATTTTTAAGGTGGGCAAGCTCTCTTTTTCTCAATTCGTCGCTCGCCATAATCTCATACTGAAAAACAGCCATCTTTTGTATTTCGGCGACCAATGCATAAACCTTGCTTTTAAACTCGTTATCCTGAAACTTATATAGCTTGTCTATCTTGTCATTAACAGATTGCAGCTTATCGTTTATCTGCGTCATGTAATACTGCCCTACTACCATCGAGGCAACCCCCATTGCCGCATTAGTAACGTTGACAGCGGAAAGATTACTGCCGAGGTCAGTATTGACCGCAACAAGATTCGCATGACCTTTTATCTCATTTGCACCATGGTAAATTCCCCTTACTGCGCTGTCCATCTCCCTTGACTGTGAAAGTACGGCTCCTTTCGGTATGATAGCTTGATACAACACTCCGACTGATTTCATTTTATCCTGATAATCATTGACTTTGCAGGCTGCCGCCGCATTTGCTGCAGCCTGCGCCGCACGAGGGATCACACTATCGATCTGCGCCAAAAGGGTTTTATCCTTTATCTCTGCCAATCGCATTTCATCCTCCTCGGACAGGATCGAAAGCTCATTAAAGCAAAGGCTTAACACTTGATCGTCTACCGGTGCCAAATCACTATCCGGTGAGGAGTGCTGCTGTTTTTTATCGTTTTTTTCAAGATCGGTCATCAAAAAGGCTTTGCGCTTTCGGATATAGATAAATACCGAAACAGTCGCTGCCACTGCTATCAGTACCAATAACGCAATGATATATTTTTCCATTGTCCCCACCTCTTTGAATATGATCTGTTCTCTGTCTATGCTGATAATTATTTATACCACTCCCTGTACGCCCCGTCCACGACCTCAAGCATATCCCCCGGCAGCCTTTTTCTGCACTCACGCTCGATCTCCTCGGGTATACCGTAAAACGCCTCCGCAATGCCGCCTGCAATGCACGTAAGCGTGTCGCAGTCGCCGCCTAATGACACCGCCGTGCGGATAACGTCCTCGAAGCTGTTCCCCTCAAGGAACGCCGTTATAGCCTCGGGCACCGTCTGCTGACACGACTCCACATGATGATACGTCGGACGTATCTCGTCGCAGGTTCGGGAAAGGTCGTAGCCGAACTCGCTCTCGATACACGCCTTTATCTCCGCCTTTGTGCTGCCCGTCCTCGCAAGAAAGATCGCACTTGCCGTCGCCTCTGCGCCCTTTATGCCTTCGGGGTGGCTGTGCGTCACCACAGCCGTAAGAGCCGCCACTCTCCGTGTACGCTCCAATGTATCGTACATAAATCCGACCGCCGACACTCTCATTGCAGAGCCGTTTCCGAAGCTGCCGTAGGGATTCGGATCTCTTGATACAAGCCACCTTCTGAACATTCCGCCATAACCTGCATACGGGTATTTTTTGCCCCACTTCTGCATGGAAGCCTGCACCGCCGCCGTGATCTCTTCATCACTGCCGCTGCCTGCGTTCATCAGCGCCTGTGCCACAGCAACGGTCATGACCGTGTCGTCCGTAAAATGCGATCCTCTGCTCCAAAGCGGAAACTTCTTCGTCTTGCTGCCTCTGTCAAACTCGTAGGGTGCGCCCACCATATCGCCTGTAATTGCTCCCAACATAATAATTACCTCCGTTTTCGGGACTTGCGTCCTCTTTATTCTGTGCTTTTATTATATCAGCAGCAATAATTCATGTGGTCGCTTTTTTAGCGACATTTTTTATGAGAGCGTGTCCATTCCGCATTCAAACAAAAGCGTATCAACACGCATAATGTCATAAATCTTATTCTCGATACACACACGAAGAAGTGCGTCACGTTCACTGCCGGAAAAGGCTCGTCCCGCGCTTTTGAGCAGCTCATTTGTCTGCGTGATATCAAGCTCAAGCGCCACGGAAAGTGCGATTATCGTATCCTTTTTCGGTGTATATTCACCGTTTGAGATGATCTTTGAAAACAGCTTGCGGTCGATATTTGCTTTTTTATAGACCTCCGCGTTTTCCATTCCGCTTGCTATGATGTACTTTATCAGCGTATCACGGAAGCTCTGACCCTTATGCGATCTCAGGTATTCATTTATTGATTCGGAAGCCGATTCAAGAATATCCTTAGTCCCGATATGATGCAAACTCGAAACAGACTGCATCTCACCCCGGAATCTCCGCATAGCCCGACTGTCCGGGGCATACTCACGCGCTCGCTGATAGGCCACATAATTCTCATCTATGAACTGCTCGACTGCACCGAACTCTCTGCTCGAAAGCTCCAGCGCCTGATCGTCGAACACGACAAGATATATGTCCATGTCCTCATTTTTGCTCTCCGTTTTAAGACGAAAACTGCCTATCTCCTGGAGCGCAACGTCGAGCGACTCCGCCTTGGGATATCCGTATGCGCCCGTAGCCATAAGCGGAAAGGCTATGCTCTTGCATTTGAGCTGTGCCGCAAGCGCAAGCGCCGTTTTGTAGCACGAGCGAAGTATATCCCACTCGCCGTGAGCGCCGTCCTCCCAATATGTTCCGACGCAGTGTATAATGTACTTCGCCGGAAGGTCAAACGCCGGAGTATACGCCGAGTGACCCGGTTCGATATCGCCGATCTTTTTTCTTTCCGCAAGCAGCTTTTCCTCGCCTGCGGCTTCGTAGATTGCGCTGTCGGTGCCGCTGCCGATGACAGGCTTGGGATTCGCCGTATTTACAACAGCGTCCGCCTTGACCTTTGTAATGTCGTGTCTGATAATGTGAAATGGCATTTTGTCACCGCCTTTTTATTACCCAAACTCCTCCCCGCTCACATCAACCGCTTCAAGCTGCAAATACGGCGGTGCGGGTAAGATCGTGTCGTCATTTTCCTCACTGTAATCGGCCTGTGAACAAAGCTTATACTCCGTCTTTGCAAGCATGATACCGATGTCTGCGACGACCAGCTTTTTTATGTACGGCGCGGTTTTTTCCGTTACAAGGCCACGCTTGACGTACCCTATCGTGACAGTGATATCCGAACGGACGGCGGACTCTGCT
>CACZCM010000115.1 GCA_902779615.1 uncultured Ruminococcus sp. | reverse complement strand
CGCATTCTTGAATTAGGAGTACCGAAAAGCAGGAATGCGGGAGCGAGTTGTAAATCATTAAATATTTGGACGGAGATCGTCAGCGGGCACTCGCCCGCAGGGAGATATAATAATGGCAAGTCATAAATTAGGAAGAACCACCGAGGATATCAAACGTGAACTGACTGCGGTGCTGCGGGAACTGAAAGATCCCCGAGTGGCTAATACAATGATCAGTATCGTTAAGGTAGATGTGTCGAGAGACCTCAGCTACTGTAAGGTCTATGTCAGCGCAATGGAAGGTCTTGACGCCGCTAAGCAGGCTGTTAAGGGGCTTACTTCGGCTTCCGGCTATATCAGACGAGAGGTCGGCGCGCGTCTGTCGCTGCGTCATGTTCCCACAATGTCGTTTGAGGCTACAGACGCTATTGAATATAGTGCGAATATCTCGCATATATTGAACGAATTAAATATCAAGGACGGTGGCGAAGATGGCTCAGGCGAAGACGCTTAATGAAATTGCGGAAAGGATCATGCAGCTTGACAACGCTGTTATCCTTACTCACCAGTATCCGGATGGGGATACGGTCGGTTCGGCTTTTGCGCTGTGCTTTGCAATGCGCAGGCTGAATAAACACGCAAACGTTATTATAAACGGAAAGCTTGACCGAAAGTTTGATTTCCTGAAAAAGAACTATAAAGATGAAGATTTCGATTATTCATCGGTGATCTCGGTCGATATAGCGTCTGTTCCGCTTATGGGCGATCTCGCCGAGGAATTTGGTGGAAAGGTAGATGTTTCGATCGATCATCATGCGACGAATACGCACTTTGCGGCTTTGTCTTATGTTAATGCAAAAGCTGCCGCCAATGCGGAAAATATAATGGAGCTTATCAAGATACTCGGCGTGGCGATCGACAAAGATATTGCAAACGCTGTATATACGGGAATATGTACGGATACAGGCTGCTTTAAGTTTTCAAATGTCACGTCGGACACTATGCGCGCGGCAGCGGAGCTTATTGACCTAGGCGCAGACAGCGCGGAGATCAATCGTGTGATGTTCGATCTCAAGTCTATGGCCAGGATACGCTTGGAGCGTGCTGTGCTTGAGTCGCTCTCGATATACGGCGGCGGTAAGATAGCTGTTATCAACACTACCCTTGAAATGGAGAAAGAAACGGGAGTCGGAGATACCGATATGGACGGCATAGCGTCAATTCCCCGTCAGATAGAGGGCGTTGTGATCGGCATTACCATCAAAGAAAAAGAGAACGGAGTTTTTCGCATCAGCATCAGAACGCTCGGAGATCATGACGCCTCAAGGATCGCCGCTAAATTCGGCGGAGGCGGTCATAAGGCGGCTGCCGGGTGCAGGCTTACGGGCGGCATAGACAGTGTGAAGAAGCAGATCGTTGACGAGGCTCTTGCGGAGCTTGACAGAGTGGGAAAAAGGGAATAATGAACGGTATCATTGTAGTGAATAAACCGCAGGAGTTCACCTCGTTTGACGTAGTTGCGCTGATGAGGCGGCTTTGCGGACAGCGAAAGATCGGGCATACCGGAACTCTTGACCCAATGGCTGAGGGAGTACTGCCGCTGCTTTTCGGAAGTGCGACACGCGCGCAGGATATCCTTCCCGACAGCGATAAAGAGTACGAAGCGGGATTTCGCCTTGGAATGACCACCGATACGCTTGATATCTGGGGCGAAGTAAAGTCGCAGTGCGAAAGCAGATGTGCCGGTGACGATATATTACAGGTTTTGCCGCAGTTCAGAGGCGAAATTTTACAGGTACCGCCGATGTTTTCTGCCGTGAAGAAAAACGGCGTTCGCCTGTACGACCTGGCGCGAAAGGGCGAAGAGGTCGAGCGGGAGACGCGGCGGGTGAATATTTCCACGCTGGAATTATTGTCGTTTGACGAAGATCGTCAGGAGGGCATGATCAGAGTTTCGTGCTCAAAGGGAACGTATATCCGCACATTGATAGATGATATCGGCACAGCGCTTCACTGCGGCGCGGTCATGACGTCGCTGGTGCGAACGAAGGCGTGCGGATTTACGTTAGCCGATGCGATGACGATAGACGAGATCCGAGAGCTGACGGACGAGGGCAGACAAGCCGAAAAGGCGCAGACTATACTAAGATCGACCGAAAGCTTGTTTGACGAGTATAAACGGTTGGATCTTGGGGAGAAGCAGGCGTTCCGATTTGCGAACGGAAACCCGCTTGACGTTGAAAGAACAGCGCTCAGAAACAGAGCCGGAGAAGGCATGATAGTCAGAGTCGGACGAAAAGACGGAACGTTTATAGGATTAGGCATAGTCAGCGGAGAGCAAATAAAGGTCTATAAGATGTTTCAGAATATATAATCAAATTTTGCTCATTTTAAATCGCTATCCACAAATTAAGAGCTTGCGCTTTTGACCTCCGTTGTGCAGCGGTTGCCGCCTTTTCCGCCGACCGCCGCGGAGTGTCGCAGGAGGCTTAGCAAGGAATTAATTCCTTAGGTTGTGGACAATGCGTTTAAATATATCTTGTAATATGGGAGAAAAACATGAAAAAAATTACAGCAATAATTATAGCGGCCGCAATGGCAGCGGTGATGCTGTGCAGCTGTACGGTAGATGCGGGCAGCGAGAACAGCGCAGTATCGACCGAAAGCACACAGGCAGGGGAAACACTCACAGGCGACGGTACAAAATCGCCTTCGGGATATGACAAAAGCTTTGACGGCTTTGTGCAGTATATGACCGACAACGGATTTGTCAGCGGTGACGGCGAGGAACTGACAGCAAGTATAATCGGCGCGTCACAGGGAAAGCGGTTTACGGTTTCATCGCCTGTATCGAAACATACGATCGAGCTGTATGAGATCAAGGATCAGACCTCGGCCGAAGCGCAGCGAGTGATAAATGACGCAAGAAATGACGGTTCGTTCCATCTTTTTGACAGCACCGAAACGGTGACTGAAAACACGATCGCCGCAGTCAGCGAGGACGGATCATTTTTGATGCTCTATACAGATGCCTCCGACAAATCGGAAACAGACGAACAGAAGCAAAAGGCGGTTGAAGCTGTAGAGAATTTCTGATCGCTGCGATCATTACAGATGTACAATAACAGTGTATAACAATGCCCCCTCAAAACCACAGATCAGGCTGTGATTGAGGGGGATTTTTGCGATTATTCAGCTGTCATATGAATAAGTTTTCGATAACCGCGAAAGCCTGCGGTTTGTGTCTGCTTGTTGAAAGCTGAGCCTTTAATGAAAAATATTACATTGATTCCGGAACTGTTATTCTGAACATTTCGAGAACGTTTTTGATAACGGAACGGACGGCGATGCACAGATTCAGTCTTGCCTGCATAAGCGGTTCTTCCTCGCCCTTGACTCTGCACGCGTTGTAGAATTTGTGGAACAGCGTTGCAAGCTGAGTCACGTACTTCGTGATCTTTGTCGGGTCGCAGCTTTTTGCCGAGAGGATAATTTCCTGCGTGTATGCGGCAAGATGTTCGATCAGCTCCTTTTCCTCGGGGGCGGTCAGCGCCTGAAGCTCCTCATCTGTACACATACGAGGTGTGATCCCGTCAGCCGCAAGTGATTTAATTATGCTGCAGATCCTTGCGTGAGCATACTGCACATAATATACGGGGTTCTGGTTGTCCTGCGTTACGGCAAGATCGAGGTCGAAGTCCATCAGCGAATTTGCTTCACGGGTATTGAAGAGGAAACGAGCCGAATCAACGGGAACTTCGTCGAGCAGATCACCCAGCTGGATCGCCTTGCCGGTGCGCTTGCTCATTCTGACGACTTCGCCGTCACGCATCAGCCTGACAAGCTGCATCAAAACTATATCCAGCTTGTCGCCGTCATATCCGATCGCATTCATAGCGCCCTTCATTCTTGCAACATGACCGTGATGATCGGCTCCCCAGACATCGATCAGTGTGGAGAAGCCCCGATCGAATTTATTTTTGTGGTATGCGATATCAGCTGCAAAGTAGGTGGGATTTCCGTTAGCTCTGATAATGACGTCGTCCTTCAGTTCCAGCCTTTCGATCTCTTCGTCGCTTTTTCCCTGAGCCTTCAGAAGACCGCCGACAACGTCTTTGTTTTTATACCATACTGCTCCGTCTTTTTCGTATGTCAATCCCTTCTGAGTCAAGAGATCTACTACCGCCTTGACCTCGCCGCTTTCGTGAAGCTCGCTTTCCATGAACCATTTGTCATATTCGATCCGGTATTTCTTCATGTCGGCTTTCATCTTCGCAATATTCCTCGGCAGAGCAAAATCGACCAGAGCACGCTTGCGTTCGCTCTCGTCTGCGTCTATCAGCGATGTGCCGTTCTCTTCGATGAAAAGCGCGGCAGCTTCCTTGATGTCGTCGCCCTGATAGCCGTCCTCGGGGAATTCAAAAGCGTCTTCCCCCTTCACCGCCTGAATGAAGCGAGCGTTGAGCGAGTTTGCAAATTTCTCGATCTGATTTCCTGCGTCATTGACATAAAATTCACGCCACACGTCGTATCCCGCTTTGTCGAGAACTGCGGCAAGACAGTCGCCCAGAGCGCCGCCTCTTGCGTTGCCCATGTGCATGGGACCTGTCGGGTTTGCCGAAACAAATTCAACCATGACTTTCTCGCCGCCGCCGAAATTGCTTCTGCCGAAGTCGTCGCCCTTTTCGTCTATCTCACGCAGCACATCGGAGTAATAATCGGGAGAGAAGAAGAAATTGATAAATCCCGGTCCTGCCGTTTCGCATGACCTGATATATGTATCCGACAGGTCGATATTAGAGGTTATCGCATCGGCGATCTTCCTTGGCGCACAGCGGAACGCCCTTGCGCCGACCATGGCGGCGTTTGCTGCGAGATCTCCGTTTTTCTTGTCTGCGGGTATCTCGATCGCAAAATCGGGTATTTCAGCCCGAACAAGCTCCCCGTTCTCCATTGCTTTTTCGAGCGCTGCGATGATGGCTGCTTTTAGGCTCTCGACTGCGCTGATAGCTGTCTGTGACATTTTATTATTCCTCCAATTTTTTTAGTGTAATGCGGATCTTATGCTCGGTTTCAAATCCGCCATGAAAGTCCATGGTGTAGGTCAGATCCAGAGTCCCGCCGTTTTCGCTTATATCCTCAGCCAGTGAACTTGTATATATGCTGATAGAGATAGGCCCGAACTCATGAACATAAACGCAATGGTGGCGAACTCCGTTTTCAAATATCATCTGACCGCTGTTACCGTCAAAGCGCTTTACAAGCGTGACTCGGTCTTTTTCTATTTTTATGATATTGGTTATTGGAATTGCCGAATGATCGTCATCGTTTGTATATTCAATGTATTTTATCAGCTTTCTGTCGCTGCGGTCTGCATAGTCCGCAGTTGTCGTCAGCTCTTCAAATTCATCGTCATCATCGGGATCATGAACGCTCCTGTGAGTACCTTGGATAGTAATAAGATATTTTCCGTCCACAAAACCACTCCTTCCGCCGCTGTGTTAATAATTCCAAATATCGACCCGCTCAACGTTCTCTCCGATATTGGAATTAAGGAAGATCGACGCCGTGCTCGTAAAGTCCTCGGTTCTGTCGCTGACGAAGAAGCTGCATTCGCCGGTATTACGAGAATCGTTAAGAAGTCCTCTGCTCTCGAGCAGCTTTGAAGCGTAGATCGCCGTTTCTTTTCCGCTGTCGATAAGCTTAACGTCTGCGCCGACATACTGACCGATGACGGGCTTGAGAAGCGGGTAGTGGGTGCAGCCGAGAATGATCGTATCGACGCCGTGCGCTTTGATGTAGCAGAGATAGCGTTCGACGCTTAGCCGTGCGATCTCGTCGTCGGGCGAGATGAAGCCCTCCTCAACGATCGGAACGAACAGCGGACATTCGCGCTGAATAACAGTCACGCCCGAGTCAAGCCTTTCTATTTCTTTTTTATATGCGCCGCTGCCGATGGTCGCTCTTGTTCCTATAACGCCGATCCTGCCGTTTTTTGTGGCATTCACTGCCGCCAGCGCAGTTGGCGCAATAACGTTGATATACGGAACAGGCAGTACTTGACCGAGGTCAAGTACGGTCGAACTCACCGTGCCGCACGCCGCAATGACCATTTTTACATTGTGGCTGAGCAAAAAACGCGCGTCCTGCTTTGCGTATCGGCTGATCGTTGCAGCGCTTCTGTTGCCGTACGGCACTCTGCCGGTATCGCCGAAATATACTATATTTTCATGAGGCATGATCGCACGAAGCTGCTTTACGGCGGTTAGCCCGCCCAGCCCCGAATCAAACACGCCGATGGCCTGACTCGACATAATCTACCTCCTCGTAGTGATCGTCTGTAAACTCTATTTTACCATAAAAATCCGAGATGTGCAATACTATTTGCGAGAAGCGGCATTGAAATCGATTTTTACAAAGCATAAAGTTCTTTGCCAAGTTTTTTTCAAAAAGCTTGAGGTGGTGTGGGGCGAGCCAATGCCATGAACTTGAGGTTCGATAGAGTATAGCATAAAGTTTTCGCCAAGCCTTTTTCAAAAGGCTTGCAGGATCCAAGGACAGCGGTCTAGGCTGCCGCGTCGGTCGGTGCTTTTGCTTCGCAGAGGTCTCCCCAGGAGACCCGCACTCTTGGTCGCCGAAGGCTTGAGTCTGCCCTTTTTGGGGTGAATTTTTAAAACAGTCCGGTGGACTGTTTTAGGAAGAGAGGCATTTTGGCAGAAAATGCCCCTATGCTGCGGCAAAGCTGAGTTCACATCGCCGCCCCAAGGCGACGCAAAAGAATTAAGTTAATGACATTGGGGGCGAGCTGTCCCCAAAAATACGCAGATCAAAAACCGTTACCGCAACACACGGAAATCAATTTTTAAAATCTTGTCATACAATTTTATTTTTTTGATACCGAAGGGGCGCGGGGGGCGACCGGAAAGCCCCCGCAGGTTGCTTTAAATGCAAGTAAAATGTAAGAAAAAAGATTCAATAATATTTCTTTAAAAGAAAGTTGATTTCCGTG
>CACZCM010000114.1 GCA_902779615.1 uncultured Ruminococcus sp. | reverse complement strand
GGATTCGTGTTTATGTGCACCTGCGGCTGCGGCGCGGGATTCGTGTTTATGTGCACCTGCGGCTGCGGCGCGGGTGCGCTCTGCGTTTCCTCCTCGCCTCCGTATTTTTTCAGCAGAACGGGCAGACCGCCGTTGAATCCGCTTGCAACTGCATTAATACGCCACTCGCCCTTTCGGTAAATCTCCGCAGATATGATCGCTTTCTCACGGTTGAAGTCTGCGCCGCAAAGCTCCATCGTTATCTTTTCGCTGCCGTTTTGCGATAATGTGAATCGGTGAAGCGCGATATCGCCCATTACGCCGCCGCCGTCAATACTCGCCGTAAACACGAGCTTGTCTATATTTTGCGGCAAATTATTAAGGCGCAGCGTGAACCTTGCGGAATTATTGCTCGCCTGATATGTGATCTCGCCCTGCGGCGTTACGGTCTGATTATAAAAGACCATGTAACGGTCATCGGAAAGCTTTTCCGCATTGTCAACGCCAAAGCAGCAGAAATCGTAAACCGAACCGCCGTTTATCGACATTTCAACAACGATCTCACCTGCGGGATCGGCATACTTCGCTATTTTATCTCTCATTCCTCTTGTAAAGATCATACTATCCTCCCGTTAAGATTTAGTCGGCGGCTGTCGGCCGCAATTTGTGGGTTTATGCTACTTATTTATTCCTTTTTGACTGCCAAAGTAATAATCACTCCGTTGCTAGCAGCGGCTTTGTGCGATCAAATGCTCGCAGGAAATCACGGAAATCCTTTCGGCAGATCTCATCGGCAAAACACAGCAGCGGGATAACCGAGCTTTCCTGATGAAACATATATGTATGTATGTCACCTTCCGCCGTTGCTACGGTCGTTTTCGTTGCAAGATTGTTTTCACAAAGAATATCCATGCACCGATCGACCTCTTTTCGATCTAGACCCGTGTTCTTGCTGATAAGCGACGTCGCCAGCGGCGTGTTGAGCCTTGAATACATATAATATATGATGTTCATCAGCTTTTTATCCGCAAATATACCGAATACCTTTCTAAGCTGATCGGGAGGCGAAAGATTTTCCCTCAGACTGCCCTCAGGCTCGATCATCAAAAAGAAATGATGCAGATCGGGTGACAGCCTTACGTTAGAAACGCCGCCGTCCTGCATCATCTTGCAGAAATAATCCGTCTTGTCGGTCACGTCGATCTTCTTCTCGATAAACGTTCCCAAAAAATCATCGATCATCGACGGCTCGGGCACAAGCCCCAGCTCTATTGCCCAACACAGATCGAAAGCAAATTTATATGCGTCCTTCGTCGGCATTCTGCACAGTTTTTTCGTTATCGTAACCGCCATGCTCTGCTCTTCCCGTCCGAAAAGCGCGTCTATGGTGACGTCCAGCGCCTTTGCAATCTCGGGCAGCAGCTCCACATCGGGCGCGCCGCCTCTCTCCCACCTCGAAACCGCCTGCGTTGTCACTCCGACAAGCGCACCGAACTGCTCCTGAGTATAGCCCTTTTCAAGTCGCAGTTTTTTTATCATAGTTCCTATGATGCTCATAGTATTAAAGCCTCCGTTTAACTCCTATACGTTCGGTTTAGTTTTTATACTTCTATTTTAAAACATTCAAGCGGTAATTTCAAGCTGTTTGTTCAATTTTTGTACTATTTTTTGTAATATTTTTTATTATTGTTATACACATACGCTTGAAAAACCGCGCACCGAACAAAGCTTTCCATTATTAGTCAAATCAGGCTATGTATAATAGCTCTGTTTTCACCAAGCAGACACAAGCCGTAGATTTGTGCGTTGAGTATGGAGTTTTACCCCGTACTCAACGCGCAATGTAACCCGCTGCCTCAGGGGCAATATAATCAACTTAAGGCTTTCCGCGTACTATAAAACTTCATGCCGCTTCGCCGATCGTGTTTCAACTGCCGGGAGCAGACGTTGCAACTAGTTCTTAATCACGAACGCATAATAATTTTTATAAAAATTTGTTGATAACCGGTGACAACTCTTGACCAATATGTTATAATTTAACGAGAAATATTCCCCAATTCGACGAATTTGCGGAAATATGTGGTCATCTGCTCTAAAATCAATTATCGAGGTGTACAATTATGTCAAACGCAGAATTATCTAAGGGTAAGATCATCAAACGTATTATTATTGCATTGCTTATTCTGCTTGTTTTGTTTACTGCCGCTGTTTTTACGGTGAATAAGATCAAGCTGTCGCAGGAACTCAATATGCTCAAGGACGCAGGCTGTTATAACCCCGTGTCAGCGGGCGACTATTCCATCAACGTTTACACTTCGGGCAATCAAGACGGTAAACACCGACTTGTTGCGCTTTCGGGCGGCGGCGTATCAAATTTCGGTCTTCATCTCACGCCCATAACAGATCGATTCGCCGAAGATAATCAGATCGTCATTCCCGACAGGGCGGGCTACGGATTAAGCGATGACACCAAGATCCCCCAGACGGTGGAACAGGTTGTCAGCGACTACAGGACAGCACTCAAAAATGCCGGGATCGAAGCGCCCTACGTTCTGCTTCCCCACTCTATCGGCGGCGCTTACGCTACATACTGGGTCAGCGAATACCCCGATGAGATCGAGGGGATAGTATTTCTTGACGGTACGCAGCTTAATGAAACCACCGAGATCGAAGGAGTACCGTCGAAGTTTAAAAACAGGCTTGATATCATTCTCTGCGATCTTGGATTCTACAGACTTGCGTCGGCAAATTACATCAGACCTCTGCCGGGCAGCAGAACCGATGAAGAACAGAAACTATCTTATGCGCTGTGCGTTCGAACAGGCACAAACAACGCTGTTGGCGACGAAACGATACGTGTAAACGAGAACGCCAAATTTGCTTTCAATAGTATAAAGACGAATGACGTTCCGAAAGTCTACATCTGCTCCAGCTGGGGAGCAGAAACCGAGGACGATGTGATCGAAAATATGAAGTGGGTAAACGAGCAGCGTAAAGCAATAGGGCAAAACGAAATTCCGATAGACCCCTCTGTTGCGCCGATCGCCATCAGTCAATCGAAGGAAATGCGAGAAACTATCCTTGAACCGTATCTTGAAAAAATGGGAGCATGCGAGCTTGTTCTCCTGCCGGGCGATCACTTTATTTTCGACCAGAAGCCCGAAAAATGCGCCGATATAATCTCCGATTTCTTAGAAAAACTCGACAACAATACCAAAGGAGCAGAATAATATGAAAAAGCAAAGTTTTCTAAAGGCTGCCGCAGCATTTTTGACTGCGGTCATGCTGCTTTCAATTGCGCCCTTATATGCAAGAGCCGGCGAGCAGCTCATCGTTTCATACGACAACAGAGCTGCGGTGGAACAAGCGATCACCGACCTGATCGAAGAACACAAAGATACAACGCCGTCAGTATCGATCCTTGTATTTGACGATAAGCAGGACATTTGCAGCATTATCTACGGTGATGCTAACGCCTCCGCTGATCTCAAGGCGGACGAAAACACCGTTTACGAGTGGGGTTCCGTTTCAAAGCTGCTTGTGTGGACAAGCGCAATGCAGCTTTACGAACAGGGCAAGCTCGACCTGAACGAAGATATCAGAACATATCTGCCGGCAGGATTCCTCAAAAACTGCAAATACGACGATCCGATCACTATGATTGATCTCATGAACCACAGCGCAGGCTTTCAGGAAACCGTCGGCAAGATCGAGTCAGAGGACATAAACGACCTGCTGCCGCTCGACAAAGCGCTGAAACAAACAGCCCCGGCGCAGGTTGCCCGCCCCGGCGAAACCGTATCGTACTCCAACTGGAGCGCGGCTCTCGGCGGATATGTAGTACAGTGCATAAGCGGCATGGATTATGCGGACTATGTAAACCGGAATATTTTTGAAAAGCTTGGTATGCAGCACACATATATGCGCCCCGATGCGTCCGACAATCCCGAAGCGGCGCTTATGCGCAAGAACCTTCACTGCTATGTCAGGGCAATGTCCGAAACTCCCGGGATAATTGACAACGGAGAATGCAGGCGCTACATAAATCTTTACCCCGCCGGCTCGGCGGGCGGCACGATCGCCGATATGGCTCTGTTCGCAAAGGCGTTTCTCTGCGACAGCAAGGATTGTCCGCTGTTCGAGAAGGACGACACGCTCGACATTATGCTTTCGCCTTCGTGGTCATTCGGCGACGGAACTCCCAGGATCTGCCACGGTATGTTCTGCACACCCACTATCGACGGACTTTACGGTCACGGCGGCAACACAGAAGGCTGCTCCTCCGACTTGCAGCTTGACATCAAAAATAAGACCGGCTACGTTATGATGACAAATATGCAAAGCGACCGTGTTTACACAAAACTGCTGCCGGATCTGCTTTACGGCGAGGCTGTGTTCAATCCCGAGAGTGACTTTGAACCTATCGACATTGCGGGTCACTATAAAATGGGCAGAAGCCCTGGCGGCGCGGGAATGCTGAGAATCGCAAGCCCCACGGAGGACTATATCACGATTTCTTATAAAGACGGCGCTTACACCGGTACAAGAGGGCTAACAAAGATCACACAGATATCCGATGTATTTGTTGAAGCGGAGCTTATTAATGGTACAAAGCAATATTATGCGATCAAAAAGGATACAAATGGACATATTATTGCTCTGGAATCATATCAGGCAATAGACTTCGTTAAAGTCAACAATTTCGAATATTATTCAAATATTGCAATGCTTATTCTGTTTATTACCTCCGTGCTCATTATGTCGATTTTCGCCGTCATACATCTTATTCGAATTCGGAAGTTCAAGAATGAACCAACCGCTAAGTTTAAACGAACGGAGCTGTTTGCGGCGCTTTGCGCATTAGCGATCATGATAGAATTTGCGCTAATTCTGATTTTCTCGTACAACTTTATGAACGGGGGAAGGTTTTTATTCGCTATAACAAGTATTTTGTTATGCGCGTTAACTGCTGCAGAAGCCGTTATGATCGTCAAATGTTATCTTTACGAATATAAGCCGAATAATCGTATCATGCTGACTTCGGAAACAGTATGCAGCGTTCTGACGATAGCAGGGATCGTCTACTGGCGGCTGTTTCAGTGGTGGGGATTCTGACAACAATGTCATTAACTTAAGACTTTAGCGTCGCCTTGGGGCGGCGAGGGGAACTTGTTCTTGTCGTTAGTAGGGGACGCGCATCACGCAAAGCGTCCCCTCTTCCAAAACAGTCCACCGGACTGTTTTGGAATTCACCCCTTGCAAATGGCAGACGCATGCCTTTGGAAACCGCAAGCCTTTTGAAAAAAGCTTGCCGAAAACTATATGCTGTGCTCTATCGAGCCTTAAGTTAATGACATTGATCTGAGGAACGCTCACAACCAAGGAATAAAAAAGCCCGTGCAAGCATTGGCTTTTTTTATTCCTGTCGATCTGACATATTCACTCAAGCAGCCGAACGTCCACCATGATCCTCATAAACAATCCCAGATAGCGGTTCATCAGCTCCTTGTATTCCTCGGGTCGAACGGTAAAATCATTGCTGCCCGATTTTCGCCCGCCCATTGCCGAGAAGATGACCTCGCCTTCCTTTATCTTAAACGGCAGATCACGCAATCCGCACGATTTGTAGAATTCATGCCGCTTCACACGCTGCGCATAATTTTCTGCCGTTTCATCAAGCTGTTCAAGCGCAAGAAAAAACCTCTTATCACCATAGCGTTCCAGCAGAGCGGCTATGGTCTGTTTTCCGTAACCCATTCCACGCTTTTCGCTGTCAATGGCAATATAAAACAGATATGCCAAGTCACGGCAGCATACCACATATGCCATTCCCACAATTGTTTCCTCGGTTATTTGACTATCTGACGGAACTTGCTCGCAGGCGCTTGCCTGCACAGCCAAGAAATCCGCTTTACCCTGTTTTGCCCGCTTGATCAGCATTTTCATCGGCGCACGCTCATTTTCGGGGAATGCTTCATTGTATATTTTTTCAATCTGTTGGTATTCCTCTTTTTTCGAAACAATTTTTAGCTTCATTTTATCGATCCATTCATCTGATGTATACAAAAGGACGGCTCCGAAGAACCGTCCTACTCGTTCCTTTTGATTTATGCCGAAGCGCATAACTCTTTTCTGCGAAGTCTTAACGACAAAATTATCACAAAACCGCCAAGAACCGATATCGACAAACCGATGATCGTTACTCCCAGAATTCCTGCGCCGCCCGTTACGGGAAGGTTTGGCTTTGGAATATTCAGAATATCGATCTCCAAAGGCTTCTTTGTGCCTACATCGATTTTCGCTTCAATAATATTTGAATTCAGCTGATAACCGTCAGGCGCTTTCAGCTCTTTGATATAATAATTTCCGTCGAGTATACCTCTGAACCAGAAATACCCATTTTGATCGGATACAGTTCGTGTGATCTCGTTTTTGCAATCCTTGTCGGAATACAGTCCGAACTCTGCGCCTTGAAGCGGTTCGTCACTTTTGTTGTGCTTAAAGCCGCAGATCTCGCCCGTCCAGACCTCAACAACAGATGTAACAATTGTCGTTGTGATCTTAGTGGTTTCGTCCTCCGAAGTATCGCTGCCCGGTTCTTCCGAATCAGTGTCGGTCGTGTCGTGATGCACCGCACCGCCGATTTTTGTGTAGGTAAGCGTTGCAATGTTTTCAATGCTAACTCCAACCGAATTCGGCGCAGTCAGATCAATACTTGTCGGGAAAATGACATCAACGGAATCGCCCGTATATTTCATAAGGCTTTTCGTATCAAAGCTAACCGAAATACTCTGCCCGCTTATATCCGTTTTGAAAGCGCCGGCCGGCAATGCCGTTCCGTTCACGCTTGCGCTAACCTCTTTGCTTTCGGGCGCAATAAGTCTGTTATCAAGAACATCGCCTACCGTAAAGACGGTCATTTCGTCGATCATGTCGGGGATCTCAGCGGAAACCTTCCAATAAGCACGCTGTCCCGCAGCAGCCGCGATCCACACGGAGTCTTTCCATGTTTT
>CACZCM010000113.1 GCA_902779615.1 uncultured Ruminococcus sp. | reverse complement strand
CCTTTGACAAAATAGAATGCCTATCGGTTGACACAACCAATACCTGATTGACAAAATACGATGTCTATTGGTTGACAGCATGGGTGGGCTATAACACTTATAAAGACGGGGGTCATATTTTCCAGTTGATTATGTTATTGTATACATAATATGTTCTGTACAGCGTTACAGGGTATGGAATGAGGTGATTGCTCTTCGATCCGCGCAGCTTGCTTCGACGTGAGCAGCTTTGTTTTTCCGTATTCCGAAAGAATTGCGGTAAACAGTGAGCTGCCGTGTCCGTAAAGCCCAATACCCAAAGTGTATGAATTGACGCCGTAATATAATCTGGTGTATGATATATCATCTAAATAATATGATAACCGTAATGCACAAGTTAACAAGTCATCGGCATTGTCAAAAGTAACGGAATAATGCTTTGTCTTGCCATTGGGAAGAGCAGCCTGCAGCGTCAAGGATACGACCAGAAAGACACATTCGCAGCCGTCAAGCACAGTGATCGTTATGCGGCGGCCGCAAAGAGAAAAGCCCGATTTCACGGCTGCAAGTGTGATCAGCATAATAAGAGAATTTCCGCAGACCGAATCATCATCATTCTCAATAAATGTGTCAAGCTCCGAGTTGGGGAGGGCAATAAGGATCCTGTTTTCATCGAGTTTGTCAATGTTCATAATTACGTACCTCATGATATGTTTTATACATTTATATTACACCACGTCTGACATAAAGCGCAATGAATAAATTATGGAAATTCAAGGCTTTTGAATGAGTTAAAGACCATTAATTAAGAGTATTTTTCGCAGCTTTTTTCAAAAAAGCTGCCGAGGGTATGGGGGAGCCAATGTTATTAACTTAAGGTTCGATAGAGCACAGAATAAAGCTTTCGTAAAGCCTTTTTCAAAAGGCTTGCAGTTTCCAAAGGCAGAGGTCTCCCCCGTCGGGGACGGCTCTCAGCCGGAGACCCGCACCTTTGGTCGCCGAAGGCGTGCGTCTGTCCTTTTCGAGTGATTTTCTAAAACAGTCCGGGGAACTGTTTTTGAGAGAGGGGCATTTTGGCAGAAAATGCCCCTAACTAACGTTTTGCATCTAAGCACACTCGCCGTCCCAAGGCTACGCTAAAGTCTTAAGTTTATGACATTGTTCCGCAGGAGAAATACAACTATTTAGTTTCCGAAATAATAACTGTTTAATAACGTTGTACGTATGCACGAAATTAATTGACAAAAATTTGTCAATTGTAACATAAACCACGGGATCGTGATAAAAATATCAAAAAAATCACACAAAAAAATTATATAAAATTTCATCAAACTATTGAAATGTACTTTGAGTTGTGATAAAATAACAATAGAGGTCTAGCAGGATTTGCGTTTGCGCGGTCCTATACCATTATTCAAAAGGAGATAATTGTTATGAAAAATTTGAAAAAGGGCATCGCTCTTGCAATGGCAGCTTCTCTGTCGGTTTGTATGTTTGCAGGCTGCGGCGAAAGCGGCGAAAGCAGCGAAGGCGGAACAACAACACCTAAGGCTGACGGTACGACCACATCAGCTGACGGCGGCAAGGTTTATTACCTCAACTTTAAGCCCGAGCAGGCAGATCAGTGGAAGGCTCTCGCAGAAACCTACACAAAGCAGACAGGCGTTGAAGTAAAGGTTGAAACTGCAGCTTCCGGTACATACGAGGAGCAGCGCAAGTCAGAGATGTCCAAGGAGAACGCTCCTACTCTGTTCCAGGTCAACGGTCCCGTTGAGCTTGCAGCATGGGGCGATTACTGCTACAACCTGAAGGATTCTTCGGTATACACAAACCTTAAGAGCGATGATTTCGCACTTATCGAGAACGGTGAGGTCAAGGGTGTTGCATACGTTATCGAAACATACGGCATCATCTACAACAAGACTCTTCTGAACAAGTACTTCGAGACTGACGGCGCAAAGGCTAAGTCGGTTGACGAGATCAACACTTTCGCTAAGCTGAAGGAAGTTGTTGAGGATATCCAGGCTAAGAAGGACGACCTCGGAATCAAGGGCGCATTCACATCGGCAGGTATGGATTCAAGCTCCGACTGGAGATTTAAGACTCACCTTGC
This sequence comes from uncultured Ruminococcus sp., assembly GCA_902779615.1. GTDB lineage: Bacteria > Bacillota > Clostridia > Oscillospirales > Acutalibacteraceae > RUG592. Next base: position 4,920 of record CACZCM010000113.1, on the reverse strand, counting down.
CAATCTCCCGATCTACTACGAGTATAAGGCTGACAATATCGGCAGCACAAGCGCTATTAAGGGCACTTACCTCGACAACTACAGACAGATCTGGGATCTCTATATCAACAACTCCACCTGCGATCCGAAGATGATCTCTTCGAAGACAGGCGAGGACGCAGCAGCTGAGTTCGGTCTTGGCGAGGCTGTATTCTATCAGAACGGTACTTGGGAGTATCAGAACTGCATTGACGCAGGCCTCACTGACGATGATCTCGGTATGCTCCCGATCTACATCGGCGCTGACGGCGAAGAGAATCAGGGCCTTTGCACAGGTTCCGAGAACTATTGGTGCGTAAATGCTAAGGCAAGCGAAGCTGACATTCAGGCTACACTCGCATTCCTCGATTGGGTCATCACAAGCGACGAGGGCAGAACGGCTATGTCGCAGGATATGGGCTTTGTAACTCCGTTCAAGACATTTGACGAGGGCGATAAATATCAGCCGAACAATACACTTGTTAAGATCGCTAACGAGTACATCGCTAGCGGCAAGACCGCAGTTTCGTGGAACTTCCCGACAATTCCTTCCGAGAAGTGGAAGGACGGCGTTGGCGCAGCTCTCCTCGACTACGCTCAGAACGGTTCAAGCGACGAGAAGTGGGAAGGCGTAAAGACGGCATTTGTTGACGGCTGGAAGACCGAGTATGACGCAGCTCATAAGGACGACGCAGCAGCTGAGGGTGACGCAGCAGCAGAAGGCGACGCAGCTGAAGAGTCAGCAGCAGAAGAAGTTGACAACGCAGCTCAGTAATCATTTTTAATACAGCAATTACAGAGAGTGGACGGAGCTGCTCCGTTCACTCTTTGTGTTAAATGATAGATGCGCGTATTATTATCTTGCGTTTATCGTTTGCAGGCATTTATATTGTGCCTATAAGGTCCGGCAGATCCATGTCGGATCTTCGATGATCTTGATTGTCGAAAAGGTGATTTTTCACTGTAAGGTAATCGCGGGTATTCTGCATACGTTCTCAAGCTCAATAGAAGCCGCAGCGCTGCTGCGAATCTATATATAGAATGAAAGCTGCGGGATACTCATTTTCGGTGGTAATGTATGATAAACATTGATGAACTAATTATTTACAGAAATCTTGACGATGATGAAATACTGAGAACATTCGTTGATATTTATAACAAAACTGAGTACATAAATGCGCCGGGCTGCGGCGACGATTACAGCTTGCTGCACAGTGTGATAGGCAGGCTGATCGAGCTTGCGGGGACGTATGGATTCAGAGGTAATTTGTGGCATAATTATCTTACGCTTTTGTTGGTTCGCAATGAAAATGTATTCAGCAGAGCGTGTGAGCTTCGCACGATCGGTGACTGTTCGCTGAAGAAGCTGGCGATCCATGATTTTATGGTATTTCGGGAGTTGTATCGGTGCGACTTAAATGTGCTGTCTGAATATGCAGATATGACGGTTATCTCAATGATAAGTGATTATCGATGTGATGATGACAGCGGAGTCGCCTTCAACAAGCGTATTCGCGATCGTATCTGTGAGCTGAGCGAGAGGCTGGCGGCAAGCATAAGTATCGATGAATTTGCCAATGAACTGATGGAGTTCTATCGCCGATTCGGCGTAGGTAAGCTTGGGCTGCACAAAGCGTTTCGTATCGATCAGGATGGCGACAGGGCGGTTATAGTTCCGATAACGAATATTGCCCATGTAAAGCTTGATGATATAGTCGGATATGAGAGCGCTAAAAAGCAGCTAACCGACAATACGGAGGCATTTCTTAAAGGCAGGCCGTGCAATAACTGCCTCTTATTCGGAGATGCGGGCACCGGAAAATCATCGTCTGTGAAGGCTATACTTAATAAGTATTACGAAGACGGACTTCGTATTATTGAGGTGTACAGACATCAGTTTAAGGACATCAATGATATTATTGCGCAGATAAAGAATCGGCGGTACAAATTTATTCTGTATATGGACGATCTGTCGTTCGAGGATTTTGAAACCGAGTATAAATATCTGAAGGCAGTGATAGAGGGCGGACTTGAAAAAAAGCCACCCAATGTGCTGATATATGCAACGTCCAACAGGCGTCATCTGATAAAAGAAAGCTTCTCCGACCGGGATCAGTGGAACGGAGATGTGCATAAAACCGATACAATGCAGGAAAAGCTGTCACTTTCTGCGCGCTTCGGGGTGAAGATCTATTTTGGGTCGCCCGACAAGCGTCAGTTCAACGACATTGTTTTAACATTAGCAAGGCGTGACGGTGTGACTATGCCCGATGAGGAGCTGCTGAGCGAAGCAAATCGCTGGGAGCTTAATCATGGCGGCTTTTCGGGGAGAACGGCTCGGCAGTTTGTGGATCATCTGCTGGGTATGCAGTGACCTTGTGGTGAAAAGCTACCTTTTCACGATCAGATCATGGTTTATCGCAGTTAAACTGTGAAGAGGCCGGGGACACTCGGCCGGTTAACAAGAAGGGAAAGATCGAAGTGAGTAAAAAAGAATTAAGACCATATTTTTTGCTTTTTGCTTTGCCGACATTCATCGCATTCTTAATAGGATTTGTTGTTCCGTTTGGACTTGGCATTTATTTGTCGTTTTGTAAATTCACAACGGTAAACGATGCTGTTCCGGTCGGCTTTGCCAATTATCTTGCCGTTTTTGACAAAAACATAGACAACGGCGAATTTATACACGCATTGTGGTACACGACGCTGTTTGCGATCGTATCTGTTATTACGATCAACTTCTTCGGATTCTGCATCGCAATGCTCCTGACAAAGGGTATCAGAGGCACGAATGTGTTCCGTACGGTATTCTTTATGCCAAACCTTATCGGCGGTATCGTACTCGGTTATATTTGGCAGCTTATACTGAACGGTATTCTTGCCCGCTTTGACCTTACGCTGACATTCAGCGAGGTGTACGGATTCTGGGGCTTGATCATCCTGATGAACTGGCAGCAGATCGGCTATATGATGATCATTTATATTGCGGGTATCCAGAATGTGCCGCCGGAGCTGATCGAAGCGGCGAAGATCGACGGCGCAACGGGCAGACAGGTGCTCGGGCACGTTATTCTTCCGATGGTTATGCCCTCGATCACGATCTGTACATTCCTTACGCTTACAAACTCGTTCAAGCTGTTCGACCAGAACCTTGCGCTCACAAACGGACTGCCCGGTTCCAAGTCGGAGCTGCTCGCGCTGAATATTTACAACACGTTCTACGGACGTGTGGGATTTGAGGGCGTTGGTCAAGCAAAGGCAGTCGTATTCTCGCTGATCGTTGGCGCACTTGCAATTGCACAGCTTGCGGCAACTCATACGAAGGAGGTTCAGCAGTAATGGCTAAATATATTCCTGAAACTATTCAGAAGGGCGATCTGCTCCCGCCTGATGTGCAGGCGCTGGTTGACGAAAAGGCGAAGAAAAGCTCTTATACCTATAACGCGAGAAGTTCGCCGTACAGCATGTTATGGACGGTTGTGCTTTCAATAATATCGGTTATCTATGTTGTGCCGGTACTGCTCGTGCTTGTGAACTCGTTCAAGAAGAAGGCGTACATCAGCAGAAATCCTTTTAATCTTCCAACAAGCGATACGTTTGTCGGACTTGAGAACTACAAAAACGGTATCGAGAAGATCGGGTTCTTCCAGGCCTTCGGAAATTCACTGCTGATTACTATTGGCTCGGTTATCGTTATTATTCTGTGCTGCTCTATGGCAGGCTGGTACATCACACGAGTTAACTCGATCTTTACGAAGTGTTTCTATTATCTGTGCGTATTTTCGATGATCGTGCCGTTCCAGATGGTAATGTACACATTGTCGAAGACTTCGGACGCACTTCACCTCGGAACTCCGTGGGGAATAATCATTGTTTACCTTGGGTTTGGCGCAGGACTGGCAGTATTTATGTTCTGCGGATTTGCGAAAAGTATACCGCTGGAGATAGAGGAAGCGGCAATGATAGACGGCTGCAATCCCATTCAGACATATTTCAAGGTCGTAATGCCGATATTGAAGCCGACGGCTATTTCTGTATCGATCCTTGAGGCGATGTGGATATGGAATGACTATCTTCTCCCGTCACTTATACTTGACAAGACAAAGTATAAGACGGTTCCGATAGCTATTCAGTATCTGAAGGGCGGCTACGGCTCTGTTGATATGGGCGCAATGATGGCAATGCTTGTGCTTGCGATCGTTCCGATCATTATCTTCTATGCATTCTCGCAGAAGTATATTATCGACGGCGTTGTTGCAGGCGCAGTAAAGGGATAATTCTGAATTATTTGGTTGTTAGGGGGCATACTCGTTCAGGCGGGTATGTTTCCTTTTTTATTGTGATAGTGTAACACAAATAAAATAGATGTCAAAATAAATAAAAATCACAAAAAACCGCACAAATATACATATATCTTTATAAATTAACAAAATATAAGCATTATATTAATGAAAAATTCATAAAGAATTAACAAACAAAATTACAAAAAGGTTATAATAATAAATGTACTCTCGTGGTGCCGCACCTCAGGAGTACAAGTTCTACCCTCCTCAAAATGTACCCCTCAAACAAAGAAAGCAGTTGATTGGCCGCAACAGTCAGCTGCTTTCGTTTTTTTTTACGGACAAGCTTCAGGGACAGGCATATCTGTATAATATATACTAAACCAAGCGACGGCACAACGTTTTCAAAGCCCGACGAAGAACAATTAACGCGGGAACAGATTTGAAGCCTGCACGAAGTTCGCCGGAGATCGGGAGCGGCGCCTCGCCGCCGGTTCTCGAAATTGAAATATTCTCGAAAGCATGAATGCGGGAAGAAATTTGAAGCCTGCACGAAGTTCGCCGGAACATGGGAGCGGCGCCTCGCCGCCGGTTCTCGAAATTGAAATATTCTCGAAAG
>CACZCM010000112.1 GCA_902779615.1 uncultured Ruminococcus sp. | reverse complement strand
TAACGGAGCCTTCCGTACCGCCCAATGTCTTTACTCTGCCGGCACGTTCATAGAAATCCGAAAGTCTTGACGGCAGATATGCCGGGAAGCCCTCCTCGGCAGGCATTTCTTCAAGACGTCCGGAAATCTCTCGCAGCGCCTCTGCCCAACGTGAAGTGGAGTCCGCCATAATAGCGCAGTGATACCCCATGTCACGATAATATTCCGCAAGAGTAATACCGGTATAGATAGACGCTTCACGAGCGGCAACCGGCATATTCGACGTATTGGCAATAAGCACTGTACGGTCTGTCATTGGTCTGCCGGATTTGGGATCGATCAGCTCTTTGAATTCCTGAAGGACCTGGCTCATCTCGTTGCCTCTCTCGCCGCAGCCGATATACACGATGATATCAGCGTCACACCACTTTGCAAGCTGGTGCTGAGTCATCGTTTTTCCTGCGCCGAATCCCCCCGGGATCGCTGCCGTACCGCCTTTTGAAATAGGCAGCAGCGTATCTATAACACGCTGACCGGTAATAAGAGGGATATCTGCCGGCAGCTTATCCTTGACCGGTCTCGGAGTTTTGATCGGCCACTTCTGACAAAGCGTCAATGGATGCTCGTTTCCGTTTTCGTCACGGATAACGACTACAGTATCGTTGACCGTATACTTGCCGTCCTTCATGATTTTTACGACTTCTCCCGATATATCCGGAGGAACCAAGCAGCGATGCTCGATTATTCTCGTTTCGGGAAGCGTGGCGTAAATATCGCCGCCTTTCAGCTTGTCGCCTTTCTTGACCGTTACGTGAACATCCCACTTCTTTTTCTCGTCAAGTGACGGAACTGAAACGCCTCTTGAGATAAACACGCTGCCGCTCTCATCTTCGATAGCCGCAAGCGGACGCTCGATCCCGTCGAAAATATTGTCCATTATTCCGGGACCCAGCGTAACATTCATAGGCGCGCCCGAACCCACCACAATATCTCCGGGTTTCAGTCCGGTAGTTTCCTCATAGACCTGTATCGTGGTTTCGTTTCCGGATAAGCGGATAACTTCGCCTACCAATCTCTTCTCCCCCACGAAAACCATTTCCATCATTGAGAAGCTGCGGCTGTCTTTCACAGTCACTACAGGGCCGTTTATCCCGAAAATAACATCTTTATTGTTTAATTGTTTTGTCATATCAATATTACTCCACCATAAGTCCCGAGGTTTCGATAAATTTCTGCTTTCTGTCCTCAAGCTTTGTATCGAGAGTATCGTCGATCACGATCGAAAGCTCCTCACACTGGCAGCTTATCCCGCCGATAACGATATCGTCATCATATTCGACGGTACAATTCGGCGATATTGTCATGATAAGCTGTTCATACTCGGCGTCTTTGCGCGCAATATGCATCACGCCGCTCCTGCCCTGAAGCTTGCCGCTTATAAGCCTTGCAGAGGTAGCAATATATTCCTTGTACTTCTCGGTTTTCGTGAATTTTTTCAGCCTGTCTGCCGCCTCGTCAAATACCTCGTTTGCCATTTCGCTGCGTTTGGCAAAAAGCTCTCGCTTTCTGCGGGTTTCTTTGAGTGCAGTCTCCTTTGCAAGAGCCGCTTTGAATTCCAGCTTCTGCTCCTGAATAAATGCAAACGCGGCGTTTGTACCTTCGTTGTTGGCTTCTTCAAGCTGTTCGTTTCGGAAAGCCTCGATCTCTTCTCTCATCTCGCTGCGCTGCTGCTCGGCGTATTTTTCAATAGCCTCCAAAAACCGATTTGTTTTACTGTTGGCATCTATCATCAATGCTCACCTCATTCCATCTTTACACCGATAGCGTCACGCACATATTTCGTTATCGTTTCGCCGGTTGCACCGTTGCCGTGACGGTCGGGTATCTCTACAATCAGCGGTCTGCGGACATTAAGCTTGTAATTCATCACAAGCTCGGGACACAGCGACATCAGCGTGTGTGTCATCAGCACTACAGCCACATCGCTGCGTTTCATCGCCTCATCAAGGTGTTTTCGCACCTCTTCCTCGGTATGTATAACGACTCCGTCAATGCCTGCAAGGCGCATACCGATCTGAGTATCTACATTATCGCTGAGCAAATAAAACTTCATTTCCTCACTACCTTATCAGCCAAGCTTAGACAGAATGAGAATAGATACGAGCATTCCGTAAAGAGCAACGCCCTCGCCAAGTGCAACAAAGATAAGCGACTTACCGAAGTTTGAGGAGTCCTCGCTTGTAGCTCCGATAGCCGCCGGAGCTGCATAACCTACTGCGATTCCGCCGCCGATGCACGAAAGACCTGTTGCGATCGCTGCGCCGATAAAGCCCATGCCCATAGAACTTGCAGCAGTCTGCGCTGCAGAAGCAGCTTCAACCGCTTCATCTGCACTTGCGATCATCGGACATAAAAAACAAACAAGAAATACAGCACAAAACGACGCTATCTGCATATACAGAGCCTTTTTTCTCTTACAGCCTTTACGAACAGCTCGATTTGCGAGCAATACAGATACAATGCCAAAAACTACCGGTACAGCCAAAAATATATAATCCATACTAAATTCCTCCATAATTATCTTCTGTGATTGATGATTTTGAAAACTATTGATCTGCCAAAGCCTTGATCGGTGTAAACGCTCTTCCGCTGCCTCTGTAGAATCTGCCGAACATCTCATAGAATTCAAGACGCAGAACCTGAATGCAGACAAGCAGCGCTTCTAGACCCATGACAAAAATATTGCCGATAACAACTATCGCAATGTAGCCTACGCCGCTTGCCATATTTGCAAGAGTGAATACTACCTCCATCATACCTGCATGAACGAGAACAAATGCGCCCACACGCAGGAATGACATGGTATTTGTGACGTAGCTAAGCGCGTACTCAAAAAGCTCAAAGAAGCTCTGAACGCAATATCCGCCCCAGCTTTCGGGCTGCCATTCCTTTTTACCCATCACAAGCTTGCCCAAAGGCTCTTTGAGATAGATCAGCAAAAGAGGTATGACGATCAAAAATATTATATATGCGGGAGCTGCGATCGATACGTTAAATATCATACTCGACACCAGAATTGCAACGACAGCCACATAAAATACAAGTCCCGCAATACCGTTGTTTCCGAATATTGCCTCTTCCTTGTCGTTCATTCTGAACGATACGATTATGTTCAGGATAATAGCCAGCGTCACAAGCAGCATTCCTATTCCGACTGCCGCATAAATGATCATGTTCGTTGTGGCGGGCTTCATTACCTCTATCGGCTTTTCTTCGAGTCCGAAAAGCGCATGAAATACAGGATCGAGCAGATGCTCATATCCAAATACAGATCCGTAGACTGCGCCGAATACTGCGCCCGATATACCGCATGGGATCAGTATCGCGCCGAGAGGGTTCTTCTTCTTTTTCATTATCGCGCCGAACAGAGCAACCACAAGCCCATGACCAACATCGCCGAACATTATTCCGAACAACAGTGTATACGTCAATGCAATAAAACCGGTAGGGTCAAATTCATTGTAGCTAGGAAGTCCGTACATCTTGGTAAAATACGAAAACGCCTTAGTAAAGAAATTATTTTTCAGGCGAACAGGCGGAGAGTGCTTCAGCTCCTTTTTGCCGTCTGTCAGCGTACATTCGATAGATTCCAGCTTTTCTAGTTTTTCAGCTACCTCCTCGGCGTTCTCCTCGGGCACCCAGCCTACAGTAATAAAGCTTTTGGAATACGTTACCGCTTTTGCGGCGATATCATATTGCTTTTGCTGATCGGTAAACCAGCTGTAATAAAAATCGAAGTTACCTTTATTCTCTTTTTTATAGGTTTCAAGCTCGGCTTTCAGATTTTCAAGCTTCTGCTTCAATTCCGGCAGCAGCTTCTGCTGCTTTTCGTAGTATTCGCTCGGCTTTCCGTCAAGCTCCAGTACGCCACAGGATTCAAAATACAGACCCGAAAAGATCCGGTCAACGTCCTCACTGTCAGCGATCGGCGAAATGTAGAGTCCCCAATAAAAATCATCATCAGATGATGTCGGGAAGAAGATCACAACCGGATTATCGCTGTATGCCTGCATTTTCTCAAAGCTTTCCTTCGGCAGCTTACCGAAATTCGCCTTGATATATCGGCATTCGTTGATCTTATCTATCTCAAGATCCAAATCGAGGAAATGTTTTATCTGCTCTATCCCCTTCTCGCAGCGAGAGATCTCGTCCTCCAGTTTTATGCGTTTGTCACTGAACTCGTTGAGCTTATCAACACACGCTTTTACCTCTTCGGCGGTTTCATCGGTAAATTCCCTGCCGGAAATGTCAACGATAGAGAGTTTGATCTCGCTTGATGAAGCTGCTGCGGCAAAGCTGTCGATCAAGTCGCTGTAGGGATTCACCGCCGACACGGGCACAAACATTTTTATATCGGAATGGAATGCTAGCGGATCGTCAGGCTGAAAACACTGCGACATTTCCAGAACACGAGCCGCTTCGGTCAGCATATCCTTGACTCCGATAACCCTAAGACATTTGATTTTTGCTATCGCCAATAATTACACCTCTTTCTGTAAAGCAGTCAGCAAAGCTTTAATGCAGCCTGCCAAATCGCCTTTATTCATATTACCATTTGTTCACAGTACTACCAAAGAGCGTATCTTATCGGATTCGACCCCGTAACGAACAGCCTCGATTATACTCACGATATTGCTGTACTCCTGTTCCATCACGAAAACGTATGAAAGCATTCCTACAATAGGCTGCGTTGAAAAATGTATATTCTTTTTCGTCACGCTGTAAATGCCTATCTCTTTGATCTGACCTGCATAAACATAATCCATTTTGCCGATAGATTTCCCGAGCTTTGTATCCTTTATCGCCTCAAATACCTGCGAACCGCTTTCAGCCTCAACAAGTTTAGTTATGACCGATGGAGAAAATGTTCCGTAAGGGAACAAAAATCTTCTCGTCACCTCGGGAGATTCTTTGTAGTACTTTTTTAGGCGCAGAACACGGACAAAATTCGTGATGTCCATAATAGAATCAAACATGGAAATCAGCGCCTTCTGCTGTGCACCGCTCGTGTGTTGTTTTATTGCGCTGTAGAGTTCATCGTAGCAAAAATGGTAAAGCGCATTTTCAAGTTCGGCAATATTCACATCTTCGCCCTTCTGAGGCCGAAACGAAGCGACCTTCTTTTCATAAGGCGTTCCCGTTAATACTGCGAAAAACGAATCATAATCTCTTGCACGAGCCAAAGCATTCAAGTCGATAGATGTATGCTTAGCAAAATACTGCGGCATTTTGAAGATGTATTCCTGAGGGCTGTCGGACTTCAAGAGTATAAGAAAATGCATGATCTGCTCTATCTCGTCACGTCTTATAATATACTCTGCGAAATATTCGCCCGTTCCCTTAACGTAACGGCACAGCGAATAAAAATCGTCAAACAGCTTCTGTTTCAAAATGATCTCCAGTCTGCCTCGATGAACTTCGCGCTCGTTGACGGACTTCAAAACCGTATCATAGTATGTGTTGTTTTTAAGGTAAGTCACGACCTCCGCCACACTGCTGCACGAAATAAGATTTTCGTAATCCTTGGCGGAAAGCCGTCTGCCGTATTTAGCACGCATTTTTGCTAAAACGGCATTAGCAGCCTGTGATGAACTCATAGCTGCCTCCTCTCTTTGACTGACGTCTGCGCCGCCGTCAATAATCGGTAAAGCTGAGCACTCCGCTCACTATTTCGCTGACCCATTTTTCTTTATTATCTCTGAATTTCTTCTCAAGCGTTCTCGACACATTGTCGTAGTACTTTTCGGTCTTCTTCCATCTGGCTTCGGAGGTCTTCTTTTCGGCAGCTTTATAAGATTCAATATGCTCCTTTGCACTTTTGAGGTAATCATCATAAACCTCTTTGCGCTTTTTCATAACCTCTTCACGAGAGGCGATCCTTTCGGCCTGAGCTTCTTCGTCAAGCTTCCGAGCCTCTTCGTCCATCTGAAGTATTTTATTGATAACGTCGTCCATATTCTCGCCTTCTTTCAATACAGCCTCAGGCTGTTAATTCTTCAGGCTCTGTATCGGTGCGGGTATCCTGCCGCCTCTGCCGATAAATTTAGCAGGAGAGGCATAGTTTATATCAATAACCGGTCCGCCGCCGAGAAGTCCGCCGAAATTGAGGAAATCTCCTGCGCTCTTGCCGATAGCCGGGATAACACGAACGGCGGTCGTTTTGGAATTGACCATACCGATCGCAGCCTCATCTGCGATAATTCCCGAAATGATCTCCGGGGTAGTGTCGCCGGGGATAACGATCATATCAAGTCCCACGGAACAAACGGCAGTCATTGCCTCAAGCTTCGTTATGGTAAGACAGCCGCTCTTTGCAGCGTCTATCATGCCTGCGTCCTCGGTAACCGGGATAAAAGCTCCCGACAAACCGCCGACATGGGAACTTGCCATAACACCGCCCTTTTTAACTGCATCGTTCAGAAGAGCCAGGCAGGCTGTAGTGCCGTGTGCCCCGCACGTTTCAAGACCCATTTCTTCAAGTATATGCGCTACCGAATCGCCGACCGCCGGAGTCGGAGCAAGCGAAAGATCGACAATACCAAACGGAACACAAAGTCTTTTCGACGCTTCCTGAGCAACGAGCTGCCCAACACGTGTGATCTTAAACGCAGTTTTCTTGACGATATTTGCGACCTCGGTGATGTCGCAGTCACCTGCCTTTGCAAGCGCAGCACGCACAACCCCCGGACCGGATACGCCCACATTAATAACGCAGTCAGGCTCGCCCGGACCGTGGAACGCGCCCGCCATAAACGGGTTATCTTCGGGAGCGTTGCAGAAAACTACAAGCTTTGCAGCGCCGATACAGTCGCGATCGGCAGTAAGCTCCGCGGTTTTGCGAACGATCTTACCCATTTTCGCAACTGCGTCCATATTGATACCGGCTTTAGTTGAACCGATATTGACGGAGGAGCAAACTCTTTCGGTCACCGAAAGAGCCTCGGGAATACTTTCGATCAAAGCGTAATCACCTGCGGAAAAACCCTTATGACAAAGAGCGGTATAACCGCCGATAAAATTAACGCCTACTTCCTTTGC
>CACZCM010000111.1 GCA_902779615.1 uncultured Ruminococcus sp. | reverse complement strand
GGTATATGTGGAGTGAAATAAAAAAGAAACACAACGCGCAGTGCAAAAAATTAACTTACCTTCACAAAAAACTTCATGAAAATTAGGCGCGAGGCGAAGCCAATGCGCCGGACTGAGGAACAAAAAGTGACAAACTTTTAAAAATTGATTTCCGTGGGATCACGGCTACGGCACGGAAATCAATTTTCTTTCAGATAATAATAATTGAATTTTCCGGCATTTTTGAAAAAACTGCGAAAAACGGTCTTGCTGTACTCTATCGGGCTTTTGTTTTGTACAGTTTTAAGAATTGCTCAATTTATAGTTATGATCTCGATCTAAAAAACGGAAATCCCGGCAAGGACACATTCCAAAAGATATTTGCGATCATTGGACCGAAAAAGTTTGAGAGATGCTGCGAAGAACACCCGACTCCTTTATTCCGGATCTGTTTGAACCTTTTGTGTCATATCATATAAACATTGCTGAAACATTATTACCAACAATATATTGTAATAATAATAGAAAATATAGCTCACTTAATCGCTTCATGACAGCGGCAAAATCTCTGACAAGTGTTGATATTATCCTGACATTTGTGATAAAATGGTAGCAGAAAAAATGGAAGGAGAAAAATGCGTGAGTACTTCCTTAATAGCGAAAACAGCGGGTTTTTTATTAATGACGAAAAATCATTTTGTTGAAAAACGTAAATGATAGGTACGTACTTGAAAGGAGAGCCGGTCATAAAATGAAAAAAAAAATCAAAAAGGCAGATTCAATCATACTGCTTGTGTTGCTGCTTATTGCGGCTTTGGTTGTTCTTGTCTTAGTAAGCGGCAGGAGCAGCAATAATGGCACGCTGAGCGAAACAGCCGAGAATAAGACGGTCACCGCAGATGATTACAACGGTAAAAAAATAGGTATCCTAACCGGGACAAATATGGAGGCGGAAAGCTTTGAGCACTTCCCCGACAGCGAGTATTTGTATTTCGACGGTTACCCGAATCTCAACACAGCCTTGATAAACGGTACGATCGACGCTTTTCTCGGCGATGAGCCTGCGCTCAAAAGCATTCACGCCGAGCAGCCGCAGATCGACTATATAAAAGAAAGGCTCACAAACAATAAGTATTCCTTTGCGTTCAGAAAAGATGATGAAAATGAAAAGAAACTCTGCGATCAGCTCAACGAGTTCCTTGCAAAGGCAAATGCCGACGGGACTATTGCCGAGATAGACTCCATCTGGTTCGGTACAGACGACAGCAAAAAGGTCGTTGATATGTCTGACCTTACCGGCGAAAACGGAACGATACATGTCATAACGACCTCCACCGACGAGCCGTTTTCATACATCAAGGACGGCAAGAATGTAGGCTACGATATCGACGTTACCGCGCGTTTTTGCAGAGAGTACGGTTATGCGCTGGAGATAGGCGACGTTGATTTTCAGGCAAGAATACCTGCGCTTGCGTCGGGTAAATATGAATTCACCACTTCGATGAATGTGACTCCCGAGCGTGAGGAGGAGGTCATGTTCTCCGACCCCGTCAGTGAGGGCGGAATAGTCGTTGCCGTAAGAGCGGAGGATATTTCATCTGATACCAATGCAAGCGCGAAGAAAACGACCTGCGCCGATTTTAACGGTAAACGCGCAGGAATTACGACCGGTTCGATTCACGATGACATTATCAAGAAAAATCTGCCCGAGTCGGAAATATATGATTTCAAGAATTACTCCGATCTGACGGCTGCGCTGACATCAGACCGTATCGATTATTTTCTGATGACAAAGGAAGCGATCGATCAGCTAATGGCAGAAAACAGTGAGGTAGGCTATGTTGACGAGCCTCTCGATGCGCTTGAAGTCGGCGCGCTGTTCCAAAAGACCGAAAAGGGTGACACGATACGCGCGCAGATGGACGAATACATAACGAAAATCAGTTCCGACGGTACTTTGGACAGTATTTATGAATACTGGCGAAGCAGCGAGGCAGAAGGACAGTCTGTGGATATGAGCGGACTCACAGGAGAAAACGGAACACTAGTTTTCGCTACAGGCGGAGCAAAGCCGCCTGTTTCATACGTTTCCGGCGACAGCATAGCAGGCTCCGACCCGGATATTGCAGTGCGTTTTTGCAGAGAGTACGGTTATGATATTGATGTTCAAATCGTAGATACGGGCGGAATAGTACCCGGCATCGTTTCCGGCACATACGATTTTGCTATGTCAGACCTTGTTATAACCGAGGAAAGAAAGCAGAGCGTCAATTTTTCTGTTCCGTATAACGAGGTCGAACTTTTCATTGCTGCAAGGAAAAGCGATCTTAATACTGCCGAAAATGATGATGACGTCCGTTCAAGACCGTTCTCATATTATGCCGAAAACGGGAAGATCGGCGCAGTCACGGGCGGCTTGTATGAGGTTGAGATACTAAGGCGATTCCCGAACGCCGATGTGCTTGAATATAATGCCCAGACAGACTTAGCGCTCGCGCTGAGCGAAGGCAAGATAGACGCGTTCACCTGCCCTGTGTCGTCCGCAAAGGATTTTATGCAGGTCGATGATACGCTGACGTATCTTGACGAGGTGTTCATGGAGATTCCGTATGGCTTTGCGTTTCAAAAGACCGATGGCAAAAACGAGCTTTGTGATCAGCTAAATGAATATCTTGCAAAGCTTCAAGCTGACGGAACATACGACGAGATAGTTTCCGTCTGGTTCGGTGACGACGAAAGCAAAAAGACCGTCCGGCTTCCCGACGCCAAGGGCAGCAGAACGCTGCGGTATATCACCGCTTCGACGATGCAGCCGTATTCGTACATAAAGGACGGCGTAAATGTCGGGCTGGAGATCGATATCATCTCACGCTTCTGCAATGAGTACGGTTACGGTCTGACTATCGACAATGCCGATTTCGGGTCGCTGATAGCGGGTGTGTCTTCGGGCACATACGACATCGCTTCCGGCACTATCATGATTACTGAGGAGAGGGCGCAGAGCGTCGATTTCTCCGATGTTTACTACACTACGGACGCCGTCGCTGTTGTCAGAAAAGAAGGCGGTACTGCGATCGAAAAAACATCATTCTTTGCAGATCTGAAGAATAGCTTTGAGAAAAACTTTATCCGCGAAGCACGCTGGAATCTTATTGTACAGGGTATCGGCACGACCTGCCTGATCACTATCCTTGCGGTCATTTTCGGCTCTGTGCTTGCGTTTCTCATCTGCCTGTTCAGGCGTACAGACAGCGTTTTATCGGGTAAGATATCCGATCTTTACGTAAAGCTTTTGCAGGGAACTCCTATGGTCGTGCTGCTTATGATACTCTACTATGTCATTTTTGGCAGAACGGGAATTGCGGCAGTTTGGGTAGCCGTCGTCGGCTTTGCGCTGAACTTTGCGGCGTACACCTCGGAGATAATGCGTTCGGGTATCGAGAGCATTGACCCCGGTCAGAGAGAAGCGGCTCTCGCGCTCGGCTATACGGAGAATCAGGCGTTCTTCAAATTCATATTCCCGCAGGCTGTTGTAAGGCAGATACCTGTTTACAGAGGAGAGATAATTACGCTGCTGAAAGGTACTTCTGTCGTGGGATATATCGCAATACAAGACCTGACGAAAATGTCGGATATAATTCGCAGCAGAACGTATGAGGCGTTCTTCCCGCTTATCGTCACCGCCGTTATCTACTTCCTGCTTGCGTGGGTCATCTCGCTAATAATAGGCGCAATATTGAAATGCATCGATCCTAGAGCTAAAAAGAAACCGGCAAAGGAGGCAGCAAAATGAGCATGATAAAAATAGAGCATCTTCGCAAGGAGTACCCGAATGTCACTCCCTTGAAGGATGTATCGGTCGAGATAAATAAAGGCGACATCATTTCTGTAATAGGCCCGTCGGGAACGGGAAAATCAACGCTTCTGCGCTGCCTCAATCAGCTTGAAGCGCCGACTTCGGGCACTGTAACGGTAGACGGAGAGGTCATCACCGACCCGAAGTGCGATATCTCAAAGGTGCGCCGCAAGATGGGAATGGTGTTCCAGTCGTTCAATCTTTTTAACAATCTGAATATTATCGAGAACGTCATTTCCGCGCCGATAAATATTTTGAAAACGCCGAGAGCGCAGGCTTACAGCGAGGGAATGGAGCTGCTTCGGCGCGTCGGTCTTGCCGAGAAAGCGGAGAGTTTTCCCGAGGAGCTTTCGGGCGGACAAAAGCAGCGTGTAGCTATCGCGAGGGCAATCGCGATGAAGCCCGAGATCATACTTTTCGATGAGCCGACCTCCGCGCTTGACCCGACAATGGTCGGGGAGGTGCTGTCCGTTATCCGTTCACTTGCAAAGGACGGCATGACGATGATGATCGTGACGCATGAGATGAAGTTCGCCCGCGATGTTTCCAACAGAGTTTTCTACATGGACGAGGGCGGCATCTACGAGGAAGGCACGCCCGACGAGATATTCAACTCCCCGAAAAAAGAGAAAACGAGGGTGTTCATCAAGCGTCTCAAACAGCTGCCGCTTACGATCGAAAGCGCGGATTTCGATTATATCGCATATTCCTCGCAGCTTGAAATGTTCGGCAAGGATAATTCTCTTAATGAAAAGACGATCAGAAATCTTCTGCTTGTGTTTGAAGAAGCCGTAAAGCAAGGCATATCAACAAGAAATGACGTTTTCCCGATAGAGGTGATGGCAGAGTTTTCCGAAACGGACGAAAGCGTTACGCTTGAAGCCGTGTACAAGGGTGAAAGCTATGACCCGGCAACAAATGGTGATGAACTATCGGCAAAGCTAATAAGGAGCATGACAGCTAAGCACAGCCACACCTACAATAACGGAGAGAATCGTTTTGCTTGTACTGTTAAAAGTCTATAGAACTGTCTTATTAATGCGGCAATTAAAACAATATATGATCTATAATTATTGTTTTTTGTAACCAAAATGGGTGCATGTGAGGCAATGAAAATGCCGGTTTTTTTGCAAGTCTCCCATATAGAAGAGATGGCACTGTGCGTAAACTGAGTGACGGAGGAGTTCAAAGAAATTTTTGCATATTTACTTTTTTGCGCATTTATATTAATGACACAGCAACCGGAGAATCGCCTGCATAAAGCCGTCAATAAAAGACTTTGTTTTTTACGACTATTAAGCTGCCAAAGTAATATCGACTGTTATTCTCCTGTCGTAACAATGACGATCGACACGGCATTCGGATAAGCTGACCCGGCTTTCAAATGGAGTATACAAAAGTACCTTGATCTGCTAACTCATGAGCTCCGTACAGAGATCCAAACCGGAAGTGGATCAAGGATACTTATACATTCCGACTAAACAAGGATTTTTATTTGTCAGTCCTTAGTGATCCGTATAACAGAAGAACTATCGCAAGATATGACGAAGAGTTCCATAAACAACTACCGGGGTAAAAAAGATATACGGGCACCGGCTTTACATAAAATCGATACTTGTGCTTTAACTTTTTATGCAATTCGCTGAATTATAAAAAAGCTATTGACTCCTTAGTGCTTTTGTGATATTATTAAATTGTAATTAAGAGGAGGCGGTTAAATGCAGTCCGAAAAAGATTTTTTATCCGAATACAGAATTGATAAGTATGAGCGGCCATCGGTGACGGCAGATATTGTTGCTCTTATGATCCGTTCGACCAAGAGCGGCAACTACCGCTTGAATTCCGAGAATAACCTGTCTGTGCTGCTTGTTAAGCGAGGTGAGCACCCATTCAAAAATCATTGGGCGCTGCCGGGAGGCTTTTTGGTTCCGGGAGAAACCATTGAGGAATGTGCCCTTCGGGAAACAAAGGAGGAAACAAACCTTCAGCCTGTTTCTATAATGCCGATAGGCGTATTCAGCAAGCCCGAGCGAGATCCGAGGGGCTGGATAATATCAAACGCTTATGTTTCAATAATCAGTGAGGAATCGGTAAATCAAAAAGGGCAGGATGACGCAGAGGACGCGCAATGGTTCGATGTTGAGTTTGAGCAAAACGAAAACGGTGATTACCGTCTATGTCTTAGCTGTTGCGATGTTGAGCTGAACGCTCTGCTTACAAAAAAGGAAGAGAAATTCGGCAGAACTACTTTTGCCGTTAAGAACACCGGAGGACTTGCCTTTGATCATGCTGAAATAATCGCAGCGGCGCTGAGTATACTCCGAAATGATGCAAAAAATTTTGACATAATCTTTGATTTTCTGCCGGAAAAATTCACTCTCTCCGCTTTGCAGCGTGTACAGGAAACCATTATGAACATCTCAATTCTTCCCGCAAATTTCAGAAGAAAGATCAGCGGATATGTGATCGAAACAGATGAGTACACCCAAGGCGCAGGTCACCGCCCTGCAAAGCTGTACAGAAAAAAATAAGCTTGTTTTTTGAGCTCCAAAAATAAAGGAGAATGACAATGAAAAAGTTTTTAGTAGTGGTTGATATGCAAAAAGACTTCATTGACGGAGCGCTCGGTACTAAGGACGCCGTTGAAATAGTTCCTGCAGCTGCGGAAAAGATCAGTAGCTTTGAAGGCAAAATTTTCGTGACTCTTGACACCCATCTTGAAAACTACCTTGAAACTGCAGAGGGAACAAAGCTTCCTGTCCCTCATTGCATCAAAGGAACCGACGGCTGGAAGCTTAACAGCAAGATCGAGGCTGCTTTATCAGGAAAGGATTTCACAACGGTAGAAAAAGTCACCTTCGGTTCGGTGGATCTGCCCGGAATGATCAAAGCTGCGGCGGGAAATGATGAGTTTACGATAGAGCTGATCGGACTTTGTACCGATATTTGCGTTGTGAGCAATGCACTGATCCTCAAGGCGAACTTTCCCGAAACGAAAATATCGGTCGATGCGGGCTGCTGCGCAGGCGTAACACCCGAAAAACATTTGGCGGCGGTTGAAACTATGCGCAGCTGTCAGATCGATGTATAACCGCAGAGGGGAATGTCCCCCGGGTCTCGCCTGCCGTCGGGGACGGTTCCCAACCGGCTCGGTCGGTGATCACGTGCGCAGAGGTTTCCACCGTCGGGGACGGCTCCCAGCCGGAGACCCGCACCCTCTATAGGCGGCGGGTTCCATACCCACGTTCAGTAGGGGTATAAATCCCCTACTGA
>CACZCM010000110.1 GCA_902779615.1 uncultured Ruminococcus sp. | reverse complement strand
CCCTCTGCTTGTAAGGCAGATGCTCTCCCAGCTGAGCTAAGCTCCCATCTTTTGCCGTGCCGCTCTCTTCAAGCGACTATTATATAATACACTATTTGCATTAAAATGTCAATACCTTTTTTTAATTTTTTTGATTCTTCAGCATATTTTTTTCTGCTGACGCCTGTAAATGAGCAAATTTGCAGTATTGCACAAAAAAGCTCGATAGTGCAGCAGCACAAAGTTTTTATCCACTTTTTTCTAAATACGGGCAGGCTGCAAGGGCAGCGGTCTCGCCTGTCGGTTCGGTCGGTGATTCCGCTTCACAGAGATCTCCACCGTCGGGGACAGCTTCCAGCCTGCAATATCATTAACTTAAGACTTTAGCGTCGCCCTAACACGGCGGCGCAGTTTTGGTCATTCTGGCGAAAGAATCAAAATTTGCTCCTTTATAGCTAACGCTTTATTATTTCTCAAATTCCGATTATTTACACAAAATTCATTGAAACTTTTCGTTTTATGTGATATAATTACAATGAATATTTATAGATAATCGTTATTTTGGAGGGACATATGGCTAATATATATGACGATGTTGTCGAAGTTGCCCGTCGCACAATGGTGCTTTTTTTTATAGTTGACACTTCCGGGAGTATGGAAGGCGCGAAGATCGGCACTTTAAATCAGGCAGTCGAGGACGTTATCCCGGAAATACGAGATATATCCGAAAATAATGCTGATGCAGAAATAAAAATCGCTGTGCTTGAGTTTTCAAGCGGCGCACACTGGATAACCGAAAACCCCGTTCCCGCCGACGGCTTTGAATGGCAGTATCTTAACGCAGTCGGGCTTACCGATTTGGGCGAAGCGTGCAAAATGCTTAATGAGAAGCTTTCCAGAAATTCGTTTATGAGCGATATTACAGGATCATTTGCACCTGCGATCTTCTTATTATCAGACGGCGCTCCTACCGACAATTACCGCGATGGACTGGAACTGCTGCGTGAAAACAACTGGTTCAAGAAAGCAATAAAGGTTGCGGTTGCGATCGGTGAGAACGCAAACCGTGACGTACTAGCGGAATTCACGGGAAATTCGGAGAGCGTGCTAACCGTACATAACCCCGAAGCTCTTCGTAAAATGATCCGCTTTGTTTCGGTGACATCCTCTCAGATCGGATCCCAAAGTATGGCTGTAGGCGGCAGTGCGGCAGACGAAGTAAAGTCCAAGCAGGAAGTATTTGTAGAACAAGTCCATGCGGCATACGACAACGGCGATTTTGACGGAGAAGACGATTTTATAGAATGGTAGTGACATTATGAAATACAAGGCGTACAATTTTACTGTCATGGGTGCAAGTCACAAAAAAGCGCGCAAACCGTGTCAGGACGCTTCTGTAAGCGTAAATAAGAATGATTATATTCTCACGGCAGTTTGCGATGGTCATGGCGGTGATGATTATTTTCGTTCCGACAGGGGCAGCGAACTTGCCGTTAAATCTGTAAAAGATTGCCTGGCCGACCGAGATATTCTTCCGATGCTTTCTTTCTATGCCGATGACGAGGTCAAAATCGACGAAATGCTTGTTCAGCTTGAGAAAAGCATTATCTCAAAATGGAACGATCTTGTTGCGGAGGATTACGCCGATGACCCGTTTACGATGGATGAGCTTGAAAATGTTGATCCTCGTATGAGAATGAGTTATGCTTTGGGCGATAAGATCGAGTACGCATACGGAACCACGATGATCGTCAATGTAGTAACCGATGATTTTTGGTTCGGCATTCATATCGGCGACGGCAAGTGTGTAACTGTTGACCATCAGGGCAACTTTGACCACCCTATTCCCGCCGACGCACGCTGTATGCTCAATCTGACGACCTCTATCTGTGACAGAACAGCGATCTACAATATGCGGCATCATTTCAGCAAAAAATTACCCAAAGCGCTTTTTATTTCAAGTGACGGCGTTGACAACTGCTTTATCAGTGACGAAAAGCTGCATGATTTCTATACAATGATAATGAATTCGTTCACCGATATGAGTGAAAGCTTCGCAATACTGGAGCTGCTCGATTATCTTCCGAAGCTCTCACAAAAGGGCAGCGGAGATGATATTTCGTTAGGTATTATATTAAGGCAATAATATTCAGAGGAACAATATGAATAGGCTATTTAAAATTACATCAATGGTTATACTCTCCACTCTTTTTCTTGCATCATGTGGAAAAGGTCAAAAAACGGATATTCCGGTCACTGTGACGCCGGTACAAACCATTGATACTCCGGCAACAGTTGATACACCTGATGAAGTTAAAGTAAACTTCAAGTTCGGCATAACAGAAATAACTTTAGATGTTGGAAAATCAAAGAACATCGATTACAGCGGCTTGCCGAAGGAGGCAAAGATCAAATGGCAGAGCAGCGACGAAGCTATCGCTGCCGTTGACAATGAAGGCCGCGTCACAGCAGTCGGAGAAGGCAAGTGTGTTATCACGGCCGCAGTGAACGGAGTAACCGAGAAAGCGTATATCACAGTGAAACCGCAGAGCACCGATAAAACCGAAAAGCCATCTTCAAAAATTGAAGACACATCGATACATCTGTCGATATCATCTATTGTTGAAGTTGGCAGCAGCATTCCGTTTGAGATCACACGATCGGGAGCTTCGGTCGAGCTTAGTGATATCGAAACAAACGTATCCGATACAAGCGTTTTGAAAATCGACGAAAACGGGACCATTACTGCGCTTCAAACCGGCATTTGCACTGTTACTGCTTCTCTCCGCAGTGACAGCAGCATCAAAGATTCGGTCGTTGTCAATGTAATTAATTCCGGTCGCACAGTACAGAATAATCATTCTGTACAAAATGTACCGAATGAAAACGAAAGCGTTATTGAAAATAATAACAACAATGGATATGAGGAGCCGAGTAACAGCTCCACTACCGATAACAATTCTGTAGTCAGCAGCATAGTTGATAATAACGCCGGTGAAACCGTATCAGAGAATAACGAGGACGAGAACGATAACGGAAACGAAAATGATATCGGCAGTGAGATCGATGAACCAAGCGATCCGGGTACTAACAGCGTCGTTGAATATGTAGACGGATTATATTATGTGGACGGGATCCTGATCGCAAATAAAACCTATCCCTTGCCGGCAGGCTATAATCCCGGAGGTCTTACGGCACAGTGCAGCGAAGCATTTGAAAGACTGCGTGCGGGCGCTTGGGCAGACGGAATAAATATCTACCTCTCCTCAGGCTTTCGCTCTTATGAGACACAGTGGCAGCTTTATAACGGTTACACTGCGATATACGGGCAGCAGGCTGCCGACACATTCTCCGCACGCCCGGGACATTCGGAGCACCAGACCGGACTGGCGATAGACTGTAACATTATAAACAGCAGCTTTGCCGGTACACCCGAGGCGATCTGGCTTGAAAACCATTGTCACGAATATGGGTTTATCATACGCTACCCACAGGGCAAGGAATGGGTAACAGGTTACATATATGAACCGTGGCATATCCGCTATATCGGCGATAAAGCTACCGAAATATATGAGAGCGGCCTCACGCTTGAAGAATATTACGGGTTTACATCGGAATATCGATAACCATAAATATCGCAGCGTGCTGCAGCAATGAAGGAGAAATCCAATGTATTTAAGACCTTATAAAAAAGAAGACGCAAACACCATACTCTCATGGTGTGATGATGAAACCATTTTCCGAAAATGGGTATCGGACAGATATGACAGTTATCCAATCACCGAAAAGGATATGAACAATAAATATTTCGAGTGCAACGGAGACTGCCCCGAAACTGATAATTTCTATCCTATGGTAGCTTGTGATGAGAACGGAATTATAGGACATTTTATTCTTAGATACGTTGGCGGAGATCATAGTATACTTCGTATCGGCTTTGTAATTATCGATAATAAAAGAAGAGGGTCCGGCTATGGTACAAAGATGATACAGCTTGCCATAGAATACGCTTTCAGGATCGGAGGAGCAGAACAGATAACGATAGGCGTATTTGAAAACAATACATCAGCATATCGTTGTTATAAAGCTGCAGGCTTCAAAGATGTTGATCAAGAAAACAACGAAGTTTATGAGATCTTCGGAGAAAAGTGGAAAATTCTTGAACTGTCGATAAACAAAAACGAATACTATGACAATTAATTAAACTGAATAACATCTCACGTTCAGTAAGGGTAAAATCCCCTACTGAACGCACAAAGCCTTCGGCTTTTGTCTATGCTTGTTGAAAGCAGAGCTTTTAAATATTCAGCCCGTTTTATCAAGTTGATAAAACGGGCCTGTTGTGTTTTTTCAAGTTATTATGTTTTCTGTTCTTCCTTCTGGCGTTTAATGACTTTAAGCCGTGAAAATTCTTCGCGGTCTTTTTCGTCAAGCGCATCGGAAATATATTTAACCGTATCCTCAAAACGAGGTATCATAATATTTTTCAATGCATTTGCACGCCGCTGAGTAGTGCTTATTGCCGTTGCAAGACGATAGACGCTGTTCTCTATCTCCGCAAGCTGTGCCGTGAGGTATTTTACCTCTTCGAATCGCTGACGTGCAAGATCAAGAACCGAATTCGTTGTATACAAGCCGTAATGAAGGTCAAGACCTTCCTTTTCTTTTATAGCCACAATAGGTATCTCAACACCCATGACACTTCTGTATGAAAGCGTAAGCGAATCCTCTTCGGGCACGGAGCGTGATATCTCCTCACAAAAGCCAACTGTAATATTTGCAGTTTCAAGAGCCAGATATGCGTCTTTATATGCTTGATCGATCTTCCCTTGCACGGTGCGTGCTTTATCTATCAGCGACATAAGCTCCCTGATGAGAATATTTCTTTTCTTATCGAGAAGCTCATATCCCAGCGTAGACAGCTCCAGCGACTTTTTGGAATTGATCAGATTACCTTTTGTCGGTACCGAATTCACAGCCATGCTATCACCTCACAGGCTTATAAAACTTATCGAGTATTGCATCATCGACACGGTCAAGCTCACTTTTCGGAAGTATGCCCAGGAGTTCCCAGCCCAGGTCAAGACTCTGTTCGATAGTTCTGTTCTCGGTGAATCCCTGATTTACAAACCGCTTTTCAAATGCATCACCGAATTCGAGATACTTTTTATCTATTGGCGATAATTCTTCTGCGCCAATTACGCTTGCAAGCGATCTGGCGTCAATAACCTTCGCATATGAGGAGAAAAGCTGATTTGCCAGATCCTGATGCTCTGCCCGGGTGTAGCCCTCGCCTATTCCGTCTTTCATCAAACGTGAAAGCGAGGGAAGAATATCTATCGGCGGATATACGCCCTGCCCCTGAAGTGATCGGCTAAGAACGATCTGACCTTCGGTGATATATCCGGTAAGATCAGGCACGGGGTGTGTGATATCATCATTCGGCATAGTGAGTATAGGGATCTGAGTAACGCTGCCGCTGCTGCCCTTTACCATACCTGCGCGCTCATAAAGCGACGCAAGATCTGAATACAGATAACCCGGAAAACCCTTTCGTCCGGGGATCTCGCCCTTCGAGGAGCTGAACTCACGCAGTGCCTCGGCATATGACGTCATATCGGTCATGATGACAAGCACCTGCATATCGTGCTCAAAAGCCAGATACTCTGCAACGGTCAGCGCACACTTAGGCGTAAGAATTCGCTCAATGATCGGATCATTTGCAAGATTCAGCAGCATTACAACACGGTTCATAACGCCGAACTCTTCAAAGCTGCGCTTAAAGTAATCGGCAACGTCATTTTTGACGCCCATTGCAGCAAACACAACGCAGAACCCCTTGCCGTCGTCATCGGCGATCTTAGCCTGACGAACGATCTGAACAGCAAGCTCGTTGTGCTTCATACCGGAGCCTGAGAATATAGGCAGCTTCTGCCCTCTGATAAGCGTTATCAGTGTATCGATCGTTGAGATACCGGTGTTGATGTAGTTCTTCGGATAGACTCTCGACACAGGATTGATCGGTGTGCCGTTGACGTTTCCCATCTTTTCGGGATAGATATCGCCCAATCCGTCAATAGGCTTACCGGACCCGTCGAGAATTCTGCCGATGATCTCCTTCGACAAGGGCATTTCCATAGGTCTGCCCGTAAGTCTTGTTTTTGTATTTACAAGTGAAATGTTCTTAGTGCTTTCAAAAACCTGGACTACGATCCTCTCGCCGTCCATCTGAACGATCCTGCCTCTGCGGAAAGTTCCGTCCTCAAGTCTGATATCGACGATCTCTTCATTGAAAGCGCCCTTCACTCCGTCAAGAACGATAAGAGAACCGTTTATTTCTTTTACACCTATGTAATCCAAAACCATTCTGTTTCATTCCTTTCCGAATCAATTAAACTCCGCCGTTAATGTGGAATTCAGCGCTTCATCTATCTCCTTCTCGTAATCGGAGAACATATCGAGCTTGCTGTTCGGGATATCGTACTTCATCTTCGTAAGCTTGTCGAAAAGCCCCAGTGAAAGTATTCTTGAAAGCGGGATCCCTCTCAGAATAAGCCCTTTAGAAACCTCATAGAGGTGTATGATCGTCTTCATCATCAGCTTCTGCTTCTCCAAAGGCACAAATGTATCCTCCTTATGAAAGGCGTTCTGCTGCAGAAAACCTACTCTGATGACCCTTGCCGTTTCGATTATGAGCTTCTGATCATCGGGAAGAACGTCCGAACCGATAAGCTTTACGATCTCCATCAGGCTGTTTTCTTCCTGGAGAATGGCGGAAAGCTTGCTGCGGTACTCGATAAAATCGCGTCCCAGTTCGCGTTCAAACCATGGGTCCAGGTCAGTAAAATATTCGCTGTAGCTGGTCATCCAGTTTATTGCGGGATAATGGCGCGCATATGCAAGCGACTTGTCGAGCGCCCAGAAGCAGCGGGTAAAACGCTTCGTATTCTGAGTTACCGGCTCGGAGAAATCTGCGCCCTGCGGAGAAACGGCACCGATAACGGTAACCGAACCCTCGCTTCCGTTGAGATTTTCTACTCGTGCAGCACGCTCATAGAACTCGGAAAGTCTCGACGGCAGATAAGCCGGGAAACCTTCCTCGGCAGGCATTTCCTCAAGTCGTCCGGAGATCTCTCTCAGAGCCTCCGCCCAACGTGAAGT
>CACZCM010000109.1 GCA_902779615.1 uncultured Ruminococcus sp. | reverse complement strand
TTTAGTTATCATGCGTGTTCTCCTTTTTTCTGATTAATTAAACTATATCCCTTTTCCGAGATCTTTGCAAGAGTTTCAAGGATTTTTATGCGGATAAACTGTTCCCACAGTGTGAAATTGTAGCGGACACCATCAGATGCGGCGACTGACTTTCAAATTACGTAATGTTTCAATGGAACTGCCTGTGCACGCGTGTGCGCCGCAATATTTCCTCTTGATACCCACAATGCTTTTGTGCTATAATCAGTATATAAAAACCACCACAGAATCGTAAGATGCCATAAACGGAATGTCGGAAAAGTGTCGGAAATAATGTCGGAATTAAATCGGCAGCGGCTCGACAAAAAAGAAGAAGTATTGCAAATTTTGAGATGTACTCACCAAAAAAAGAAAGCAGCCGTAACGGTACAATTTTGGTACTGTTTTTTCAAAACGATCCGTAACAAGAGGAATATGAATAGTAGCCAAAATCCCGAAAAGCGCATGGTTATACGGCTTTTCGGGATTGATTTTTGTGCTCCGGTTCTATTCCGGTTCTGTTTTTTGAAAAAGGTCAAAAGCTACCTTCCTCACGCCCCACAAAACGGCGCCCGCGATCGTTATCAGATAGACCGCCTGCAGCACATCGACAACGGTGTAATTAGTTTCGGGGAAGGGGTTGCTTTCGGGGTGATGGTACCACCACACACGGCAGAGCGTGAATGCAAGATACGTCAGCGAAAACAGCGCAAGCACAATGCGCCGAACCGTTTCTCTCTGCTTTTGCCGCAGCGACTCGATATAGTATTCGATATGAGCTTTTGCAGCGGAAGAATCGCAGCTGTCCCGGAGTGCTTTGAGCCTTCGGGCTTTTTTCTTTTTGGTGTCGGCAGATGACATTATATCGGATATCTCGTTTGACACAGATGCGTTTTCATTGATATTTTCAAGAATTTCCATTTCATGCTCCCTGTTTGGTGTGAAAACAATTTGTGCGGAGATAGCTAACGATCAAAACAAAGTACGACGGAGCTTGTCAGCGGCGACTCGCCGCAAGGTTATCAACAATTATCGGCGCGAATGTGGAAAACAGCAGCACTGCCACCCTGAATATCATGAATTGTCTGTTGTTTTGCCGTATTCTTTTCGGCACGAACCGCAGCAGATCACCCATATTGAAAATGACGATCAGCGGCACAATGATATAGAACAGGAAAAATTCTATAAAGCCCGATATCCCGAATTTGTCGAGCGCCGCCACGGCAAAGAATATCATTGAGATGTACGAAAACGAGGCGATAAGCTCCTTCCACAGCGTGTGAGTGCGAAATCCCGGTAATGCGCGCAATACGGGTATGCGGTCGATAAGATGTACGCCAAGCTCGTGCCGCAGTGACTTTTTTAATGCTGTGACGTCGGCATATCGGTGTGATGCGTCTTCGTTTGTCGCTTTTTCAATTATTGACGAAACATAATGATTAGCTGTATACTGCGCTGTGCCCGGTGCGGCGGCGGTCAGCAGAAAGCTCAGAATACAGCCGACAGAATATATATCAGAGCGGCTCGTGGCGTTTGAGGATATCGTTTCGGGCGCCTGATAACCGAGCGTTCCGACAACGGTCGTATCGGGCATACTTGACATATCAACAGCCTTTGCGCCGCCGAAATCGACGATCTTAATTTTTGGGCTATCGCCCGTACAATCGGAGATCATGATATTATCGGGCTTCAAATCACGGTGAACGAAGCCGCGCTTGTGAAATTCCTCCAACCCCTCGCATATCTGAACGCAGACGGAGAGCGCCGCTTTTTTGCCGAGAGCACCATGAATCGAAACGTATTCCGAAAGCGTGAGCGTTTCCTTTTCTCTGCCGACAGCATAAACGTACTCCGTCACGGCAATATAGCGGTCATCAACCTTTATCACCTCATACGTTTCTGCAATATACGGATTCCACATCGCGCAAAGCGCCTCATAAACTGCGGCGCGCTTTTCGTTCATCTCCTTGAGTACGACCGTTATGGGCGTATCATCGGGTCGGCCGATCATAGCCGTGAATGTGCGGTACTGCCTGCCCGGGCTTAATTCTTTGTGTATCAGAAATTCATCTTGAAATTCCTGTTCGGTGAGCGTTCTCATTTTTTCTCCTTTTCGGGAAACAGCGTATCGAGCAGACCTTTTTCGGCGAGAAGCTCTCTTATCTCGCTGCCGCTCATGTGTCTGAGCATTCCCCAGATAATCACCGATTCGGCTTTATCCCGTGTATACAGCTCCTGATAACGCGCCCTTTTGAGCAGCAGATTCGCCTCGTCAAGCGTGGCGTTCATGCCGAGAGCAATATCGATCACAGCCTCGCGGCTCGGCTTGTCGTCCTTGCGAGAGGGGCTGCGCAGACGGTTGATATACGCCTTTGAAAGGCTCGTGCTTTTAACAAGATCGGTCGTCGAAACGCCCTTGTCAAGCATCATCTTGTCGAGCGTTGCCGAAAACTCACGGTCGATCATATTGTCAAGCTCGGCGCTGTCGTAGGTTTCGGCATCTTGCAGCTTGCGGTAGTTTTCATCTGTCGGTTTACCCATGTTATAGCCTCCATTAAGCAGCGGGAAGAAAAACTTTATTCGCGGCAAAAAGCTGCAATATAAATAAAGCTGCGGCGGAACTGCCTGCAGGCGCATGCCTGCCCCTCCGATATAATTTCAGTATATCATCATTATAGATAATATTCAAGAAAAAATCGGCTACTCGGAGTAGTCAATTTTTCAAATATTATTGTGATATACTGTAATGGATTATAGCGGATCTGAGGGTTTGTATGATTGGCGGAAAAGAGACGATATCCATGCGGGAATCCGGGGTAGGGCGCGGCGGCTTATAGACTATAAATAAAACGAACTAAATATATTGACATTATGATGAATATGTGCTAATATTATTTATAATAAAATAAAAAAATTGTACAAATTATGATTTGCGGCTTTGCATAATCATAATACCGATCGATGTATTATCTGTATTGTTCAAGGGGGCAAATAATGAATTGGAATAATAAGTCAAAACACGAACAATTTTTTATATTAATGATGATGTGCACGCTGGCAGTCAGCTTTTTCTGCCTTACGGGGTTTTACAGCTCCGACTGCGAATATCCAAAATTCAGTAATGAGAGCGAGGAAGGCGGCATAGCCGTCGGCTGTTCCATTCCGGGCTGCGGCAGCTGTGACAACAACTGCGGCGGCGAATCGCTTTTATGTGAGGGATGTCTTTGCGCCGAATCATATAAAGGCTTGTTTGTTTACAGCGATGAGGTGACAATGACAGGCTTTGATGAACGATACAGACTTTCGGATTGTTACGGATGCCATTCGGAGCGCTCATGCTACTGCGGATATATTTCGGATAAAACATTTGAAAACCCATGCTGCGGCATATATTACGGAGATACCTCCGATGACGCAGTCGAGCGTATCATAGGCTGTGCTGATGGTACTTTTGGCTGCCACGAGAGCACGTTCGGAGGAGAGATCCTGAGGCTTTATGAAATGGAACTTGATATAGACTGACGATCAATAGGTGAGAAAATGTTTCCATATATTAAGCTCGTGATACCAACATATTCACTTATGGCTTTTATAGGCTTTTTCGCGTCGATGTGTTTTCTTTATTTCAGACTGGAAAAGTACCGGATCGAATTTACATATTTTCTGAAATTATTTGGTCTTGCACTGCTATCTTGCTTTGTGGGAAGTAAAGCGCTGTTTGTTTTAACACGGCTGCCCGAGCTGTTCTCCGGCTTTTCCGCAGGTGAACTTATCCGCACCATAATACAAAGCGGATTTGTATTCTACGGGGGCTTGTTCGGCGTTATTTTTGCCTTGCTTTACGTAACGGCAAAGGACGAAGATCTGCGAAAGCGTGTGTTT
The DNA here is from genome assembly GCA_902779615.1 of uncultured Ruminococcus sp. GTDB lineage: Bacteria > Bacillota > Clostridia > Oscillospirales > Acutalibacteraceae > RUG592. The sequence goes on along the minus strand of CACZCM010000109.1, from coordinate 3,342 downwards.
GATCTTGCTGTTCCTGCATTTGCGCTTTTCCACGCATTCGGAAGGATAGGCTGTTTGCTTGGTGGGTGCTGCTACGGAAGAGCGCTTGATCCTCATGTGATCTTATTCGGCGTTATAGAATTGGGCAGGATACCTGTTCCGCTTATAGAATCGCTGTTTGAAGCAATAATGTTCGGCTGCCTTTTGTTTACAGAAAAAAAGTATCCTCAGCGAGACGTTCTTAAAATATATCTGGTGGGCTATGCACTGTTCAGATTCTTCGATGAGTTCCTTCGGGGAGATGCAGGCAGAGGGATATTCTTCGGGCTTTCGACATCACAGTGGATATCTTTGGCTATAATTGTGTATTACATAACAAAGCCGTTTTTCAAAAAAACACGTTTGGTCAACGCGGCGTGTAATTGATATTGTGTTCCAAAAAAACGATGATTAGGTCAAGAAAGGGTGGATAGCTAATGAAAAAAAATTTGGCAGTATTTCTGAGTGCGGTGATCGCCTGCACGGGAATGTGTATCAACGCGAACGCAGGCGGCGAAAAGAAAAAAGAAACAGGGCTTTTTTCGTCGAAGGCGGCAGTGCAGACCCTGCAGTCGGGAGGTATCGAGAATTGCTGGAATGTATCTTATTCGGGCTATGATATTACCATAAAGGGATTTGACGAGGAGCTGTACGCGCTTGCTCACCCCGAGTATGATACCGACCATATTCTTTATCTGCCGACAGGAACTGACGGATATAAGGTTACTACTATATCTGTGTATGCTTTTTCCGGAAACTCGTATTCTTTTACGAAGGTTATTATTCCGAACACCATAAAAAGAATTTGTTGGGACGCTTTCTCTTACAATACAGTTCTGGAAGAGGTATAATTGCAAGAAGGCTCTGCTTTAGTTGAGTTGAATAATGATACAGGTTATAATACTGTGAATGGTTGCTTTACTGGGTGCATGAACTTGAAACGTATTGGAATAGGAAGTACCGATGCATTGCCTGAAAGCTTAGAGGAAATAGATCCTGAGACTTTCTATGACTGTAAATCTCTCAAAAGTATTGATCTTAGTCAATGTAAGGTGAAAAGTTTGTCATCTTGGGCGTTTGAAGGGTGCATTTCACTTGAGGAAATTACTTTTCCGAAAAACTTGTACTCAATCGGGGGAAATTGCTTCAAAAACTGCGAAAACTTAACGGAGGTTAGCTTACCAGCTACACTGCAAGAGTTGAGCGGTTTTTATGGTTGTACTTCTCTTAAAAGCGTTCACTTTGAAACATTTGAGATCGGCAGTAACAGAGGTTATTGTTCGTTGAAATTTCTGGGGACTCATACATTCGAAAACTGTATCAATTTGACCGATGTTCAGTTTGCCAAATTGATAAACTCATTTGAGATACCGTATTCATGCTTTGAAAACACCGGCTTACGCTCGATTGACATTCCAAGCTGCGTCACGGAAATCGGAGACGAAGCATTAGCGGAAACAAAGCTCGCAAACGAAGCTCACACAAAGAACGGTGACGCGTATTCGGTGGGCATTTTCGGTAACCCGACTATATCGACCTCGGTGTTCGGCAATACATACGATAACATTTCGCCCGATGAGGTCCCAAAAATAGCGGGTCGCGGCACGGATTCAAACGCTTATGCTTTTACCGTAAAGCAGTTCGGTCCCGAGTTTTTTGTTGACCTTGACGACTACAACCCGTTCCATTATCCCCATACAATAGAAAAAATACCCGCTGTTGATGCAACCTGCCGGCATACAGGTCTGACCGAGGGTGAAAGATGCACCGAATGCGGCAAGATAGTCACACCGCAGCAGGAGACGCCTTTGGCAGATCATACGCCCGAAATAATACGGGGATATGCGTCGACTTGTATCAAAAATGGCTTGACCGACGGTGAAAAATGCTCGGTGTGCGGCGAGATACTGAAAGAGCAGACTCCAATTCCGAAATCAAACCATGTTTATGTAAACGGTGTCTGCACAGTATGCGGTGAAGAGCAGCCGACAAAGCAAATTACGATCGGAGACATTGACGAGGACGGAGTAATAACATCGGCTGACGCACTGATCCTTCTTCGCTACAGCGTAGGATTGTCGGCAGACGACGAAGTAGGCAAGACGTATTATGTAAAATAGCAGAAAGGGTAACTTGCAGGCTGCCTGTTACGACTTGTATCAAATAACAGTCAAAATCCCGAAAAGCGCATTGTTATGCGGCTTTTCGGGATCGTTTTTGTGGGTTGATTCGTACCCCACCTCAATCCCCAGGCGTCTCTCCAAATTGATTTCAAAATGTTAAAATAGCTACAAACAGGTCTCAATACCAACATAGACCGGATTGGGGAAGGTTCTATCATGAACATAAGAGCGATGTGCTTGATCCTACGGCGTTGGAGACAAAAATAACCGCTCTTATGGCAGACAAAGAGTTCTCCAAGAACAGCGGTATATATGAATATCTGCTGACAGGAAAAGAAAAACATCTGAGCCTGCCTCAGTTTGACGAGGAAGATGCCCGCACAGCCTATGAACAGCAGCAGGGCATCTGCCCAATATGAAAAAAGCACTTCGATTTTGAGAAGATGCACGCCGATCATATCACGCTTTGACACACAGGTGGTAAGACCGTTCCGGAGATTTGCAGATGCTTTGCAGGGATTGTAATTTTATGAAGTCGGGGCAGGAATAAGAACGAAAGCGGTATTGTTTACGAACGATATCGCTTTTTGTATTATCAAGGGTTGATAATAACTAGGAAAAGTCCTATAATTATAATAGATTCACACTCAATATGGAGGGATCTCATGCAATTGTAATCTTTCCTCTTGATACCCACAATGCTTTTGTGCTATAATCAGTATATAAAAACCACCACAGAAGCGTAAGATGCCATAAACGGAACGTCGGAAAAAGTATCGGAAATAATGTCTGAATTGAATCGGCAGCGGCTCGACAAAAAAGAAGAAGTATTGCAAATTTTGAGATGTACTCACCGAAAAAGAAAGCCGCCGTTGCCGGTACTATTTTGGTACTGTTTTTTTTCAAAACGAACCGGAACAGGTGAAATTTGTGCAGGGAAAATATCAGAATATATCATTCAGTCCGGTTTGGAAGCCGGAAAAAGCTCTGTCTATTGAGTACGAATAGTAGCTAAAATCCCGAAAAGCGCATGGTTGTGCGGCTTTTCGGGATCAATTTTTAGCTTTGGTGCACTTTTGGTGCACTTTTTTTCTAAAACGTCACGGACAGGGAAGAAAATGGAAGATTTGAGGGATAATTCGTATAAAGTGTGGTTGTGGTATTGTACTTCAGATTATCTGTAGATCTCGTCAAGCGTCAG
>CACZCM010000108.1:632-7988 GCA_902779615.1 uncultured Ruminococcus sp. | reverse complement strand
GGACCTGAACCATGCGCGTCTGCCAATTCCGCCATACCTGCGTTTATGAAATTGTAAGTAGTTTTTGCAGGATAACTCGGAATTTTGCAAGTTCACCGAAGGTGTGTCACCTGAACCATGCGCGTCTGCCAATTCCGCCATACCTGCATATGCTCTCTACTTTTACACGGCGAGAGTAGCTGAGGTGGAGCAATTTGCTTAACCCACAAACATTATTATATCAGATAAAACCTTGTTTGTCAATAATAACCGATGAATTAATTATTCAGCTCGTCGTATTTTCCGATATCACACCACAAAATCTCATGGCAACCGAGTCTTGTGCTGAGCGGCGCAAGCTCCATATAATCTCCGTAAAGGAAAGTGAGGTATTCGTCGTAGCGCTTTGGAACAGGGAGCTGATAACCTTCGAAATCGGTGTAAATCACTTCGTCAAGAATCGACGCGTCAAAGCTGCCGTTATAGACGTTCCTGCCCATTCCGTCATAAAGATATTTAGCTTTCTTTTTTCTTTTAAAGAAACTAATTGCATGATTCATAAGAAAATAGCTGAAACGGAGAGGGAAGAGCTTCACAAAGAAATTTGTGACCGCGCTTTGAAGTCTGCTGCCGTTATCAACCTTGCGTTTGTTCCATTTGTTTAGAACAAGCGCGCGTGTGAAGATGGTAAGCGCAAGATGGATCTTCCTGCCGAGCCGCGAATTTGCGGTTTTATCGTGGCAGAATATATCAAAAGCAATGCCGATATTAATCGAGCGGTGTTCCTTTGCGAAATCCGTGGCGAAAACAGTGTTTTCAACCCTGAGCTTATTGAACTCATAGAAGCAGTTCTTGTCTGTTTTTCCCGACTGGAACGTCATATTTGCGGGAAGCTCTGTTTCGGCACTTTTAGCGAATTTATCGTAATCCTCGCGCAGCATCATTATGTCGGAATCATCGTCCCATGGAATAAATCCCTTGTGTCTGATTGCTCCGAGCAGAGTACCGCCGCCGAGAAAATATTTAATGTTGTGTTTGCGGCATATTCTGTCAACCTCAAGCAGATATGCAAGCTGCATTTTCTGAATAGAGTCAAGTCTGCCGTCGTGTGTGTTGGGCAGCTTTAAATCCGACAGGTCGGTCATATAGCTCATGACGCACAACTCGAGCGCGGTTTCAAGCTTAATAGCTGCGGGGCAGCCAAAGGTCGTGATTTTGCTCTGACTGATCGCGCAGCAGTTCGGCTCAACTCCGTCTGTCAGAGTAAGTCGGCATTTTTCGCCGTAAACGTCGCGCAGAATCGCCGCAATAGCAGCGGTTGACGCGGTTGAGTCAATGCCAGTAACGTTATATACTCCGCTGTCAAGCTTGTTTATAGAGTAAACAATCGCGCGGAAAACGTCCGTGATATATACAAACGAATATTTTCTGTCTGTGTTGATAAGCTCAAAATCTTTGCCGTTAGCAACAGCTTCCAGAGCGCCGTCAATAAATGTATTTATGCCTGTGCATGCGCCCAGCACAATACCTGTTCTCAGTGTGGTGAGGGAGAGGGCATTCGCCTTTGCCTCACAGTTAAAGTAATTCTCAACGGCGCGCACAAGCTGGTTTTCCTGAAAGCTCAGGGCGGAGTTATCGATATCGGCGTACTCGTTCTCAGCGTATACTCTGCCGCGTTTTGCGTTGCCGTACACTCTGCTGTCGCTGAGCAAAATAACCTTTGCGTTATTGTTTTTCGCAACCTCGCATACAGCCTTTGCCGCCTGAATCTCACTCTTTAAAGCTTTGGAAAAGCTTTCGATGTTTTCACAGCAAACTCCTGTGTGAATAACAACGTCAACCTTGGAAATCTCATTTTTTAATTCTGATAAAGAATCATAACTTCCGCAGGTAATATCTCTGCGGTCGCTCAGAAAGAACCTGCGCTCTAGGCTCAGGTAATCGTCGCCGCAGAAAACCAGAGTGTTATTCAGCTTTTTGGCGTCGTTTAAATAAAGCAGAGCAATGCAAAGACAGCGGGCAATGCCTTGTCCGCTGATAAGTATAGTCTTATTTTTGAGCTTTGCAAGCTCCTCTTTTTTCACCTGGGGCATCGCCGCCCAGTCGGCTTCAAATTGGTTGAGCTTATTTTTAATCATATTATTTCTTCTTTTTAGCCTTTTGGCTTTCCTTGTACTCCTGATAAACCTTCAGGGTATCCTCTGTGGCGCCGTCGTAAATTACGGTGCCTTTTCTGAGGTAGATTGAGCGAGGACAAATCTCTCTTACTGAATCTGCGCTGTGGCTAACGTAAAGAACCGTTGTACCGTTGCCCATGATTTCCTTGATTTTGTCCTTGCATTTTCTCTTAAAGCTTGCGTCGCCGACAGCCAGAGCCTCGTCAACAACAAGAACGTCAGGCTCGATATTTACGTTGATTGCAAAGCCGAGACGCATTTTCATACCGCTTGAATATGTTCTAACAGGCTGGTCGATGTAGTCGCCGAGCTGCGCGAACTCAATGATATTTTCCTCAATTTCCTTGATGTAGTCGTCCTCAAGACCGAGGATGTAGCCCTTAAGGTAAATATTCTCTCTGCCGGTCATCTCCAGCGAGAAGCCGGCGGTAAGCTCAAGCAGAGCGGCAACCTTGCCGTCAACAATGATTTCACCCTCGTCGGGGAAGGCAACGCCCGTAATCATCTTGAGCAGGGTGGATTTACCCGCGCCGTTGTCGCCTACGATACCAACGGATTCGCCTCTCTTTATCTCAAACGAAACGTTGTTGAGCGCCTTGTTTGTTTTGGGGTTGCGCGGCTTGATAAACAGCGCCTTAAAGCGAGCCTGGTCGTTTTTATAAAGAATGTATGTTTTGCTTACATTTTTAAAGGTAATAATTGTATCTGACATTTAATTACCTCCCAAATTAAAGCACGTCAGGAAGCTTTTTCCTGAGTCTGTTGTAATTATAAATACCGAGGAAGAACACAACCACGAACTCAGCGAGGAAGATGACAAGCTCGGTTTTATAGGTGAAGAACGGACGGTGATAGAGGAAGCAGTTGCGGTATCCGTTTGCGAAGAAGTTGATGGGGTTGAGCAGCATAGCAAATTTAAGTCCGCCGCTGAAGCTGTAAGAGTCGTACATAATACCCGACAGCCAGAAAACACCCGACATAACGGATACGATAAGGCTTTCAAAGTCCTTACTGAATGCCGACATAGGCGCTGTTGACCACGAAAGCGCCAGGAAGAAAATGAACATCAGCGGACAGTACAGGAAGAACTGCAGGTTATACCACGAGAATCCTATTCTGAAAATAACGTAGATGTACATGATTGCGACCAGGAAAAGGTGAACAAACAGTCTTGAAAGTCCCGTATATGTAAGAATTGTTGAAACGGGGAATTTGACCTTTGTAATGAACTGCCTGTTATTCCTCAGCGTCTTTGCGCCCTGAACAATCTGATCCTGAATAAAGAACCACGGAACGATACCGATAAACATAAAGGTAAAGAAGTCAATCGAGAACGCCGCGTGCTCAAGACCGTTGAGGTGGACCTTAACAGCCTTCAAAGCCTTGATTCCTACCGAAAAAGCGAACCAGTAAACAAAAATAGTGAACGCGGGCTTAACAACCGACCACAGCGGACCGATAACGGCGCCCTTGTAGGTCTTGATAAGTTCGTTTTTAGCCAGCAGGACAATCTGCTTACCAAAGCCCTTGTGCTCCTTAAAAATTGATGTAAACAACAAAACACATCCTGTCTATAAAAATATGTATATATAAAATGTGATTGAAATGGGTTCAGAAAAGCGCAAATAATGCTGCGAATTTTACGCAATAATCCATATTAACGCTCATAACTACATTATATAACATTTAAAATATTTGTCAATTATGCAAAGAGAAAATAATGACCTTACAAATAAAAATAAAATTGTAAAAATTGGTTGACATTTCGATGATTAGCCGTTATAATATTATCTGTTGCACTGTGTGCAGTGCGGCAATCCTTGCGGCAGAAGCCGCCATAATGTCCAGAAGGAGGTGCAAAGAAATGGCAGTAACAGCAAATTACGAGACCGTAATGATTATCTCAATGAAGAAGGGCGAGGAAGGCATCCAGGCTCTTGTTGAGAAGTTCAAGACTCTCATTGAGAAGCATGCCACTCTTAAAAATGTTGACGAATGGGGCAAGAGAAAGCTTGCATACCTCATCAACAAGGAAAGCGAAGGCTATTACGTTCTCTTTGATTTTGAGAGCACAGCCGAGTTCCCCGCGGAGCTTGACCGCCGCTACAGAATTACAGAAGGCGTTATACGTTCATTGATCATCAAAAAGGAAGACGAATAATCACATTGTAGGGCAACGCCCGAATAACGAAAGGAAAAAGCTATGTTAAATCGAGTAATATTAATGGGTCGACTGGTATCGGATCCCGAGTTAAAGACAACACCGTCGGGTGTGAGTGTAACAACCTTCCGCATTGCGGTAGACCGCAACTATGTAAAGAGCGGAGAGGAACGCAAGGCAGACTTTTTTGACATCGTCTGCTGGAGACAGACAGCAGAGTTTGTATGCCGTTATTTCGGCAAAGGCTCGCTTATTGCCGTTGAAGGTCAGCTTCAGAGCCGCACCTATCAGGCAAAGGACGGTTCCAACCGCTATGTAGTAGAGGTTGTAGCCGATAACGTATCGTTTACGGGCGAGCGCAGAGACAACTCAAACTCAGGCTATTCAAACCAGGGCTACAATCAGGGATACCAGAATCAGAACTACGGCGGAAACCAGGTATATCAGGAGCCTGCTCAGCAGACTTCATATCAGAGCGGTTCAAACGCCGATTTCCAGGATATGCCCCTTGACGACGACCTGCCGTTTTAACTTTAAGCTAACTACTTAAAAAATAACTACTTTTATAATTCTCACCGAAAGGAGAACTAAAAATGGCTGACAGACCTAATCGCGGCAGAAAGTCACGCAAGAAAGTTTGCGGATTCTGCGTAGATAAAGTAGAGCATATCGATTACAAGGATATCGCTCGTCTCCGCCGTTATATGTCCGAGAGAGGAAAGATTCTTCCCCGCCGTGTAACAGGCACATGTGCAAAGCATCAGCGTGAGCTTACAGTAGCAATCAAGCGTGCTCGTCACCTTGCATTACTTCCTTACACAGCTGACTAAATAAAATTTACCGCTCCGTTATGGGGCGGTTTTTTACAACATAAAACAACGGCAGGTGATATTAAAATCATCTGCCGTTGTCCTGTAAAATTATGTTTACGGGAGGTATTGATTTAGTTATTTACTTATTATTTACCAAATCGTTCATTAAGAAAATATCTGATTTCTTAATACCATTTTCTTCTAGAATAACTCTATCCCTATCGAAAATCGTCAACAAATCAATCTTCTCAATATTTTTCATAAGATAATTGCATAGCATATCAACAGCTGCATTTATATCATTTTGAAACCACAAGGCATAGCCTAAGTTCAAATAATCTTCTGATACTATGCCTCCTATTTTCATTATTCTATTATACAAAGACTCTGCCTCTATTGCCTTTCCCTGTCGTAAACAAGCCCATGCACGTGTACGCATTATAGCAACATCATCAGGATACTTAAAATCAAGTTCTGCCAATAAAGGCAATGCATTCTGAATATCTCCCGCCTCTACAAGTGAAGCCGCATTATTAAATAAATATTTTTTACTATCTGGATGATTCTCTCTCAAACGCTGATACAACTGAGCTGCTATCGAAGGCTTACCCGCCTTGAAATATACCTCAGCAGCAATATTAAGCAACTGTTCGTCACCAGTATGTTCTTCTATCACCGATTCAATATCCTTTATAGCCTCATCAAAATTTCCCAAATGAAGCATCACAGTAACATGAAGTTTTATACATTCAATATCATCCTCACTATAAATCATATCTAGGATTTCGTCGGCATGGAAATAATCTCCATGTTTAATAAAGAAACGAGCCAACCCTATCAACAACTGCCTACATTTTTCAAGATACATATAAGGAGAAATTCGACCTATAAAAAATCCATATCCTTCAGTATTTACATTAAAAATATCTGTAAATTCAGCACGATCATAATGTAAACGAAAGAATCTGTAAAGATTCTGTAGATAGATTCGGCGAACAAAAGCAGCACTATCCTGCTCCAATAAATCAGAAGCCAAAGGTGTAATCTGTCCCCCTTCCATCATCTCACGATAATCTGACGGTATTTTATCTATTAGAGTATCTATAGCTATTGCCAAAGAATACTTATCAGAATCACAAAAAGGCCCATTCCCCAATAGCGTATCAACAATCTTTGAACCTTTTTTATATACCTCTCTCAAAGCAGGATGCTCCTTATAGAAAGGCATGAACCAATTGCACAAATCATTAAAGAAAGGAAAGCGCTTCATTTGAGAAAAGCCTCCGAAATAGATATCAGAACCACGTTTCTGCATATCCAGCATCTGCTTAAAACTCTTTTCCACTGCTTCCATATTTTTCTCATCAGCATCGGGATGCAGAATATCTTGAAGATGATCCTCTTCTTTCTCTTCTATTCCTAAACGTGTCATTCTGAGATTGTTATTTTTCATAAGATTAGGCATTATCTCCTTAGCAATCTCTTCGTTATCTTTCTCAGCTTCAGCACAGAAATATATTTGTTTCTGTAACTCATGCAATTCGAACATTACATCATCAGAATGCATAACACGTTCAAGTTCCTTACGAACAGGAAATAGCTCACAAATATCATCCTTTATTGCCATCACCCATCCCACAAGGGCACGCTGTCGCAATTCTTCACCTGAAGATTTTATAAATACGTTTAATAATGTCTTAAATTTAAAGAAATCAAAATAGTTTATTGTAGAAAGAGTGATAGCCGAGATTAATACCAAAGCATCATTAACATCGATAGTTGGACTTAACAACAGTTTAGTATAAAATTCACAATCATCACTACGCCATTGATATGAAACTAAAACATTGTCAAAAATGCAGCTTATAGTCTCTTGATGTTGTTTAATCAACTGGGCACCACGCTCGTCCTTGTCTGATTCGATCCCAAGAGAAAGCATTGCATAATCCTGTACATATTCTTCAAGGATTCTGCGCACATCATCATTCTGAATACACTTACGATGGCTACGTCTGTATGCTCCTGCATATACGCCTGTTTCCATAAAGCGTTGATACTTTTCTATATCACAAACCATGTTCCACATAGAAGCCAATAACTGGGCACACATAGCTTCTCTACTAGTATCTTTATAGCCTTTGAGCATATAATCACGAATCAGACTATAATTACGCTCTATTTCTTCAAAACGTTCAGAAAGACTACCAATACTATGTTCCTGAATATA
>CACZCM010000108.1:0-613 GCA_902779615.1 uncultured Ruminococcus sp. | reverse complement strand
AAGATTATCCATTTTTATTGATAGAATCACATGCTGCATTATAGATCCTGGTAAATTCTTTCAATTGTTTCTGTCGGTGAACATCCTTCATTTCATCTTCACGAAAAACAAAAACACCCAACTGAGCATTCATTCCACGACTGTCGGCAATTACATTATGCCCCATTAATCTGGCTTTAGTTGCCTGAGGCTCAGTAAGCCATAAAGCATCCATCTCATTATTAAGTAACATATGAAGACGTACATTCACGTTATTTATCTGAATGCGAAACACCTGAGCCTTGGTTTTCACAGTATCAAGAGTTTTATCTGTGAGAAAATCTGTTGCAGAAAAGCGAGTCATAGCAACCATCTTATCGCCAAGTTGATTCAGTTGCCTAATACGGGCCGTGCGATTAGCAATCAACTGCCAATAGCTATTGGTGGCCGAGAAATATCGCAAGGCTATACCTTTTTTCATCATCTTGTTTGCACGCACAAGGTCAGTAACACTTCCTTCCACCCTGTTTCTTATAATAGCTGTATCACAATCCATCTGCGATGCAAAGACGCGCAATCTAAGATCAAGCTTAGTACTATCATAAAGCATACCTTCTTTCATAAGATACACCGG
>CACZCM010000107.1 GCA_902779615.1 uncultured Ruminococcus sp. | reverse complement strand
TACAACAACAATATTGCATCTGCTGCTACTGTTCAGGATGTACTCACAGAGAACGGTATTGACTGCACAACAACAAACGGCAACGGCGATACTTACTTCTCAAGAACAATCGGTGGTACAACTTATGTTATGGAATGGGTTGCAGGCGGCAGCAATGGCGACGGTGATCTCCAGGTAAAAGCAGGCGGTACAGCAATTACAGCTGGTGACACTGTTACAAACTTCTGCACACTGTAATCTAATCTTGAATCCTTGACCGAAATACCGGTCAGTATGGCAGGTCGGACTGAAAAGTCCGGCCTGTTTTTTTCTCGAAAAGATTGACAGAACAACCGGAAAGTCTTTAATTTACACTATTTTAATAATTTGTTATAGCTTTTTCATTTTTTTGTGGTATAATTAAAATATGGTAACTATTTCGATTTTTAAAAGCTCTGCTTTCAACAAGCAGACACAAACCGCAGGCTTGTGCGGTCATATTTGTGATCGCTTTTAAATAATAAAATGGGAGGGAATGAATTGAACGGCTTTCTGGGCTTTGCATTTGATCTGGCGGTCGTGATACTGAGAGTTGTGATACCGCTGTTGGCGGTGCTTATAATTGTGCAGATATATTCATCATTGCGGCATAACAGACGAAACGAACGGCCGCTTATCATGCTGTGGGACGAACAGGACGGCAGGGCGATCCCCGTTCTGTATTGGGAGAATTCTATCGGAAGAAGCCGTCTGTCGGATATCTATATAAACGACCCCGCTGTTTCCCGTGAACACGCAGTTCTGCTGCGGCGCGACGATGGATGGATTGTAACCGACGCTGATTCGAAAACAGGCGTTTTTGTCAACGGCGAACGAATAAGCGGGCGAACTCATGTATACTTGAACGACAGGCTGCGGCTCGGCTCAAGTACATTTGTTATAAAGCGCGCCGAGGAATTCATGGGCAGAACGCGCAGATCGTGGTTTTTCAATGTGAGCGGCAAGAACGGCGTGTCGCAGAAGCTGCTGCTTGTGCTTATAACGATCTTTCAGTTTCTCGTTACGTGCGAGGCTTGTCTGACCGAAGAAGTACTGAAAAGCGGCGTGATCGATCTGACTCCGTTTGGCTATTTTCTGATACTTGCCGGGCTGATGTGGGGAGAATATCTCATTACATCGCTTGCGTTTAAGAGAGTAAACTTTGAGATAGAGGCGCTTGCATTCCTGCTGACAAGCGTAGGGATCGCGCTGTCGATACACCAATCGGCAAAACAGACCATAGTTCAGCTTATCGCTGCTGCGGCAGGCATAGTGATGTTCCAGTTCATGATAAAATTTCTGGAGGATCCCGACAGAGTTACACGATACTCAAAGTGGATATATATCGGTTCGCTGGGCTTGCTGCTGATAAACATAATATTCGGTCAGACAAAATACGGCGCGGCAAACTGGATCGTCATTGCCGGAGTGTCGGTGCAGCCGTCTGAGATCGTTAAGATCGGCTTTATCATGGTCGGCGCCGCAAGCCTCGACCAGCTTCAGACGAAAAAGAACCTATTCGCATTTCTTGTTTTCTCTGCCTTGTGCGTTGGCGCGCTTGCGCTGATGGGCGACTTCGGTACGGCGCTGATCTTCTTTGCCACCTTCCTGCTCATCTCGTTCATGCGTTCCGGCGACTTTAAAACGCTGATCCTGGCGGTATCGTCCGCTGTGTTTGCTTCGCTGATCGTGCTGAGATTCAAGCCGTATATTCTCGACCGCTTCAACGCATGGGGTCACTGCTTTGAGGAGCCGTACGTCTGGGATACAGGCTTTCAGCAGGCGCGCACACTCATCTACTGCGCCAGCGGCGGACTTTTCGGAATGGGCATCGGCAACGGCTGCTGTACCTCGCTTGCCGCCAGTGAAAGCGATATTGTCATCGGCGTTGTGTGCGAGGAGATGGGGCTGATAATCGCCGCCGCAATGGCGGTGGCTATCGGCGCGCTTGTGTTTTATGCCCGCGCGATAACAACGCGAAGCCGCAGCACGTTTTATTCGATCTCCGCTTGCTGCGCGGCGGGACTTCTCGTGATCCAGCTTTCTCTCAATATTTTCGGAGCGACCGACATTCTGCCGCTTACGGGAGTAACTTTTCCGTTCATCAGCGCAGGCGGCTCCAGTATGATCTCGTGCTGGGCGCTTTTCGCATTCATAAAGGCTGCTGACGAAAGAACATACGCTATCAAGAAAGCGGGGCTGTTCTCATCGGAAGACCGCTGACGGGGAGGTATATATAATGAAAAAGGTTTTGACACGATCGCTGCTGACGTGGTTCTTGGCGCTGGCGTTTTTTGCGGGGCTTGGGTACTTTGTGGTCCGCCTTGTTACGAACGCCAACGAATGGGCGCAGCTGCCGATGAACGCGCACCTTTCCGCAAACGGTTTAGCGCGCGCGGGCGCGATCTATGACAGAAACGGCGTTATTCTTGCCGAGAGCGTTGAGGGAGAGCGGCTGTATAATGAGGACGAGCGCATTCGCCGCGCGGTGCTCCACAGCGTCGGTGATGATTCAACTTCAATTGCGACCTCCGTTCAGAGTATGTACCGAAACGAGCTTGTAGGCTACAGCTTTCTTTTGGGGCTGGGGCTTCCCGAGTCGTTTCGCAGCACCGAGGATATCACGCTGACGATCGACGCTGAGGCGTGCGCAAAGGTGTATGACGCTATGGCGGCGAATGATTATAAAGGCGCGGCGGTGGTTTACAACTATAAAACGGGCGAGATCATCTGTAAGGTGAGTACGCCGACATACGATCCGTATTCTCCACCCGAAATCGCGGAGGGCGATGATACATGGGAGGGTGTATATCTGGATAAGGTTATCAGCGCATCTTATCCTCCCGGATCTACATTCAAGCTGATAACGGCAGCCGCCGCTATTGAAATGATAAACGATTCGCCCGATCGGTATTTATACTGCGAAGGCAGCTCCATAATCGGCGGCGAATACGTCACCTGCGTGGAGCCGCATAACGAGATAGATATGACTATGGCAATGGCAGATTCCTGCAACATTTACTTTGCCGAATTAGCCGTTGAATTGGGCGCGCCGACCATGGAAAGCTACGCCGAGCGATTCGGATTCAACCAATCGTTTTCCATGGGCAATATCGATATTAAAAAGTCATTTTACGATGTAAAAAAAGCCGATGACGCCGGGCTTGCATGGTCGGGCGTAGGTCAGTACACCGATATGGCGAATCCGCTCCATATGGCGATGATCTGTTCGGCTATTGCAAACGGCGGTTCTCCGACAATGCCGTATATGATAAAGGACGTGTCTTCGATTTTCAATATCGGAAGCCTGACTGCCGGGAAATCGGGTCAGAGCGGCAGAGATATGATGAAAAGCTCGACCGCCAATAAATTATCCGACATGATGAGAACGACAGTCAGAGATCATTACGGCGACAGCACGTTCGGCGAATTTCACGTTGCCGCAAAGACAGGTACGGCGGAGGTCGGCGACGGCACCGAGGACGGCTGGGTAGTTGGATTTGTAACCGATGAGGACTGCCCGCTTGCATTTGCCGTTTGTATAGAAAACGGCGGATTCGGCATAAGCTCCGCAGTGCCGATAGCGAGAACTGCGATCGAGGCAAGCGCGCCTGCGGTTAGAGGGTACTGACTTGGCTCGCTGCATACAGCTTCGGATCGAAGTTTGTTTTAACGGCAATTAGTCCGCCATTGCGGCAGCATATAAAAAATAATTGGAGTTCAAACATATATGATAAGTTATGACAAAGCCATTGAAAAAATAGATTCGCTCCTTACCTTCGGGTCAAAACCCGGACTTGAGCGTATCAGAAAGCTTCTCGCGCTTATGGGTGACCCGCAGAATGATATCAAGTATATACACGTAGCAGGAACTAACGGGAAAGGTTCCGTTTGCAATATGCTTGCAGGTATACTAACCGCAGCCGGATATAAAACAGGACTTTTTACCTCGCCTCATATCACCGATTTCGGAGAGAGGATCCAGATAAATTCGGAGAAGATCAGCCGTGAAGATACAGCGTCATTGACCGAGCGGTTCTTTCCGCTGGTCGAGCAGCTGCGGGAGCAGGGTGTTATAATCACGGAGTTCGAGTTCGTTGCGGCTATCGCTTTTCAATATTATAAGGAGCAGCAATGCGATGTCGTTGTACTGGAAACTGGTATGGGCGGAAGGTTTGATGCGACCAATGTTATTGCCGCGCCGCTTTGCAGCGTAATAACTTCGATTTCGCTTGACCATACGGCAATACTTGGTGATACACTGCAAAAGATCGCATTCGAAAAATGCGGTATCATAAAGCAGGACGGAATCACGGTGTATCTCCCGCAGGAAAAAGAAGTTAACGAGCAGATAGATAATACTGCGCTGCAGCGCAATAATACTATTATCCGCGCTCAGATAACGCAGGCAGAGAGCACATCGCTTGACGGAACGATCGTTGAGATCGAGGGCGAAAAAGTGACATTGCCGCTGTTGGGGCGTCATCAGCTGAAAAATCTTGCGGTTACGCTTGCGGCGGTAAAGGCAGTCAGGCAGCGGGGGATGAGAATCGAACCGGAACAGATAAAAAAGGGTATCGAGTCGGTGCGTCTTCCGGCAAGGTTTGAGAAGCTTTCGGACGAGCCGCTGATAATTGTCGATGGGGCGCATAATCCCGACGGCATGAGGGCTTTGGCAGGATCGATTGATGAATATCTGTCGGAGAAGAATATTCTATGCGTGATGGGTATGCTGAAGGATAAGGAAAGCAGAGATGCGGCAAGTCATCTGATCGGCAGAGTGGGGGAGATCATAGCAACGACCGTTCCCGATACACCGCGTACAAGAACAGCCGAGGATCTTAAAACGATATTGGACGAACTCGGTTTTCAAACAGTATCATGCCCCGATCCGCATGAGGCGGTAAGGCAGGCGGTAGAAAAAGCAGCTTGCAGAGAGAACACTATGGTCTTGATCTGCGGATCGCTGTATCTTGCCGCGCACACACGTCAGACTGCAATTGCGATGCAAAAATAAAGATGAGCAGACGATTTCACAAGCTTTATCTGCAATGATGCATTTTGGAGAATACCGATATTATTTGCGTAATAACTAATTCGGAAATATGCAGTGACAATTTCATTTTATTTGTGTATAATTCCAAAATAGAAATAAACTCATGATCGTTGTATGAGGAGATCGTGTTAATGATTTAACGCTTTAAAAAAAGAAAAATTTTTCCCGATTCCTATTGACTTATTGTTTTTGTTGTTGTATGATACAATATAGGCGGTTTGTTGAACGTGTAGGAATGGGTAAGATCAAATTGCTTGAGAGGTGTATATATTGCAGGAAGTGAATACCTCGGGTAATTGTGCAGGTTTGACGGATGCCGAGTTGGCGGCTGCATATGCGGGCGGCAGCGAAGGTGCGTTTGCAGTTCTGGCAGACAGATATATAAATTTGATCAGACTGCTGGCTTCGAAATTCAGAGTTTCGGGTTCAGAGCCTGATGATCTTGCGCAGGAGGGCATGATGGGGCTTATGTACGCCGCAAAAAGCTATAAGAGCGATGGCGGCGCAAGCTTCAAGACATACGCAGCATTGTGCGTGAGCCGGCGCCTTATCTCACTTTTAAAACGCAGTGAGGGCGGCAGGAGCCGGGCGATGAGCGATTATATCTCCTTTGATGACAAAACAATAGCGCTGCTTTCGAGCGGCGGTGACCCCGAGGAGATGTATATCGATAAGGAAAGCTTGGTACTTCTCACGGCGGCAGCGGAAGAGATACTCAGCGAGAAGGAAAAACAGGTGCTGAGTCTGTATATGGCAGGCAAGTCCTACAGCGAAATTGCGGCTGTCATGAATATCAATCGAAAATCCGTTGACAACGCTATGCAGAGGATCCGTAAGAAACTAAAAGCGCATATTTCCGGCATATCTCTTTGACAGGCGTTCCGATGCCGTCGGAGTGTGTAAATGCTGTTTTGGCAGCAATATTTTCATTTTTTATTTTTATCAAAAAGAAACGAGGTAATCAAATGTACGAGGACAAGACGCTTAAGTGCAAGGACTGTGGCAATGATTTTGTGTTCACAGCCGGAGAGCAGGAGTTCTACGCTTCAAAGGGCTTTGTTAACGAGCCGCAGAGATGCAGAGACTGTCGTGCAGCGCGCAAGAATGCAGGTAAAGCTCCCAGAGAGTTCTTCGAGGCAACTTGTGCTAGATGCGGCGGGGTTGCAAAGGTTCCCTTCCAGCCCAGAGAAGACCGCGCTGTTTACTGCAGTGAGTGCTTTGCTGCAATGAAGGCAGAACAGTAAAATAAAATGTAGCGTATAGCAGAAGCCTCCCTGATACCTCTAGCTTGTATATACTGTACTATTTATTTTGCAAATCAACCGTCATGCTTTTTGGAGCGTGACGGTTTTTGTAATTTTACAAAGAAAAATTTTCGGATATTGTGGATTTTTTTCGTTAGATGATGTACAATTATTACATAGGATCGAATCAGACGATGCGGTCTGATATGATATTACTTGTGAGGAATGATATTTATGAAGAAGTTTATTGCGGCGGTCATTGCATTTGTAATTCTCATTTCATGCTGTATCACTGCGGCTGCGGGTTCGGCGCAGTATCGCAGCGGTTCGGCAAGGGTCGATATGAAGCTTGATCTGTATCAAACCGCTTACGTTCGCGTTTCTGTCAATACTTCGCGAAGGATCAACGGGATCTTGGTCGATATGTCTGATTGTGACAGCAATATTTATGTGAATCGTAATTCTTCGAGGCTGCTGCTGAGCGGCGGAAATTACCCGAATTTTGTTATAACCCCAAAAGCCTTCTCGATCCTGTTTCCGGAGGATGGTTACGACTGCAGCGCGAGCGGCGCAATTGCCGAGATCGCTTTTATCTCGTTCAATTCTTCCACAAAGGAGAATGGATTCGTTAATTTTAATGTTAAAGAGCTTTACAGCAAGACTTCTTCGGGCGCGATAGAGTTAATCGACCCGTCGTGTGTTAGCTTTGAATTCAGCATGACTCAGGGCAGCGTAGAGGCTGTAGAGCCGCCTCATTCCGATACGGACACTTCGGGTGACACAAAGAAAACCACCGACAGCGACAAATCGACGGACACAAAGAAAACCACCGACAGCGACAAATCGACTGATACAAAGAAAACGACCGACAGCGACAGATCAACGGACACAAAGAAAACCACAGACAGCGACAAATCGACGGATACAAAGAAAACGACCGACAGCGACAGATCAACGGATACAAAGAAAACCACAGACAGCGATAAATCGACTGATACAAAGAAAACGACAGACAGCGATAAATCGACTGATACAAAGAAAACGACAGACAGCGATAAATCGACTGATACAAAGAAAACGACCGACAGTGATAAATCGACTGATACAAAGAAAACAACTGATATCGACAAATCAACAGACTCAGACAAGTCCACGGACACATCAAAACCGCAGAGTTCGACCGGAATGTACGGAGATATTGACGGAAATAAGGTGATCGACAGTGCCGATGCGCTGTATATTCTGAGATTTTCCGTGCAGCTTGGCGAACTCGACAAGACTCAGCAGAAGGCAGCCGATGTTGACAGTGACGGGACGATAACCAGCGGCGATGCGTTGGACGTTCTGAGGTATTCGCTAGGATTTAGATCAAAAACAAGGACCGGCAAGAAAATGTGACGTATAAAAACGCACCTGCGTCCTGCTAGTTAGCTTTGAAGCGAAAAAAATGCTCTCGAGATGATCTCTCGGGAGCTTTAATTTCAGGAATACTGAAATTGTTAAACGCTCTGCTTTCATCAAGCAGACACAACCCGCAGGCTTTGCGGTCATATATTAATTCTTTCGGCGCTTCGTGTTTTGCCCGATTTCTCGTCAATATCGAACAGGCAGCCGCTCATTCTGCATTTTCCCTCCGCCGTTTCAAATTTTACGGGCAGATGCTCATGGAATTTTTTGATGGCAAGATCTTTCTTTACGCCGAGAACGGAATCTATAACGCCCGTCATGCCGAGGTCGGTTATGTAGCCTGTCCCGTTCGGAAGGACACATTCGTCGGCAGTTTGAACGTGAGTGTGAGTTCCTGCCAATACCGACACACGTCCGTCGGCATAAAAGCCCATTGCTCGCTTTTCGGCAGTTGATTCCGCATGAAAGTCCACTGCGATAACGCTGCATTCGCTGACTTTCTCGAGCATTCGGTCAAGACAGTCAAACGGATCGCCCAGAGGCTCCATGTAGCTTGTTCCCATAATATTGATGACGCCGATACGGTACCGGAGCATATCGTATATGGCGAATCCGCAGCCCGGAGTAGTTCTTTCGGGGTAGTTTGCGGGGCGAACCAGCTGTTTGCATTCATCATAGAAATTGTATATCTCCCGGCGGCGGAAAGCGTGGTTTCCCGTGGTAATAATATCAACGCCGCAGTCGAGCAGCGAATTTGCCGAGGCGGGCGTTATGCCGTTGCCCTCGGCGGAATTCTCGCCATTGCACAAAACGAAGTCAATATCACGCTCACGGCGGAGCGCAGGCAGAGTCCTTGCCAGATATCGGCAGCCGCCCACGCTCACGACATCTCCGATGCAAAGCATTCTCATCGTATCATGCCTTAGCCTTTTCTTTCATAAAGGAATGAATGCTCTGAAGCACCTCGTCGGAGTTAAGTCCGTGAACCATACATGCGTCCTCGAGCGATTCTCCGATCGACGAAGGGCAGCCCACGCAGTGCATTCCGCATTCCATCAGTACAAACGCAATGTCGGGTTCGATCCCGAGAATTTGTCCCATAGTCATATCTTTTGTGATTTCCATATTATAAGATCCTTTCGATAATTATTTTATTGAGGCGAACATAAAACCTTCTTTTTCGCCTATTTCTATTATAACCGTTTAAAATAAAAATGTGTGGACTGTTCGTGAATTTTGAAGGGTAATTTGGGTATTATGCGTTAAAATACGCGGTATTGACGAGTATCTGATTATTTTGTATATCTATCAATCCATAACTCAGATCGAATCGCCGCAGCGAGCCGGGGTTCATGATCCACATTCCGTTATCGTATTCGGTATACGGAACGTGAGTATGACCGAAGAGAATGACATCTGCGTTTTGGCGGCGGGCAGCCGATTTAAGCTCGGATAACCCGTATTTGACGTGCTCAAGGTGTCCGTGGGTTATATAAAACGTCTTGCCTGCGATCACGCGGATCTCCTTTTGCGGAAGTGAGGAGCACCAATCGTTATTTCCGCGGACTCCGATGAACATTTTATCGGGAAAATAATTTTTAACGTTGTCAAGATCGTCTGAGCCGTCGCCGCAGAAAATGACGACCTCAGCCTTCGGCTTACTCATCACGAGCCTGCGGAAGGTGACGTAGTCGCCGTGAGTATCGGATACAACAAGTATTTGCATTGCGTTCCTCCTGATAGCATGGAAAACGTATTTCGAGCGCCGACATTTGAAGCTGTATGCATGACTGCAAAACAGCACCGCCTTCATAAAAGCGGTGCGTGTCGGTAATTATGTTGAGAGATCGGCGCAGAGCCGAGATCGAGAGATCACTGCCAGTCAACAACGTCAGCCCAGCTCAGCAGAAGAGCGCGCTCCTCGTCGGTTCCATGGAGCGATTCCGTTGCGGCAACGATCGGTATCCATTTTTGAATGTACTGCTTTGCGGTATCGCTTTTGATGGAGTATAGCTGAAGATATTTCTCGGCAGTTTCGTCCTCACCGTGAAGCTTGAACTTGAGGTACGTAATAGCCGCATCGGCAGCGGCGTTGCCCTGTGATGCGTGCGCCCAGTCGAGAATGTAAGGAGTTCCGTCTTCTTTGATGATAATATTGCTGGGGTTAAAGTCGCCGTGGCATACCTTGTGGTGCTTTGGCATCGACTGGAGTCTTGTCTGAAGCTCATAGCGGATAGTAGCGTTAAGGTCGCTCTCGTCGATCTTTCTTGCAGTTTTGATCTTCAGGCTGTTGAGGAGTCTCTGACGCTGATCGTGAACGATAAGCTGAAGCTCCACAAAAAGATCGAGATATTCGCCAAACTTGGCGGGATTCTCCTCCATAAGCTGTTTGAGTGTTTTTCCTTCGATATATTCGGTGAAAATGGCCCATTTGCCATCGACCATATTTATACCCTTGATTTGGGGAATATTGAGGTTAGTTTCTTCGATCCTTGCGTGATTGAGAGCCTCATTCAGAATATCGGCCTTAGAAAAGCCCTCTTCAAAAACTTTTATAACAGTATCGCCGTCGCGATAGATAGTTTTAGTTGGTCTTTTTGCCAATACAACAGCATTTTCCAGACTCATAAGTTATTCTCCTTTTCCGTTGGTATTGGAAGGACCGGCAAAGCGTTCCTTCTATTTAATAATTATAACTTGTTTTTTGTGAAAAATCAAGTAAAAACGGTAATTTTTTATTACGAATTTTATTAGATTTAAAGACAATGACGCAGGCGGGTGTGCAGGTCTCGCCTGCCGGCTCGGTCGGCGCTTCTGCTGCGCAGAGGTCTCCCCCGTCGGGGACGGCTCCCAGACGGAGACCCGCTCCCCGCAGGCAAGTTCCGTTCGGTTTTATTCTCAGCGATAGTTCTTCCCGCAAATTGAATATGTTCTTTGCGGAATATGATAATGGCGGGTGTGCACCCGCAGGCAAGTTCCGGCATACTTTATTGGTAATGTTAGTTATCGCCGCATATATGATTTATTTTTCCCGCAATCTGAATCAGGCGGGTATGCACCCGCGCATTTCACAAATAATTACGCATTCCGAATTACGCATTGCGAATTGATCCTGCCCCTCTTTCGCCGGGGCGGGCGAGGTACTTCTGCTATGCGGCAAAAGTACCCAAAAACACACTCAAGGGGCGGCGAGTCGCCGCTGACAGCAGCGTCCGACTTTATTGTTTAATTAAGTTCGCTCCCGCATTTTAATTTTATGTATTGCTAACCTGCCCCTCCCTTGAGAATCCTAACCCCGCCTACTTTACGACCGCACCGATACTTTATTCTGATCGGGAACATTGCAGCCGCTAGCTTTCGCATGGTTGGACTTCGGTAGTCGTTGGTGCTGCGCACCAAAGGGTCGTACTTTTTCGTGTGGATCGAGAATTTTGATTTCCGAGATCTCAAAAGCCTCCCATTTAGGGGAGGTGGCACGCCGTAAGGCGTGACGGAGGGGTTCTGAATAGAAGTTCTACTAACAAAGAATTTACTCATTCAAACAAAGCCCCGCAGCGTTACTCACGGAAATCATTTTTTAAAATCTTGTCATACAATTTTATTTTTTTGATACCGAAGGGGCGCGGGGGCGATCGGTAAGCCCCCCGCATTTTGCTTTAAATGCAAATAAAATGTAAGAAAAAATCTTCAATAATATTTCTTTAAAAGAAAGTTGATTTCCGTGAAGCGTTACTCTCCGCCGGTTGACATTTGTGTGTGCGGGTGATATAATATAATTTGATGTTAATTCTTGCCGTCAGATGCGTGATCTTCCGTTCGGCGGCGATCAGAAGGGGAAATTTCAGTATGTCAAAACAGCTTGCAAAGGCGTATAACGCCTCTGAGTTTGAAAGCAGGATATATGACTTCTGGATGGAGAACAATTATTTCCACGCAGAGGTCGATAAAAGCAAAAAGCCGTATTCGATAGTTATGCCGCCGCCGAATATTACCGGGCAGCTTCATATGGGTCATGCTCTCGACAATACTCTGCAGGATATTCTCATTCGTTTTAAGCGTATGCAGGGGTACAGCGCCCTGTGGCTTCCCGGAACAGACCATGCGTCGATCGCAACGGAGGCTAAGATCGTTGAGGCTATGCGCAAAGAGGGGCTGACTAAAGAAGACCTTGGACGCGAGAAGTTTTTGGAGCGCGCTTGGGACTGGAAAAAGGAGTATGGCGGCAGGATCGTAAAGCAGCTTCGTAAGATGGGCTCGTCGGCAGATTGGCAGCGCGAGCGCTTTACTATGGACGAGGGCTGCAATAAGGCGGTCAAGGAGGTTTTTGTTCGTCTTTACGATAAGGGACTCATCTATCGAGGCGAGCGGATCATCAACTGGTGTCCAAAATGTCTGACCTCGATCTCCGACGCCGAGGTCACATATGAGGAGCAGAGCGGCCATTTCTGGCATCTGCGCTACCCGTTTAAGGACGGCAGCGGGTACATAAATCTTGCTACGACACGTCCCGAAACGCTTCTGGGCGATACTGCCGTTGCAGTGAACCCGAACGATGAGCGCTACAAAGACGTTGTCGGAAAGACGCTGATCCTTCCGATCGTTCATAGAGAGATCCCCGTTGTGGCTGACGAGTACGTTGAGCCGGAGTTCGGTACGGGAGTTGTTAAGATCACTCCCGCGCACGACCCGAACGACTTTGAGGTTGGTTTAAGACATGAACTTCCCGTTATTAACGTCATGACCGACGACGCTAAGATAGTTGACGATTACCCGAAGTACGCGGGTATGGATCGCTACGAAGCGAGAAAGGCGATCGTTGAGGATCTGAAGGCGGAGGGCGCGCTCGTCAAGATCGAAGATTATTCTCACAATGTCGGCACGTGCTACCGCTGCGGTACTACGGTAGAGCCTCGTGTGTCGAAGCAGTGGTTCGTAAAAATGAAGCCGCTTGCAGGTCCTGCGATCGACGCGGTTAAGAATGGCGAAACGGATTTTGTGCCGCCGCATTTTGAGAAGACATATTTCCACTGGCTCGAGAATATTCGCGACTGGTGTATTTCCCGTCAGCTTTGGTGGGGTCATCAGATCCCCGCATTCTACTGCGATGACTGCGGCGAGATCACCGTTACTAAGGAGAATTCCGCAGCTTGTCCGAAGTGCGGCAAGGCTATGCGTCAGGATCCCGACACGCTCGATACGTGGTTCTCGTCGGCTTTGTGGCCGTTCTCCACGATGGGCTGGCCCGAGAATACCGAGGAGCTTGAGTATTTTTATCCCACAGACGTATTGGTCACAGGCTACGATATCATTCCGTTCTGGGTAATGAGAATGATGTTCAGCGGCATCGAACACACGGGGACCGTTCCGTTCTCAAAGGTGCTTATCCACGGA
Source organism: uncultured Ruminococcus sp. (assembly GCA_902779615.1). Classification (GTDB taxonomy): domain Bacteria; phylum Bacillota; class Clostridia; order Oscillospirales; family Acutalibacteraceae; genus RUG592. Next base: position 1,317 of record CACZCM010000107.1, on the reverse strand, counting down.
CTAGTGCGTGATTCGCAGGGCAGGAAGATGTCGAAGTCGCTCGGAAACGGTATCGATCCTCTTGAGGTGATCGAGAAGTACGGCGCAGACGCGCTCCGGCTCACACTCGTTACCGGCAACGCTCCGGGCAGCGATATGCGCTATTCCGAGGAGAAGATCACCGCAAGCCGCAATTTTGCGAACAAGCTCTGGAATGCAAGCCGCTTTGTTTTGATGAACATCGGCGACAAGGAGATCCCCTGCACGCTTCCCGATACTCTTGAAACGGAAGACAAATGGATAATCAGCATGCTGAACAATACGGCAAAGGAAACAGCCGAGAACCTTGATAAATATGAGCTGGGAATTGCCGTGTCCAAGGTGTACGATTTTATCTGGGACTGCTACTGCGACTGGTATATCGAGCTTGCGAAAGCTCGTCTTCAGGCGGGCGGCGAGTCTGCCGACAATGTATTGCGTGTGCTTGTGTGGGCGCTTGACAAGGCGCTGAAGCTGCTGCACCCGTTTATGCCGTTCATCACCGAGGAGATCTGGCAGACGATACCGCATGAGGGCGAAACGATCATGCTTCAGAAGTTCCCCGAATACAGCGAGGACTGCACTTTTGCCGAAGCCGCGGCGGAAATGACGAAGATAATGGACGCAATAAAAGCCATTCGTAACCGCAGAGCGGAGATGAACGTTCCGCCGTCACGCAAGGCGAAGGTTTACGTAGAAACTCAGTTTTCCGACGCATTCACAAACGGCGCAAAGTTTATAGTGAAGCTGGCGTCGGCGAGCGATGTTGAGGTGGGCAGCGAGTGGAGCATTGACGGCGCAGTCACAGCGGTAACAGCAGACGCAAAAATATACATTCCGCTGGCTGAGCTTGTTGACAAGGACGCAGAGCTGAAAAGACTGAACAAAGAGCTGCAAAATGTGAAAAAGCTTCTGGCGCAGGACGAAGGCAAGCTGAACAACGAAGGCTTCATGTCGAAGGCGCCGGAGAAGGTCATAGAAAAGATCAAGGCGCAGCGTGACCGAGAGCGTGAGAAGGTTGCAATGATAGAAGCGGCGATCAGCGAGCTGAACGCATGATGATGTGATCTTATCATGAGATAAATGAAGATCCGGATCCGAATCACAGAGAGGCTTATCAGAGATATATTGACAGCAACGGTGAAACGGCATTTCCCGGAGGTGAATCAAAAGCAGAGTTTATTGAGAGAGTTGTCCGGGGATTTAACAGTATCGTATCGGATTATCTTTTATCAAAAAGAAAAAGCAGTACACTGATCTTTGTGGTACACGGCGGCACTGTCATGGCACTTCTGGATA
>CACZCM010000106.1 GCA_902779615.1 uncultured Ruminococcus sp. | reverse complement strand
TAGCGTTCGTAACGCTTGTTCTCCTGCTTCTGATGTTCTTCACAATACCTGTTTTCAGTAAGGCAGGGGCAGCCGGGGTAAGCACATGGTTTCTTGGGTTTTCTGGGCATTGGGATTATCACTCCTTGTTGTTTTGTTATGCTCAGCTCAGATTTGAGCCGAATAAATTATTAGCTGAATCCAAAGTTGGTGTCAGCAGTTTGTTTATTTACTCGCCCCGAACATGGGGGCAGTAATCTTTTTAGGGAAAGAGAAAGGACCTACACAGCAACACGCCATGCAAGTCCTTTCGAGAGAGGGAAGGTATATGAAAAACAATTCTTTAGTAATACGCTTGTTTTAGGTATGAGAAAAGGCCTGTAAGGTTTATGCCCTACAGACCTTCTTAGGAGGTGTATGTCAGAGTTTTTTCTCATACTTTTCTAATTCTAATTATATCATGTCAAGGCTATGAATACAAGTGACATTAACTGCAACTTACTGACAAACACTGCCGACTTTTTATGCAAGACCGCATATATCCAAAATAATGTCAACGACAAAAGAAAAGCACCCGACCAAACAGCCAAATGCTCAGAGAATATCCTGTTTTGCTCGCAGGGCAAACAGAATCAAGACGACATGTTTTTTCTGTCAGCAAGATAGAGATTCGCTAATGAGAACATTATGTAGTTTTTTGATGTCTGTTTTTTAAAGACCTCGGTATAGTGTTTTCCGATATCCGAAAAGTCCTTTTATGACTGCGAAAAAATGGTGAATATGACAGAAAGAAACATCAAATTCTGGGCTTGACGAAAAAAAGTAAGAATGGTAAAATATACTATAAATATTATAAATATTATTACCTAAAAAGTGATGAATAAAATGTTTTGGAAAACTCCAAATTTGATGTAATGGGTCATAGTTCACACAGATAATGGATAGACGTTGAGATAAGAAGAAAGATTAACCTATTGATGAGGTGAATAACATGCAAACAGAAAATCAATCAAAAAAATATGTTAGAGCTGCTGTTTTTAGGCTCGTGCTTGTCATTCTAATCGATATTATGACTTTTCGAAGCTTTTATATTCTCGACAAGACAGACCGTCTGCACGGCAGCGATGTTACGGCAATATTCTTAACAGTATTCAAGGGGAATTTTAAGACGTTCTTTGAGGGCGTGGGTTGGTTGTGCGAACACTATCTGATTTTCTGTATTTTGCTGCTTGTGTGGGGAATATATGCATCAATGCGAAGCTATGCGGGTTATATAAAATGGATTTATTCTGATGATTACCCCGGCAAAGGCTATCTTCTGGCACTGCTGATGGTGTTTATTTTTATGGTCATAACATTTGCTGCCGCTGAATACTGCATTCTTGATTTTCAGCCCGAACCATTCATATACCGTGATACTTATTACACAGGAGGATATATCATATCTGTAAGCGAACCGCAGAAGGCTCCGCAGCTAAACCCGTTTGCCCAAAAGAGAAACCTTTACACGTGCACCTTTGAATATTACGTTGACGATGATGATTCAGACGATATGATAGCCATGCGTTCACAGATGAACACGCATGTTCTCTTTAAAGCCGGCGATGAGGTCGGCGTAAATATCGATCCTGTAACAAAAAATGCATATATTTTCGAGGATATGTACGATGAAAGCAAGCCGCAGGCGGGTATACTCTTCTTTATTTTTGTGATAACGCTGAATTTTCTTGCTCCTGCACCACGAGATAACAGCGACCCTATCTGTCGTGATGGTATTCCTGCTGATGACGATTGAGCAAATGAACAGTTTACGTAAAAAGAAAAATCGACACGGCGAGCAGTTGACAGCTTGCCGTGTTCTTGTGTGTTTTATTTATATGGCAACATCGCACAAATATCGCCTGGCGTCTTTGCACTGAATCTGCCTGCACCCCAAGGGCACAATCTCTGTGCGGTGTTGCCTTATTTTTTCATAACAGCTCGATTAGATACTTTTTTATACAAAAACAAAGACCCCACGCACTCGTGAGGCCTGCTTATAGTTTCCTAAGTATAATGATATCATGTCAATCCTGTGAAAACAAGTGACATTGACTGCAACTTACTGACAAATACTGCCGACTTTTTATTCGGGGATACTAAAGTGCTTCAAGCCGTTATTGTGAATTCTGTAAACATTTCTCTCTGACTGCTTAAGTACTGCTCCAATTGAGATCCACGTGTAATTTTCAAGATATCTATATCGGAGAACGATCTGCTCTTCCACAGACGGAATTGCATCAATAGCTACATTTATTTTCTTGCAGAGATCAACCAGTTCTATTATCTTCTCGTTTAACTCCTGCTGAAGACAAACCACCTTTTCAACGGCGTTAACATAAGATGCGGAAGTGTTTCTTGTTGCATTGTAGTGAGGCTCACAATTGCTTGCTGAAATTCCCTGTGCGATGTCCTTCCAGTATTCGATTTCTCTCTTGCGGCATTCAATCAAATACTTCAAACCTTGTACTTGTCCTAAATATTCCTTTGCGGTCATTCTGATTCCCCTTTCTTTTCTTTGGCTTCAGCCTGCTTCTTTTCTTCCTTCATTTTCGCCTTGAGGAATTCCTGCTTCGCTTTTGCCCTGATACCCTCAATCAACAAATTTGGGTCAATACTATACAAATTCTTAAACCCCTCTGAAAGAAAGAACTCCTCTGTTTCCTTTATCGTTTTCAAAGCGGACGGATTCTCCGGATGCCTATATAGTCTTTTGAGAGCGTTGCGATAATCCTTCGCTGCACGGATGAGAACCTGTTCGAAAATGTATTCATAATCCTCTAAATGCTCTGTGTTCTTCTTTGCCACAATATTCATCTCCTTCAAATAATCGCCTTAACAGCGTCGATAAGTGCTTGCTGCGTACTGTCTTTCTCCAACAAAGCCTTAAGAATTCGCTCGTCAATTGTACCCTTTGTTACGATATGCTGAATAACGACGGTGTTCTTTTGCCCTTGTCTCCATAATCTTGCATTTGCCTGTTGATACAATTCAAGCGACCATGTCAGACCAAACCATACGAATGTCGAGCTGCCTTCTTGTAAATTCAATCCGTGTCCGGCAGAGGCAGGGTGTATTAACGCCACCGGCAGCTCTCCTCTATTCCATCGGCGGATACTATTCTCCGTATCGAGCTTTGAGAACGGAATATGCAGCGAGTGAAGTCTCTCGGCAATGCGTTCAAAATCGTGCTTGAACCAATACGCTACAAGCAGCGGTTTTCCGTTCATGCTCTCGATGATGTCTTCAAGAGCGTCAAGTTTTCTGTCGTGTATTTTGATGACATTTCCATCGTCATCGTATATTGCTCCATTCGATAGCTGACAAAGTTTTCCCGAAAGAGCTGCTGCATTGGCAGCGGTGATCTCGGTGTCGCTGACCTCCAACACAAGCTCGTTCTTTAGTTTTTCGTAGGCTTTTCGTTCTGCATCGCTCATATACACGGGATATTCCGTTGAAATTAGCTCCGGCATATTGAGATGATCTTTCGCCTTCATCGATATGGTCACATCGGATATTTTCTTGTAGATTTTCTCCTCTGCTCCCGGCATCGGCTTGTACGAGAAGATCACCATACCATTACGCTTGTCGGGGATAAAGTATTGACTTCGATAATTGCTTATAAATCTTCCCAAACGCTCACCCATATCAAGCACCTTGAACTCGGCGAACAAGTCCATCAATCCATTACTGCTCGGTGTTCCCGTTAGTCCAACTATCCTCTTGATCTTCGGTCTTACCTTCATCAATGCTTTGAATCGCTGTGATTTCTGATTTTTGAAAGATGACAGCTCGTCTATAACGACCATATCGAAGTCAAATTTGATGCCGCTTTTCTCGACAAGCCATTGCAGGTTCTCTCGGTTAATGATGTAGATATCGGCTTTTGCTTTTAATGCTTCGAGCCTCTCTCCCTCATTACCAACAGCGACTTTGTAAGTTATGTGCTTGAGATGATCCCATTTCGCAATTTCATCTCCCCAGGTTGTACGACATACACGCAGAGGTCCGATGACTAACACTTTATGTATTTCAAAGCTGTCAAAAAGCATATCGTTCAGTGCCGTCAAGGTTATTACAGTTTTTCCAAGTCCACAGTCAAGAAATATAGCTGAGATGTTGTTATTCTTGATGTATTCAATTGCAAACTTCTGATACTCGTGAGGAATGAACTTCATGCGTCATCACCACCAATCTCTTTTATGATTTTTTCTATTTGCTCCGGTCGGTCAAGGATATATACCTTAAATCCCAACATGGATAATTTTCTGTGCATAGCTTTTTGTAATGCTCTCGGCTTTTTGCCTTTATCCTTGACTTCTACAAACCCTATTTTCCCAACAGGCATTAGAACTAATCTATCGGGCATTCCGTTAAATCCGGGTGATACAAACTTCAAAGCTATGCCGCCAACACTCTTAACAGCCTTTGTGAACCTTCGTTCTATGTCTTTTTCCATTTACGCTCGCCTCCGAAAAGGATTAAAATAATTTTTTACCGACACGGATTTCAATAATTCTTATCAAATTTCCCCTTGTTTAAGCCGTTTTCGGAATATTGTCATTTAGTCACAGGTTTTTAGGTGTATAAACAAAATTAAGCTATAATTTTGTACACAGTAAACTCCTATATAAAGAAAGAATATATCTTCTTTTTTTTATCTAATGTTTTCGGACAAAATTGACAAATCCGAAAAACGGCTTTACTGTCGGCTTTTATTTGTCAAAAACTCCTCTGACAAACTCTTGACAAAATGACATTATTCCTTGAGAATTCTCGGATTTACGGCGTATTTGGGAAGTGGCGGTCTGCCTGCTCCTTTGTTCTTTTCGGGTAATTGCATGATATAGCCGTAATCGTCAAGCAGGTCAAGTATAGGCTGTATTTCTGCGGCGGTCTTAAAACTCCTGCAGCTTCTCATCGCGTCTCGTCTGTCAAACTTCGTGAGCTTCTTCTCGAATATCATATTGAGAATTACATTCGCCTGTTTTGCGATAGCGTCCTCAGGCAAAACGGAGTATGCCGCTTGAGCGTGGTTGAGAAAATATCTGCCGAGCATAATTGCGTTTTGCATCGTTTCACCGCTGACGGTCAGAGGATCGGGTACGTCAAGAAAATCATGACATCGATAGCCTCCGGCTCTGCAAAGAAGTCCGGCTATGCGAAGAGTGTTACCTATGAGCTTACCAACCCAATCGGCAATGTCGGCGTATTCCTTTACGAGCTTCGGTTCGATCTCTTGTGCAAAGTCCGCAAGAAGCATATCCGCTTCTGATGAGAGAGAAATCGTCTCCGGCTTTTTTGAGTAGTCGTCCTCCAGCAGATCGATAACACATCTTTCGTAGTTGTAATAAAGATCGTTGGAGATCGGTTCGCTGTAATACTTTCTTGCCCCAACATAGCTGTCGGGCATACAGTACAGAAAACGTGCCGTCAAGCCTCTGCCTCTGAATGTTCCGTTGCTCAGTACCTCCGATACTACATTCGGCTGTGCCATAAGCAGCACCGTAAGTGTCGGGGCGTTTATACACTCGCTCTCACGTCCGATACGGTCAACCCTTATCGGGTCGCCCGAGTACCCTTTGAGCATAACATCGATGTTGACGTTTTTCGTGTAAATTCCTGCGAGAGTGTCGAAGATACCGCCCTCACTCGATATAAGGGAAGCGTGTCCTTTGTTTTCGGCTAACACCGAGACAAGTTTTTCTGTTGTGATGTCGTCAACATACAGGTGCATCGGTGTGATTTCTTCAAACTGCGTTATCTCTTGAACGATACGGTCAAGGTCGGCTTGCTCTGCTTTTCCCTTTGCCATCTGATCCTCTATTGCTTTTTGTCTGCGTTCAAGAATGCGTTTCTGCATCTTGCTGCTTTCAACGAGTGCGGAGTTTCTGTTATTGTACTGCTGCTCGTAGTCGTTTACAGGCTTTAACATAAGCTTCATGACGGCTGATTTTCTCTCAGACGGCGGTGCGATAGCAAGCACATAAGTATTAAGCGGCTCGTACCAGTCCGATTTTCCTCTAATGCGAAACTTCCCTTGCAGACATGTTGACATGACCGCTATCGAAAGAGCACCCGCCATATCAAGCGGAGTTTGCGTACTTTCCGAAACTGCCTTCACATATTCCGCTATCGGCATCGGAAGAGCGTCAACAGGGAAGGGCTCTTTGACATACGAGCTGAACGGTATCGGTTCTACCCAACGAGCATCGATCTTTCCGTTGTAAACATCGGGCTTAACGTATCCGGGTTTTGAGGATATTTTCTTGTAGTATTTCTTCGCTTGACTCCAGATCTTGTCAAGCTCGGAATCATCAAGCGGCGGTGAGCAGTTGAGTGCTTGTCTGTGGAAACAGTCATGCGACTCCTTTGTATCGCCGTAGCGTACCATTGAGCGAACCGCCCATTTGAACATTGTTGAATTTCGGCTGCCTTCACGTATCTCACGGTCGAGCTTCGCAAATTCGTCTACATCAAAAAACTGTGATAGATTGAGAACATTCTGAAACACCGTTACTATCGCATCGGGATTGCCGAAAAAGAATCGTGCTGCGTCTTGAGCGTTTTTATCAAAGTACGGAAAATACTCCTGCACCATTTTGATAAGCTCCTTATACTCGTCGGGATCGTTTATACGCTCGATAAAAAATATCACATGAAATCTCGGTCTGGGGGATTTGCTGTCTTTCCATTTCATGTGATGACGGCTCGTATATACGATAAACGTCACACTCGGAAACGCCGCCTTTACTTTTTCGGGTGTTATCCAGTCCGCTTCATTCTCGGAGAAATCGTTGTCGCAATCAAGCTCCAAGCTGTCGGCATACTGAAAATTCTCCTCCGAACGGTAGTTGTTCTTAAAACAGATGAACACATGATCCTTTGCAACATACTTCTTAAGCGACTCTTCGTTTGTCGCTGTGACCTTATGAGGATACTTACACTCATACGGTTTCCCGATATGGTCTGATACCCATATTGAGAGGTTGAAATTTTTCATCGTGATTCCTCCATATTCTCGTTAAAGTAGTGAATCGGCTTGTCCTTGCGGATAGCGTAAATAATCTCCGCATTCATTCCGGCAGTGTAGCTGTTTCCGAACACCCAAAGCTCCGAGCATTTTGTGATGAGTACCTTGTTCATAAACATTGCAAGCTCACGCTCGTTCTCCTCCGACATGAACTGCGGAAAAAGCAGGTGCGGCGCTATCGGGATCGCTCCCTTATCAACAGCAAAACGGCTGTATTTTCTTGCGTTCTTGATGTTCTGCTCGATATTCCCTGACGAGTAAGGTGAACAGATATACACGACAGGTCGATAGATGGGTTCGGGTTTATAGAGTTTTTTTGCCTCTCTGTTAGCCTTACGCTTTGCCTTGCGGCGGTCTGAACG
>CACZCM010000105.1 GCA_902779615.1 uncultured Ruminococcus sp. | reverse complement strand
CTGCCGTTTTTGCCGGTGTAATAGATGTTGACCGTTATGCTCATCTTTTGCACCTCGCCTTCTGCAATTATTTCAGCCTGCCATAATCTTCATCGGAAACAGGCTCACACCACTGCGTACTTGTATCGATGCCGCTTACCTCTATCGCAAGATGTGAAAACCACGAGTCCTTCGCCGCGCCGTGCCAATGCTTTACATTAGCAGGAATGTTGATGACCGTTCCCGGAAGCATTTCGACGGCTTCCTTGCCTTCTTCCTGATAATAGCCCCTTCCGCCTACGCAGATGAGCATCTGACCGCCGCCGCTTTTTGCGTGATGGATATGCCAGTTGTTGCGGCAGGCAGGCTCAAAGGTAACATTGAAAATAGTAACCTGCTCTGTCGAAAGAGGTGCAAGATAACTCTGCCCGACGAAATAATCACCGAAGGGATTTGGCTCGCCGATGGGAAAGAATATCGTATTCTGATACTTGTCCTTGTCGGTAAGCTCGGGTGCTGTCTCATTCCAGATATCCTTTGCAAGTCTGAACACCGCCCAGCCCTTAGGCCAGCCGACATACATTGTCGCATGGGTAATGATTGCCGCTATCTCCTCTTTTGTTACGCCGTGCGCTTTTGCATTCTGCAAATGATATGCAAGCGAGCTGTCGGTGATACCCGACGCCATAAGTGACACAACCGTAATAATGCATTTTGTTTTAACGTCAATAGCTTGTTCGTTCCATACCTCGCCGAACAGAACATCGTCGTTGAGGTGCGCAAACATCGGTGAAAACTCACCGAGCTGATCTCTGCCTGCTGTTTGTACTATTTTCTCGTTCATGATAATTCCTCCTATCACTTTAATTACATTTCAACTATTTGATGTATTTAGCAGCTGCGTGACACACTCATCAATTATTTCATAAATGCTGTGCAGCTTAAAATTCATTTTTGCTTCCTTCATTGCATTGAGCTGTTTTTCCGTTGCTACCGAATACGGATACACTCCGAACAGGAACGGGAAGAATACGAATATAAACCGTTCTCTGTCGATCTGCGGAAAGAATTTATCAAGGCAGGCTCTGACTGCGTCAAGCGAAGAAGCATAAGCAACCTTAAATTCTGTAAGTCGTTCGGGTCGTGAATGCTCTTCCATATCGTAATGGTTCATAGCAAGCAGCTTCAGAAGCTGTTCGTGCTTTTCAAGCGAATGTGCCAGCACTGACGCAAATTCTTCTACAGACATTTTCTGATTCTCATCTGCAAGAGCGTTCAGCTCCGCCGCCCACAGTTCATATTCCCTCTGCATCAGAGCGAGAAATATCTCCTCTTTCGTCTGAAAATAATTGTAGATAGATGGTCGGGAGAAGCTCGTTTCCACGCTTATCTCTTTGAGTGTGATCTCCTTGAAGCTGATCGTTTTGTAGAGCTTTTCGCAGGCGTTCACTATCTCCTCACGGCGTGAAGCCGTAAGCTCGGGTGATCCCTTTGGCATTATTTTGCCTCCTTTATTCTGACATTGTGTCACTAACAACAGTATATCATTATTCTGACACGTTGTCAACACAATAATGTGATTATTTGAAATTTCGGCGTTATGCTAAAAACTTTGATACGATATTTTAGCAAGATATATAAACATATTGTGTACTCCATTATTGTAATTAGTAAGGGAAAGCTATTTCTCTCTGCTCGAACAAAACGCCGACAAAAGCATCAGAAGCCGAGCAAAAAAAGATCTCATCGAAGGATAGCCATATTTGGAATGACATTCAAAAAAAGAGTAGAAAACTGCCGGAAAAAATGCAGTTTTCTACTCTTTTTCTATAAGTAAACTTCAAGCCGCTGCTTTGCTGTTTAGCTGAAAGCTTATCATTGGCAAATGGTTTGAAGCGCTTTTACACATCTGAAACATATGCTGCAAACCGGTCAATAACCTCCCCGAAGCCACCGCCTCGGGGAGTCTCTTTATGCTCAATACTCGCTCGCCAACAGCATAGTCACATGATCCACATCATCAATAACATACACCGTCTGCTTACCCTCAAACTCATACGGAAGATAATACTCGACCTTACCTTCCGGCACCTCCTGCTCGTGAAGGATTCGCAGAACGCTGACCCCATCTTTTGTGATACCTTCGAGCTTCACAACTTGCAGCCAATCAAGCTCCTCAACCTTGTCACGCATGACCTCGATGCTCTCAAACAGCATAAGCTGAATATAAAGCGGTATCTCCGCTGCCACGCCGCGGGTGATGTATCTGTGCGAGTCGAACTTATAACCCATCGTCGTCACTCCTTCAATAATATTCGTTGATACAAACACGAGCTTCCTCCACGCACTGCTTTAATAGGTCTGTATCGTACAGCATTGTCTCGATCTCCTCGTCGTCATAGCCCATTTCGTAAAGCATCAGCAAGTCGTCCTGCGACAGTCCTAACGACGAGCAGACCTCGAACAGATCGCCCTGACCGTAGTCTTCAAGATAGTCATAGTAATCGTCCCAATATGCAAGGTGCCTGCCGAAGCCGTAATGATATCCGCAATCATATGCATCGATGATAAAGCAGCCGCGTTCCAGTGTTCCACTCTTATCTATCCTGATGATCTCGCCATCTTCGACTGCCACTCCCTCAAAGGTGTGCTTTTTTAGGAAACAACGAGCTATCGCCTTCGCCATTATCTCCTTTGTTGAGGCGTACACATACATCCCCAACTCCTTAAAATGCAGCAGGCACAGAGGGTTGTCTCCCTTCGAGATGTAAAGCGTATTGTCGTCGGTAAGCATCGTAAATACAAAGCTGCCGATAACCGCCTCGGACATTTTCGCTATCGTCTCAAAATTCAGTTATCCGTACTTTTCGAGCAGCTGCACCGCAGCATAGCTGTCGGTTTCGATGCAGGTCTTCGACAACCCCTCGCTGTCTTGCAGGTTCTTGTCATTATACAGCACGCCGTTGTGAGCGAGAGCAAAAAAGCCGTCCTTAGTTTTGCCTAAGAACGGGTGGTTGTTGTAATTCTTCTTCGGGCTGCCCTGCGTGGTCATGCGGGTATGTCCTAACAGAATCTTTGTTTCAGCCGGGAAGTAGAACCGCATCTTATGCGCCGGCTTAGCCTGCTTGTAGATTGTTATCTCGCAAATCTTACATATGCAATTACCAAGGATTCCTTGCCTTTGATCTGTGGATTGAATAACAATTACTTTAAATATTATCTTAAAATGTAATTTCTCAATCAGCCTTTCTATGAAGAATCAAGCAGATCCTATAAAGAAATCGTAATCAGTGGCTTCTTAATATCTTTTAATTCCTGTGATATTATTAATAATATCATAAGCCTCTTTTGCGTTAACAGCAAGAACTGTAAATTTCTGTGTATCTGTAATCACTGTGACAGAATCTGTCAATATCGCTGATGGAGAGGGATTAAATGTAATATTCTTAATCATACTATAAGGAGCATCGAAATTGGACAGAATAGGTGAATAAACTGTGCCCTCAACATGGTCGTCATAAACCTTCATAAATTGTTTTTCGTTTTTCTTGCCAACACTTATGATAACATAAGTAAACCACATCATTATAAGACCTGCAACAAGTAACATGATCATCCATTTTTTCTCTGATTCAAGTGAACTTGATGATCTAAAGCCATCTGCCCCGTAAGTGGTTACATAATTTCCATTTACCCAGTCTGAACTCGTGCCCACACTTGGTTTTCTTGCAAGACGTGTAATAGAGAAAATTGTACATATTATTCCTGTAATCCCAAAAATAGCTCCTGTTATTGGGGCAACTAATTTTTGGCTCGGACTTAAGCCCGTAGCCGTGATCAATAATTTGGACATTTTTTAACCTCACTTTCTAAATGTATAGCAATCAATACTCGATAAAATATTGATATACCTTTTACGAATATAATTATACCATATTGGTATAATTATATCAAGCAAAAATAGTAAAATATTCTTATTAGTTATAATTCTTGGAGTTATTATGAATAGAATCGCTTTACTTAGAAAAGAAAAGAACATGAGTCAAATCGCTTTATCATTAAAACTTAATGTATCACAGAAAATGATCAGTGCATATGAAAATGATAAAAGTGAACCCAGTATTGCTACTCTGATAAAATTAGCTAAAATTTTTGATACCTCTGTAGATTACTTGATCGGTTATACTGATATAAGGAAGCCAATTGACCGTATTCACGCAAATAGATCAACAGATATAGAAAATGACCTCATTAATGAAATAAAAAAGCTATCTCCGGATAAGCAAAGAATTGCACTGGGCATTATTATTGGAATTGAAAACTATCCATCATAATATCAGTTGAGATATCCTACGGCAATTTTCCATTACGCAATTGTCGTCATTTTCTCATCCACATACGACACAGGGTAAGTTACTCATCGTCTTACTCTTTTTTACAAACAGAAAGAGCCGCAGGCGAATTGCCTGCGGCTGTGGTTTGTTGTTGTTTAGTTTTATAACTCCGCCGTCTTGTAAACGGAATAGCCTTCGTAATAGTAGCTGTGGTCGATGCTTTTCATAAATGTCTCACGGTCGTTTATTTTGTCCGTGAGCGCGTTTTTGAGCAGGTGCTTGATCTCGATATCCTTTATCGGACTGCGCTCCATAGCGAGCAGATAATCGTCCTTATCGACACGGCTCCAGTCGATCACCTTACCGAGAGATCGTTTCAGCATCAGATCGAGCCATATCCTCATGCTTCTACCGTTGCCCTCACGAAATGGGTGCGCGATGTTCATCTCGACATACTTTTCGACTATTTCATCGAATGTACCCTGCGGCATTTTCTCGATGTTATCTATCGCCGGTTTAAGGTACATCACGGGCGCAAAGCGGAAATTGCCCTTCGCAATATTCACGTCGCGAATCACGCCCGCGAAGTCGTAAACCTCAGAAAACAGGCGGTAATGAATCTGCGAGAGCGCATCAAAAGTGCCTGCTTCGAGCTCGTCGAAAAAGCCGTCCTCAAACATCTCGGCAGCTTTTTTCTTGCTGATCTTCTCCTCTGCTCTCGCCAATTCCGCCGAATCGGTAATGCCCAATTTATTCTGCAATGTCACTTTGAACACCTCTTTGCTTGGTCTTATTTACAATTATATCATACCATATAATCGCCGAAAATACAATCAGTTGAGCTAAATAGGCGGCGGAAGCTCATTCTTTATAGCCTCCCTGAGTGCCTCCTGCTCCAGCTCAATCTTCCAATCCTTGCGGTTATCGGGAGGCGACTTATTAAACAGATACGCTGCACCGTCAAGGACATCAACGACGGTCACGGCAAGAGCGAGAACATTACAGCGCAGCTCCTCAAACTCCTCATCACGCAAAGAGAGATCGCCGGAGCTCAACTCTCCGGCGATCGTCTTCATCGTATTTTGCGTCTCGATCAAAGCAGAAATAATGCGCTGTATGTTGTCCTCTGTGCCCGTCACCACAATGTTGGAATAAACACAGCAGCGCGTAATAAAATCCTTTTTAGGGATACCGCTAAGCTTTGCCCTTGCTTCGATCAGGCCTCTCGCCCAGCGGCTTGGGCGAAAGGCGATTGTCGGGTGGTTTGCGTGCTTACCGGGCATATTATCATTCCTCCTTGTTGTCATTTTTGTCTTCTTCGTCCTTCTCACTCTCCTTACTGCGCTTTAGCCGGTCGAGGCTATCCGCAAGGCTTCTCGCCTGATTGGGGTACAGATGAGAATAGGTATTAAGCGTAGTTTGAATGTTCTCATGCCCGAGTCTGTCTGCTACAAGTTTGGGATCTACACCCAACATACATAGCATCGATGCGTGGCTATGCCTAAGGCTGTGTACGTGTATAGGTGTCACTCCCGAAAGCCTTATCCCCCTTTTCATCTCCTTCTCAATGTAGTGTTTCGTAACTTGGAAAATTCTCTCATTGGGCTGCAAGCCGTATAACATACGTATGTAACCGTTCAGCTGCTCTACAAGAAAGTCCGGCAGAGCGATTACTCTTACAGATTTTTCCGTCTTTGGAGGAGTAACGATATCCTCTCCGCCCGGAGCACGGAAAATGGACTTGTTTACAGACAGAGTCTTTTTCTCCGGGTCAAAATCCGATAGCGTCAGCGCGAGCATCTCCGAAATTCGCAGGCCTGTCCAAAATAAAACCGTGAAGGCATTGTACGAAATTGGTTTGTCCTTTACCATGGCAACGAACTTGTCGAACTCTTCTAATGTCCAGTATTTCATTTCATCGGCTCTCCCTTTTCCGATCGACCCGGCTCTTGTGACCGGATTATTGGGTAAATCGTAATATCTGACCGCATAATTAAACACGGCACTAATTTGGTTGTTTATGGTTTTTATGTAGGTTTCCGCCAGTTCGGAATCAATTAACTCCGCCTGCCATTTACGGATATCGGCTGCTTTGATATCGGTAATCTTTCTATTGCCGAAATAAAGCAATACCTTTGTTTGTATAATATAGTTCTTAGTAAGCATCGTGCTTTGCCTCAACCTTTTAGACATATCCGCACAATAAACCGTGTACAGCTCGGAGAATGTCATATCGAGGCTGTTAGAGGCGGCTGCCGTAAAGCTATCGATGTACGCCTGGGCTTCACGTCGGGTTTTAAATCCGAACTTACGGATTCGCTTTCTTTTACCGGTTATATCATGGCTATAAAAATCTGCTTTCCAAGTACCGTCGTTTTCCTTTATTACTGCCATTTTTCATCAGTTCCTTTCCTTTTGCTTTGAGGATTGCCTAACCTGAAAAGATCAAGCAATCCCCTTGTCACCACTGCATAATCATCCTGCAAGCTCTTTGGATGTATTTACATCTTCCTGGAAGCCATAAAATCGCTTGTGAAAATAGGCTTTTGAAACCTTTCCTGCCACGACCAAATAGCCGTCTTTTACCAATTGCTGATTGAGCTCGGAAATAATGGAGTAGGCTTTTGTCTTCGAAACCCCGAGAATCTCCATGATGTCTTTCGCTGTGTAAAATAATGTCGTCATAAATGACACCTCCAATACAAATTTTTATTGCACTATATTCAAAATAATAATATACAATTATTATAAGCTATTATTTCATAAGGCTCTTGTCCATGAAACAACGGTTGTGTTCACGGACAAAGCCTTAAAGTCTCAAAAGCCTAACGAGTTGTTTCTCTCGTACTCACAGAGCTTTTGGTAATATATTCTCATAAGGCGGTGTTCGCCAAACTCCTTGCCTTGCTTTTTAGACAGGCGGCGTTTTAGTTTGTCGCCTTCCTTTTCGTAATAAACCTCACAATAGCCGTTGTCGTCGAGCAGCGCTCCAAGTGCCTCACTGGTTTGAGAGACAACAGGAGTATTAGTCCTCTCCGAAAATGTCTTCATAAAGCCAGACAAATCCATCTGCCTGAGATAAAGGTTTGACCCATCAATTACGATTCGACACGAGTCGGACACCGGAGTGCCAAACGATCCGACAGCCGATGTATGAATCGCAAAAATAATTGCCGTTAATAGCTGATCTATCGGGTCACTGCTGCGGTAGCTGTAATCGTTTTCGGTCAAGATTGCGATA
>CACZCM010000104.1 GCA_902779615.1 uncultured Ruminococcus sp. | reverse complement strand
ACAACAGAAGCCGCCGCAAAAGCGTATTTTTTTATTTTCTTAACGCTTATCAGGTCGAGATAATAAAGAGTAACGAGTGCTGTGCACAATGCGAAAATGATCACGCCGACACCCCCATATATTCAAAGAACGCTTTGCGAAATTCCGTGTAATGACCTCGTGAAATCGGCACTGTCAAACTGCCCGAGAGCGTTATCTCTGTCTTTGTGAAATCTGTGATATGCTTCATATTCACAAGAAAGCTGTAATGCGGCTGAACAAAGCAGCCGAGCGCATCCGTTCTGCCCTTCCAGAAGCTTAGATTTTCGCTTGAAATGTACTCGCCTTTTACGGTAACTATCCTTGTTTTTCGCTTGTCTATCGCAATGTAGAGAATGTCTCCGGAACTTAAATTGTGCGTTCCATCGGTCGTTTCTATGATGATGCTCTCGCTGTTCTGCCGATACAGCTCCAGCGCCGTATCAAGTCCTTTATTAAAGCGTGTGCTGTCAACGGGCTTTGAAAGGTAGCGAAACACGTTCAAGTCCATAGCGTCGTCAAGGTATCCGTTAAATGACGTAACTATAAAAATAATAATATTCGGGTTTACCGTTTTGAGATGCTTTGTGAGCGTAAGCCCATTTGTTCCGGGCATTTCTATGTCAACAAATGCTATGTCAAAGCTTTCCGTTTTGTGTATCAATTTCTCGCCGCTCTTAAAAGCGGTTGTTTCAAATTTTACGGAATGTGTATTCTCATATTTATCAAGCAGGTTTTGAATATCGTTTATCGAATTATCGCTGTCGTCGCAGATAAGAATTTTCATTGTACCACCTCGCGCATATTTTCTCATTTTAATTATACACCAAACAGAAAATTTCTCAACAGCAGTTTTTGTCTTAAATCGTGCAGTTTTTGCAAAAGTGCTGAAATCGAAATTTTTTTGTGGTATCATAAGATCACAGAAAAAACGGAGGTGTTTATTATGAGAACGAGATATAAAGCATTTCTTGCAGCGCTGACCGTTGTGCTAATTATTATGTCAGCCTGTACGGATAAAACGAAATCCGATGAAGAACAGTCCTCTGTTGCCGACAGCTCCATCGGCAGTACAATCATTGCGGCGAGTTCACTGGCTTCAAGCAGTAAACTTGAAGAAGACGACACGCATAAAACAACTCCCACGCCGTTTCCCGAGGAGTGGACGGAGACAGACGATATCGCGGCGATAAATATTGCGATAAACGACGCCGCTTATGAAAACAGTATTTCAGATATCGGGGATAGGTTGGAGGACGACGTTTCTGTCGGCAGTGTTATGTGTGTGGGTATAGAATGCCTCGAGGTGAGATTTTCAACCGATGCGACATTATTTTATTATGTTTTGGCTTTTGACGAGCTTGATAATATGAACGAGAAAGCCGTTGTAGTGAGAAATGCCAAGGCAAAGCGCGATTCGAGCGAACAAGCAGAGGAACACGACAGCGACAGACATTATAAAGTCTCGGAAGTGTTCGAGCCGTTTCCCGAACATATTTCTCGTGATGACGTGGAGAATATCGCCTTTTCGGACGCCGGGCTTGATATAACAAAGCCTATGTTCAAGCAGCTTGAAGGCAGTGTGGGAATCAACACAGACAGTAACCTTTGCCCGACGTATTTTGAAATAAAATTCAGTACAAAGGAACATACCTTCAAATACAAGATAGACGCTGCAACGGGAGAAATCCTTGAAAAGAATATTGAATGAGGTGGAGTCTATGAAAAGAATAATTTCGTTGATTATAAGCATTATCTTTGTTTTGTTCACTTTTTCTTCCTGTAACGATCCTGCCCCGCAGATAGATTATTCCGACAAATACATTGAGGGGCAGGACGCTCAGGAGAGCAATATCGGTTACACCATGAGGTCATTCCCCGAAACAGACGACAGCTTTTACGTTACGCTGCTGAATACTTTTTATGTGGCAGACAAGCATTCACATAAAATAATACCATTATGTTCAAAGCCCGACTGCAAGCATGACAAGTACAGCTCCGACTGTGAAGCTCATGGTATTAGATCTGCGCATCTATATATGGATAAGCTGTACTATCTTCATGAGGATTATAAAAAGGACGAAAACGGTATTGATTATTTCGTCAATCAGCTTTGCTGTATGGAGCTTGACGGTACGGATAAGAAGGTCGTTTTTGAGACAAAAAAGGATACCTTTAGGATATCGTCATATAAGATACACCGCGGGTATTTTTATATGATGATCGCAAATCAATCGGAAGATGGTTCTTATTCAAGCAGCAACGGAGAGCTTTGCCGTATGAAGATAGGCGAAAGCGAGCCGGAAACGATTTTTGATATGCCGCACGGTGAAAGCGTTATTGATGTACGTTTTCATGGAAATAATATGTATATGCTTTATGAAACGCCGATGGAAAACGTATCGGAGGATAATTTCACAGCTCATTTCGTTTGTTATGATCTTGATACAATGGAGCATGAGGATATGAACGAAAAGCTCGACTATCCCATTTCCGGGCTTTTTACAATCAGCGATGAAAAGATAGTATATTCCGATGTGAACGATCAAAGCAAGATCTGCGTATGCAGCCTTGACGGCAGCGATAACCGCATTGCGGTAGACCTTTCCGACACATTCGGCGAGGGCGCTTATGATTATTACAACGTGATGTCATCGAACGATGACGACATTATGATCTTAGCATCAAATGAGGACGACTATTACCATAAGACGCTGATACTCGGTGATAAAGCTTTTCAGCATTTTGAAAGCTGCGATCTGCCCGAAGCAGCACAGCCCAATATGATTTGTTCGGGTGACTTAATGCTCTTTATCGGACAAGGCGGAGACGGAGAAAATTACGAGAATAATTCGACCTTGCAGCTTTGGCTCGCCGACAAAACAAAAATGGGTCAAGACGGCTGGGTAGAGATGGTTTGTGAAGTTGAATTTTGAGGTGATACTATGAAAACAAAAATCTTGATTTGCAGCATATTAATGTTGATATTAACAATAACATTGGCTACCTGCCGAAATTTAGAAGATACAAATAATGACCCCTCGCTGCTTGACGCTCAGGAGAGCTGTATAGGCTATCAAATGAACACAAGAATTGCAGAGTCAAAGAACAGCTTCTATTTTGTGAAAGACTCGTTTCTCTATGTTATCGATAAAAACAGCCGTAAATGTATGCCGCTTTGCAGCAGACCTGATTGTACTCACGATAAGGGAAATAATGATTGTGATGCTTATTTATTCATAGCAGACGGTGTAGTGAATTACTCTGATGAGCTTTATTTTCTCGATGAGGAAACATACAATGATGAAAACGGGCAGGTCGTTATTGTTAATAAGATATGCAAAATGGAGCTTGATGGAACCTCACGGCAGGATGTTTTTAAAACGGAAGAGCTTCGCATTTGGAGCTTTAAGCTGCATCGTGGATATATCTATATGCTTGCAAGTCCATATAATGACGATGGGTCTGCCAACGGAAGTCATCAGAATTTGTACCGTGTTCCGATAGGAAAAAACGGCAGCGCCGAACTGTTTTTTGAAATGAGCGGCAATGGTCATGATTATCTCGATCTGCGTTTCTTTGGGGATCAAATGTATTTCCTTACAAGCGAGTATGTTTCCGATGGTAAAGAGAATTATCATTTTTGGAGAGTTGACCTTAGTACGGGGGATAAATACGATCTGAATGAAACGCTTGATGTTCCTGTCAGAAATCTATACAGTATATTTAATGAGAAGATTTTGTTTACATCTGATAAAGAGCTTTATGAATGCTCTCTTGACGGCAGCAGCGAAAGTAAAATCGCAGATTGCAGATCATATGCCGATAACTTTGACTGGTATTCTGTAATATCGTGTGACAGCAAAAGGCTGTTTATTGATGCAACTCATGACGGCGATTTTGAACACCGAACATGGATAGTACTTGATGAGAATTACACTCCCATAACAGTCTATACGCTGCCGTTTAAAACTATAACTTTTAGTGCTTGTATGGATGATTCAATGATCGTTATTGATTCCGAAAGAAAGGAATTGTTTTATATAGACAAAACGAAGCTTGGCTGCAACGATTGTGCTCAGCTGATCTATACCTTTGAGGAATAAAGCAATGAAACTGATTTACTACGAACTAAAAAAAGTACTGTCAAAACGGCTGTTTATATCGCTCTGTGTGTTCTGCTTTGCCGTGAATCTCTGCGCATTTTATTTCACGCACAACGACTATCAGGCGGAGATGTACCGAGAGTATCACGCCGAATACGAAGAAATGCTGCGTAAATATTCCGTGATGAAGCCCGATGAAGTGCTGTCGGAAATCTTAAAGGACGAGGAAGCCATACAGATCATGTATGTGATGCAGGACGCTGCAATGGGAGTGGATAATGGCTTATATGAATTCAGTATGTCGAAGCTCGAGGAATACAGAAAATCTAACCCCGAAGCGTATAAAAAGGCCGAGGAGATGCTCGTCTCATACTCCGACAACGAAACCGCACGATATTTCCGTGCAGTGACAAAAATGCAGCTTGAATATCTGAATGAATATCCCGGCTTCATCGGAGAAATGGGGCAGCGTGCGCGGGCGCAGACGGAATTTTCCGTGTTCTCCGATAAGGACAGCTTCTCCTACAAAAACATCATGAAAACAGCCGAGGACTATGACGTTTTGCAGAATACTAAGATCACTCTCGGCAGCGACTATCCGCTTGTTTCCGCATTGACATATAATATCGGGGATTATTTCGTTATAGCTATCGTGTTCCTTGCCTGCATATATCTTTTCCGATTTGAGCGTGACAAGGGGCTGTCTGATCTCGTGCGCTCGTCCAAAAACGGCAGGCTGAAAACGGCTATTTCAAAGATGTGTGCGCTTTTGCTGCTCACGGTGATAATAACGATAATAGCTGAATTTTCGACAATAGCCGAAAGCACAATACTTTTCGGCAAATGGGAGCTTTCACGTCCCATACAGTCTATAAAGGATTTTCAAAACTGCATACTTCCTCTGCGCTGCGACGATTTTTGTCTGCTGTATCTTATCGGCAAGGCTGCGGCTATGGCGGCACTTGCGGCTGTGATCTCGCTCGTATTCATCGCCGTACCGAGCGCTGTGACGTCGTATGCGCTTTCGGGTGTGGTGCTTGCAGCCGAATTTGCACTTTATCACGCTGTGCCGCAGGACGCATTTTTCAATCATCTGAAATACGTCAACATTTTCTATATACTCGACACTTCCCACTTTTTCGGGAAATATCTCAATCTGAATATTTTCCGTGTGCCGCTCCACTCTAACGCTGTAACGTTATTTTTCGCGCTGATACTGTTTATTGTTTGCATAACGGTCTCTGTTGTGATCTTCATACTGAAAGGACAGGAGACGGCGAGGGACCCGCTCTCGGAGCTTATAGAAAAATTTTTCCGCTCACACGCAAAGATAAACGGCAGCACGGCGATACTCACCGGCGAGCTGTACAAATATCTCGTATCGAGCAGAATGGCGGCAGTAATGCTGGCGGTTGTGATCTTTGCCGTGTCGTCGTCAATGGGAAGCGTGACTTATCGGACGAACGAGGAAAGCGTTGCTGTGTATCGTCAGTATATTTCTCAGGTCGAGGGCAAAACGCCGACACAGGCAAAAAGCTATATTGAGAATGAGAAAAAAGCGATAGACAGCGCAGACTCAAATACTGTTGTTCAGCAGAATGATCTCTTGCCTGCGGAAATAGCATTGGCGGCTCAAAACAGGGCGAACGCCCGCAAGCAGGGCTTTGATATACTGTACGAGCAGTATATTCGCTTAACGCAGCTTGAAGCAAACGGCGTGTCCGCACGTTTTGTTGACGAAACGATTTACGCCGATCTTGTTTCCAACCCATTCAGGGAATGGCGGTCGCTATTGTGGTGCGTGCTGCTCGTTATCCTGACGATACCGTTTGTGTTCACATACGAATACCGAAAAAATATGATAGACCTTTTGCAGGCAACGAAAAACGGAAGGCGAAAGCTGTTCCTTGCAAAGCTGACAGTCGCCGCATTATCTCTAATCGTATCGTTCGCGGCGGTGTATGTGCCGTTCATGGTGAGGTTTTACCGCAGCTTTCACACCGCTTCTCTCAAAGCGCCGCTTGCGTGCGTATCCGATTATTCGGACAGCGGACTTGATATTTCGATAGGAACAGCGTATCTTCTCGAAACAATAGCATACTTTTTTACAGCGATAATGGCGGCAAGCTTGGTCGTGTTCATATCGATATACGCAAAAAATCACACGCTCACGGTTGTGTTCTCGGCAGCGGCGCTTGTGATCCCTCTAATCGTTATATATCCATTTGAAATGCTTCGCATAGGTGAATTATTCAGGGATAACACATCGTTTAAGCTGCTTGCCGTGATAACAGTAACGCTCGTATTATCAGCCATTTTAATAAGTCTGTCTATGCGAAAATTTACAGGCAGAAAGGAAGTGCGGTAATGGTAACGCTTGAAATAAAAAACATCACGAAAACGTATAAAAAAGGAGCCGTAAAGGCTCTCGATAACTTCACGGCAACGCTCACTCCCGGTGTTTACGGTCTGCTCGGTCCAAACGGCGCAGGCAAGTCAACGCTTATGAATATCATCACCGACAACCTTACAGCCGACAGCGGAGAGGTGCTTTTTGACGGCGAAAATATCAAGTCGCTCGGCGCATCTTATCGTGCGATTCTCGGGTATATGCCGCAGCAGCAGGGCGTGTACGACGACTTCACGCTGAACAGATTTTTATGGTATATGGCTGCGCTCAAGGGTATGAAAAAAGCTGCGGCGAAGGAGAAGATCACGCAGCTTTTGGATACGGTAAATCTTACGGAAGACGCACACAAAAAGCTCGGCTCGTTTTCGGGCGGAATGAAGCAGCGGGCTCTTATCGCACAAGCGTTATTGAATGATCCGAAGGTGCTTATCCTCGATGAGCCGACAGCGGGACTTGACCCGAAGGAGCGCATTCGCATACGCAATTTCATCAGCGAGATCGCGGGCGACAAGATCGTGCTGATCTCAACGCACGTTGTCTCCGATATTGAATTTATCGCAAAGGAGATAATTCTTCTCAGCGGTGGAAAGCTCGTTGCAATGGACACGGCGAGGTCGCTCACGGAGACTTTATCGGGTAAAGTTTTCGAGATCGATATTGCAGGCGGTGAGCTTGACGATGTTCGGAGAAGATATAGAATTTCAAACATTTTCCACAGCGATGATAAGATAACCGTGCGCATTGTGACCGATATCGCACCGGATAAATATGCGTGCCGTGAGGTCACGCCAACACTGGAAGATCTTTATTTATATGTATTCGAAGAAGGTCACCATCGCTAAATTCAGTCAGTTATATTTGTACCCATCGTCAAATCTTAAAATCCGCATATTATATCAACCCAAATCGTTGACTTTTTTTCCTTTTAGAGTGATATATATAACAACACTTATAGAAGGGGGAAAAGCCATGTTTGAAAAAGAAGTCAAATATCGTTTATGCCGAGTCCTGCTTGCCAACCTT
>CACZCM010000103.1 GCA_902779615.1 uncultured Ruminococcus sp. | reverse complement strand
AAGTGTAACGGCAAGAACGCCGAACAGAAAAGGCTTTTTGACCTTGCGTGTGTAATAAACAGGCATTATCGCAAGTACGGCGGCGAGTATGGTCATAGCAAGCTCGATCATATACCGCACGGCTAAATTCATATTCATATATTCAAGCTCCTACGCATTTTATCTGCTAAATATTTTGTGAACTTGGCGGAGATCTCCTTTCGTCCTCGTCTGCGGATAGGATAGACCGTTCCGTCCTGCATAATGAAAGTGTCATTCTTTATCTGCACGGCATAATTCATATTGATGATGATCCCACGATTGCATTCGAGAAAACCCGGCTCATTTTGAAGCATTGTCTGAAATTCCGAGAACAGCATATTGCTTTCCCAAATCTCTCCTGTTATCAAATATACATTAACGGAGTGATTGTTAGAGACAACGGACATTATATCGTTTACCTTAGTAGTCTCTTGTTTACTGCGAGGAAACTGTATTGTCAGGTACTTTTCGTTTTCGGACATACCGCCAATAGTTTTAGTCATAAGATCGGTAAAGGCGTCATATTCGTATGGCTTGCATAAATACCCTTCGGGATGGACGGAAAAAGCCGCAAACACAAACTCCTGTGATGTAGACATAAAAATGATGCGAATATTATTATCACAGCTGCGGATACGTTCGGCAAGCTCCAGACCGTTCATATCGCCCATACATATATCAAGAAACAAGATATGATAATCATTCTTGCGGTAGCTTTTCAGAAAAACTTCTGCATTGCTGTAATGCCCGATACGGACGCTCCTGTTTTTTCGGTCGGAGAAATAGCGGTCAATATATCCTTCAATGCGTTTACGGTCATTTTCAAGGTCATCAACAATGGCAATATTCAGAACCAATAACTTCACCTCACTACACTAAAAATCGCTGATACAACTATTATATTACAGAAAAAATCAAAAAACAAGGCATCAAAATGACCGTTCACGCAAGAAAACGACCGTTCACGCAAGTTCTATTGATTTTTTTATTCAAAATGATATAATCGAACTAACAATGCGGACATTCACGCTGCTCCCGTCCGCAAATTAAGGAGGTTATTTTATATGAAAGGACGATTACTCAAAAAAGCGGCGGCGCTTGCGCTTGCGGCAGTGCTTGTGTCGGGCGGTGTGCCGTTGCAGCCTATCGCAGAAATGGCGAGGGAGTTTTCCGTAACGGCGAGTGCGGATGCCGTTTTCAGCGGCGAGGGAACAGAGCAAAGCCCGTTCCTGATACGATCAAGCTTGGATTGGCAGCATTTTGCCTGAGTGGTCAATACCGAGAATTCGACCTACGGCGACAAGTATTACAAGCTCACCGCCGACATTGAGGTCACGGGCAACGACACTACATCGCTTCCGTTTGTTGCCGGAGATGTGTTAAGCTGTGCTTTTCGCGGTCATTTTGACGGCGATGGGCATACGCTGACCTACAATTACAGCGGACAGATGGAAGGCGCGGCTCCGTTCCGATATGTGGGCGGCGCGACCATCGAAAATCTCACAACGGCAGGCACTGTGCTGTTGTCGGGAAAAACATTCGCTGCCGGTATGGCGGGCTATATCACCGGGAACACCACCATAAACAACTGCACAAGCAATGTTGAATTGAAAGGAAGCGGAAGTGGCGTAGGACAGTTCGGCGGCTTTGCCGGCAAGGTTAATAGCGGCGTCACACTGAACATCAATGAATGCGTGTGGAGCGGCAGCATGACCGGCAGAGTCACAATGACCTGCGGCGGCTTTGTCGGCTATAACCTCGGCACGGTCAACATCACCGACTGCCTTTGCTTGCCGGCAAGCATAACAATAGGCGACGGCTATGTTTATGCCTTCGTTCAGAATTGGACGGGAGGTTCTTATTCGCTCAACAACGCCTACCGAACACGGGATTTTGCTAATTCGGATAAGAATCAGGGTAAAAGGGTATATAGCCTTACTGACCTGCCCTCCGACAAGGTATGCAAGGCTATACAAATCTTCAACGGCTATCGTTACTGGCAGTCCGGTACTGCTGTGATCACGGGCATAGAAGCCTCTTATCCTTTGGCGGGCGAGTCGATGGCTTTGCCGTCTTGCGGCTTGACCTTTGACGGTGAGACTGTGGAAAGCGACTGTTATACCGTGTCGGTAAAGGACAGCAGCGGTCAAACAGTTAATAACATAACTAAAGCCGACACCTATACTTTGACAGTTACAGGATATTTGAATTACTTCGGTTCGACATCAAAAACCTTCAAAGTGTACATCGTAGACTCCATCCCGTATATTGACGCTTCCGGTAATGAACAAGAGGTAAATTCTGCCACACGTCTGGAAAGCGCGGCGCTTCCGGAGGGTGACTGGTGGTATGTGACGGGTGAGACTACTATCGACAGACGAATCAGCATCAGTGGAACAAAGCACCTGATACTGACCGACGGTGCTGTGCTTAATATTCCAAAAGGCATACAGCTCGCTTCCGGAAACACGCTCAATATCTATGGACAGAGCGATAATACCGGAAAATTAGTTATCAACAGTGTGGAAAGCGAAAATGCCGGTATAGGCGGTAATCACCGGCAGAGTTGCGGTGCTTTGACCGTGAACGGAGGAGACATCACAGTAACCGGTGGTGCAGATGGAGCAGGAATCGGCGGCGGCGGTTACAGCAGTGGCGCAGGTGATACTATTACCATTAACGGCGGAAAGGTAACGGCAAAAGGCGGCAGTGCTCGCACCGTCGGCATAGGAGGCGGAGGCGTCTACTATCCCGCTCAAACAGGCGGCAACGGCGGTACAATTATCATAAACGGCGGTATAGTCTCTGCAAGAGGAAATGAAAATGGTGCCGGAATGGGCGGCGGCATTAATTGCAGTGATAAAGGTACCATCACGATAAATTGGAAAAACGCTTCCGACAGAATTTATGCTTCATGGTATAACAGTAATGTGACCGTTAACGGGGATTTTGTACATGAAGGCACAAACACGAAAGCAACGAACGATAATATTGGCGACAAAACGCTCGTCCCCGCCAAGACTGTCACTGTAGGTGAAGTAAGCGGCGGTACAGTTGTACTAAACGGAGCTGAAAGCGGAAGCCTGTTCGGTATCGGCAGCACGGTCAATCTGACTGTAACACCGGACAGCGGCTATGTTGTAACAAGCGTGAAATACAACTCGACCGAAATAGAGCCTGTAAACGGGGTTTATTCGTTCGTAATGCCTGCCGAGGACGTAACGGTAAGCGCGGAATTTGAAAAACGCTATATGATCACTTGGATAGACGGCGATGACAATACACTGAAAACGGATCTGGTCGAATACGGCACAACGCCGTCCTACAACGGCGCGACCCCGACAAAGACAGACGACGCGCAGTACAGCTATACCTTCACGGGCTGGTCACCCGAGATCACAACCGTAACGGGAGATCAGACCTATACGGCGCAGTTCAGCCAAACGCCGAAATCCTACAATATGACTTACAAGTTGGACGGCGAGGTTTACGGCGAGGTCGATACCGTCTCATACGGTACAGCTCTTACACCCCGTGATAATCCCGAAGCAAGAATAGGCTACACCTTCAGCGGCTGGAGCGAGATCCCCGAAACAATGCCCGATCATGATGTAGTTATCACGGGTACATTTACACAGAATGACTACAATATTACGATCTCTGATAGTATTGTAAACGGCTCTGTTTCTGCTAAGATCGGCGATACTCCAGCAGCAACCGCACATTATAACGATACTGTCACGCTGATCGTAACCCCCGAAACAGGCTATATGTTTAAGAGCGTTTCCGTCAATAACGGTGCTGTTAATGTAATAAAATACGGCACCGAGGGATATACTTTCACCATGCCTGACGGCGATGTGACCGTGAGTGCGGAGTTTGAGCAGATCGTCTATACTCTCATTCCCGAGAAGCCTGCAACCTGCACCGAGGACGGAAATATCGAGTATTATGAAGGCTCGGACGGCAAGGTCTATCTCCTGACAGACGGCGTTTATACCGAAACGACACTCGAAGCTGTTACGATTGAAAAAAAGGGGCATAGCTATGAGGTCGATCACAGCGACTGGACGGAAGTAAATGACCATTATTATGTGCAGGTCTATGGAAAATGCTCTGTATGCGGTGATGAGGTCAGTTTAGGCGTGACAAATGTTGATTTTACCGATGGCGTTGTCACAAAGGCAGCAACCGAAACAGAAGAAGGTATTATGACCTATACTGCAACGGTCAGCTACTACTACAATGACTACACAGCAACCAAGGAAGTAGCTATCCCGAAAATAGGTACTGTTGCAAAGATAGGCGATACGGAATATGACTCGCTGAAAGAGGCAATCAGAGAAGCGAAAGATATAGATGTTATCACACTGTATGCAGATGTGAACGAACCGGATCTTTGTTTGGGTACTTACTACAAAAACATTACGCTTGACCTGAATAATCATTCCGTAATGCTCGATACGATCGTTATTTATGGCAGTCTCACAATTAAGAACGGTACGCTCACTTGCCATATTGACAACGGAAATGGCGGCAATGATAACACGCTTATGCTTGATAATGCCGTTCTGAATACCGGCGATTTGGGAATACAGTGGATGGCAAAGCACATTGCGGTTAAGAATGGCAGTACCATGAATATCAGTGGAAGTGCTTTTCTTGGCTATGGCGGCGAGGAGGATTTTGACCTTACCATTGATGAAACATCAAAAGTAGTTCTTAATAATACCGTACCGGACGGCTACAACAGTGATCTTGTCAGAGCAGAATTCAGCAACTATCTCCCTGACGGCTATTCTTTCATCTATGATGAAAATGAATACAGCTATAAAATAGCAGACGCAGACGGAATTGTTGTTACCGACCCTGTAATACTTTCCAAAAAAGCCGGCGCGCGCCTTGTGGGCAACAGCCTTATCCTCAACGACGACATCGGCGTAAACTTCTACATGGAGCTTGATTCTTCCGTGCTTGACGACGACAGCGCATATATGCTGTTTACTCTTCCGAACGGCACAACAAAGAAGGTAATGGTCAACGACATTGAGAACAGTGCCCAAACTGTTTCGGGAAAGACATATTATATATTCCCTTGCGAGGGTGCGGCGAAGGAAATGACCGCACCGATTTATGCTCAAATTTATATCGGAGATAAGGCTGCCGGCACGAGATACGAATACACCGTCAAACAGTACGCCGATCATATTGTCGCAAATTCCGACAAGTACAGCACCGAAACCGTTGAGCTTGTCAAGTCAATGCTCGTCTACGGCGGATATGCTCAGCGATACTTTGGCTTTGCCGGCACCGGTTATGCCGACGCTGACATTTCCGGCTATACCGTTCCGGATATAACGGGATTTGAGGACGCTAAGAATGAAGTAAAAGCGCCGACCGAGCTTACATATTACGGCTCGTCGCTCGTTCTCCGCAGCAAGACGGTCTACAAGCTGTATTTCAAAAGCACACAATCCGATGTAACACAGCTCCCCGATCTTGTGAACACTTCTAATAGCGCAGTCTACAAGCCGTTTGCACAGACCTACAACAATACGGTTTATGTATGCTACGAGATAACAGGCATAAGTCCGCAGGATATCAGGAAGAATATCAGCCTGAAATTCGGTACAGATGGCGAGCAGTTCACCGTTAATATCGACGAATACGCACGTCTGACGATGAACGATACGACCGCAGACAATACGGAGAAAATGCTTATCAAGGCGCTTTATAATTACAGAGACAAGGCGGCGGCTTATGTGCAGAGCCTGAACGGAGGTAAAGAGTAATGGAATCATTAAAACAGCGAGAATACACAGCGCCGGAGCTGGAGATACTTGATTTTGACTGTGAAGATATAGTTACCGCTTCCAACGAAACTATTCCACGCGCCTCCGGTGCTGCCGATCAGCAGGATATTGATAACGGCTTGACAAAATACAGCGGTTATTGATCGCAGACGATACCTTTTGTTAAATAGCTCGCAGGAAACTTCTTTCGGTTTTTTCCTTTATCACCCCGATGTGGTCTATACTGCAAGCTGTTTATAAATCAGCACCGTTCCCACTCTTTAACAGGAGTGGAGCGGTGCTTCTCTTTTCAAATAGCTCTATTTTGCTCAGATTTGCCCTGTATGGCGTTTTTAGCTCAAAAACGAATACAGTATAGTGTAAAAATAATACGCCGCAGAGAGCTTGCGAAAGCCTTTTAATGCTATGTTATACAATTTATAGTAAAACAGGGTAATATTACCAATAAGAAGCCCCGACTTATTTCCCATTGGGTAATAAGTCGGGGATATTCTTTACTTATTCGCCGTCAGATAAATCGGGCTTTTTCTTGTCGGGCGGTTCGATCTCCTTTTGCTTCTGCCGATCAGTATTTCCGTCGGGCGGCTTTATCGCCATAGTTTTTGCCATTGAGAAATAATATGTTCTCGGCTTGTCGTCGCCCTTACTCATTGCTTCCTGATGAAGAATATCGCTCAATTCCTGCATTCGGGCGGCTTTTTCTTCAAGCTCGCTTCCCTTGTCAAACGGCTGTGCAAAGAGCTTGCGGGCTTCCTCCGTATCGACTTCAAGGCGGTTGAGCCTTTCGGTCACCTGATCGAGCTTCTTTTGCAAAGACGAGAACACGCCCTCCAACTTTTTCAGATTATGCGGTGCGGAGCCGCCGAAATCGACCTTGTAATCCTGTGCGGTGTGGATAGTCGCCTGAACGAATATCGTTCCCGAAAACGGCTCTCTTTCGCACTTCGCCGTGATCGGAAAGCCGTGTATCGAGCCGATGTCAACGCTTTCACCCTTTTGAAACAGCTTCTTAAACGTCATACTGCAAGCCTTGTCGAGAGCTTTTCCGGCTTCCGTTTTATCGGTAAATGTCACTCCGTCAAGCGTGATCTTGAATTTCGGCTGTTCCGTTTCGGGATCGATAGGCAGCTTTCGGACTACATCAATATCCGACTGCAAAGCCGTTATCTCACGCTCGATCTTCGCTTTTTTCTGCGGATACTCGTTGATCTTGTTTTCAAGCTCGTAATGCGTGTTGTTGTACTCCTGCTGCATAGAACGCAGCTCCTTTACTCTGTCCGTCAGCACTAACAGCTCCTTGCACCGTTCGTCGCCTGTGCAGAGCGCCTTGATCTCGCTGTATGTGAGAGCCTGCTGATCCACATCGTCCATTGTCCTTGCAATCTGTCCTTTTGAGCCGGACGACATAGCCTGATCTATGAATTTCTGTTTATTCTCCAACGTCTGATACGAATATGCGTCAAACGTGCCTTTGGTTACATACCGATAAAGCGTGACCTCTTTGTTGATATTGCCCTGACGCACCATTCTTCCAAGGCGCTGCTCCAAATCGGCGGGACGCCACGGCACATCAAGATCGTGCATAGCAACGAGCCTGTCCTGAATGTTTGTGCCTGTACCCATTTTCGGTGTACTGCCGAGCAATACCCTGATCTCGCCGGAGCGCACCTTTGCGAAAAGTGCGTCCTTTTCGCTCTCTGTCTTTGCGTCGTGAATGTACGCAATTTCC
>CACZCM010000102.1 GCA_902779615.1 uncultured Ruminococcus sp. | reverse complement strand
GAACAATTGCACCTATATAGATAAACATTGAATCACGGCTCGTTATATACTTAAGCAGTCCCCGATCATCGGCGTTATACCGATAATCATAGAATGCGTCGGCGATCTGATGTGATATTTCGTCAAGCTGTACATCGGATAGATTTTTGAGTTTTTTCATTTTTGTGTATACTCCTTTGTTAAGTTAGTTAAATATAACATTATTGTATCATATCTGACTTGTACTGTCAACTTCTCAATAAAGTCAATTGTAATCATACAGACATAGATAAAATTAGAAATCATAATAGAGTATCAATGAACAAAATGGAGTTGAAATCGGGCAATAATTGTGTTATACTGATTCAGTAGTTAAACATAGCTAACTGTATTTTTTGAATCATTAATTTCAATTCAGGAGGTATCTTTATGAAAGGCAAGGATCTAATCAACATCGGTATCTTTTCGGCGATCTATTTTGTTATTGTGTTTATAGTGGCAATGCTCGGAATGATACCTATTTTCTTACCGCTTCTTGCGGTTATAGTACCGATATTAGGCGGTATTCCGTTTATGCTTTTTCTCACAAGAGTAAAAAAGTTCGGTATGATCTGGATCATGAGCGTGATAATGGGCGTACTCATGCTTCTGACAGGTATGAGCTGGCCGCCGCTCGCCGTGTCGATCGTCAGCGGTCTGATAGCTGAGCTTATTTACAAAAGCGGCGATTACAAAAGTGCGTCAAAGGCTGTAATTACAAGCGGTGTGTTCAGCTTGTGGATCGCAGGAAATTATCTTCCCCTGTTTTTCGCTGCCGAGAAATACTGGGAATCACGCCAGAATTTTGGTCAGGATTACATTGATACAGTTACAAAGCTTATGCCTATGTGGATGTGCCCTGTTATGTTTGTTGTTGCATTTGTATGCGGTATTATCGGCGGTCTGCTCGGCAAGGCACTGCTTAAAAAGCACTTTGAGAAAGCAGGTATCGCGTGAGACCGGAGCTTTTTGAAATGCTCGATAAAGCAGGCTTCGGTTCAAATGTTCACCAGGTTGCTGCAGAGGGAGAATGCCGTGTGCTGAGGCTTGAGGATAACACGGGCGAAGGTTTCATGACTATGTATCGCGTATTCAGCGGAGTATATCTGATGTTTAACGATTTTCATCTGAGGACGTGTACATCGGAATATCAGAATGCAGACACGGTGCTGTGCATCGACCACTGCCGAGAAGGGCGCATCGAGCATGAAAATCTTATCGGAAACCGATATTATATGGAATCCGGAGACTTAAGAATTGACCGCCGCGTTCACCACGAGGGGCAGGTTTATCTGCCGCTTTCGCACTACCACGGAATGACGATCGGGTTTATAAAGGATATAGCAGGAGAGTCACTTGCTCGTGAGCTTTCATGGCTGACAGTCGATCTTGAAGCACTCGGACAGAAATTCTGTCCCGATGAAAAGGAATTTCTGCTGCGGGAAAACGAACCGCTCAACACCATATTTTCGCAGCTTTACCATGCGCCGAAGGAAAAACGGATTGATTATTATAAGCTAAAAATTGCCGAGCTGCTCATCATTCTCGGTACCGTTGATATATCGGCGGTCGAGGAAAGACGTCAGTATTTTCCTGCTAAGCAAACGGAAAAGATCGAGAAAATACACACGCTGATAACAAGCCGTCTCGACAAGAATTATACCGTTGAAGAGCTTTCAAAGAGATTCGACATACCATCCGCTACTCTGCGAAAAATATTCAAGGCGGTCTACGGCAGCCCGATCTATCAATACATCAAGAGTTATCGCATGAAGGCTGCTGCGGCTCTGCTGATAAGCGAAACTGAGCTAAACATATCGGAGATCGCAGAGCGTTTTGGTTATGATAATGCGTCAAAATTCTCGGCTGCATTCCGAGCTGTTATGGGTATGTCGCCGCAGGAATACCGCAGCAGAACATCAAGCTCCGAATAGCTTTTTTCAGTATTCATAAAATCACTATCAACAACTTAAGACAGAAATTTTATTTTTTGTGATCCGAAGGTGTGCAGGAGGCGACCGGAAAGCCCCCTGCAAAAAGACATTAAAGAAACAAAAAACTTACAGTTCACCTTAAGTTATGGATAGTGCTCATAAAACAGGAGGATCATTTTATGGGAAAAGACAAACACGGCTCGTTCGGCTGGCTTTTAAGTCAATCGGGCGAACGCAAGGGAAAATTTATTGCAAGCGTTGTGCATGCTGCAATGAGTATGCTGTGCGGTATTGCGCCTTATTATTTCAT
The DNA here is from genome assembly GCA_902779615.1 of uncultured Ruminococcus sp. GTDB lineage: Bacteria > Bacillota > Clostridia > Oscillospirales > Acutalibacteraceae > RUG592. The sequence continues at coordinate 5,345 of CACZCM010000102.1, read as the reverse complement.
AGCAAAGATAGTCACAGCGTTACTTGAAGGAGAAAAAAACAAAGAACTCTACATAACAAACTGCATTATAATCGCTGCATTGTGGCTCGGTCATGCGCTTTTTCATGCGCTGTCAACCGCAAATTCGCATCTTGCGACGTTCCACACGCTCGCAGTTATCAGAAAAAACGCGCTTGATAAGCTTGCGAAAATGCCGCTCGGCGAAGTGATAAACCAGCCGTCCGGGTCGCTCAAAAGCACGATCGTTGAGCGCATCGACAGCATAGAAACGACGCTCGCTCATATCCTGCCCGAATTCACAACGGGCATCGGTGCGCCGATAATCGTTCTTATCTATGTATTTATCATCAATTGGAAGCTGGGGCTTGCTTCGCTCATCACCGTTCCTCTCGGCATTGCGTGCTATGCGCTGATGATGTTCGGCTATGAGGAAAGCTACGCAAGAACGGTCAGAGCGACCAAAGACCTTAACGCCGTTACAGCCGAATATATCAACGGTATCGAGGTCATTAAGGTTTTCGGCAAGGCGCAGTCGAGCTATGAAAAATTTGCCGCTGCCGCAAAGGAATCCGCAGCAAGCTTCGTTGACTGGATGCGCTCGTGTAATGTTTATATGACATTTGCAATGGTCATCATGCCGGCGACCATGCTCTCAGTACTGCCCATCGGCGGCATAATGACGATGCACGGAACGGTCAGCAATGCCGATCTTATCACTATAATAATTCTGACGGTCGGGCTTATCGAACCGCTGATAGGTGTTATGTCATATTCCGATGATATCGCGCAGATGGACACTATCGTCTCGGAGGTGAGGAACATTCTCGACGCACCCGAAATGATACGCCCCGAAAAGCTCACGAAAAAGATAAACGGCGGCGACATCGTTCTCGAAAACATTTCCTTCGGTTACGGTGAAAAAAAGATACTTCACGGTATTTCCATGACGATTCGAAAGGGAGAATTTGCCGCGCTCGTGGGACCTTCGGGCAGCGGAAAAACAACAATTGCACGGCTTATCGCAAGTCTTTGGGACGTAAACGGCGGCTCGATCTCTTTAGGCGGTGTGAACATTCGTGAAATACCGCTCGACGATTATAACGATAAGATTGCTTTCGTATCTCAGGATAATTTCCTGTTTGATCTCTCCATTCGTGAAAATATCCGTCTCGGCAGACAGGGCGCTTCTGATGATGAAGTCGAAGCTGCGGCAAAAAAATGCGGCTGTCACGATTTTATAATGAGTTTAGAGAACGGCTACGATACTGTCGTTGGCACTGCGGGCGGTCATCTTTCGGGCGGCGAACGACAGAGAATAGCAATAGCAAGAGCGATGCTCAAAAACGCCGGGATCGTCATTCTTGACGAAGCCACCGCCTACACCGACCCCGAAAATGAAGCGCTGATACAGCGCAGCGTGGCAAAGCTAGTAAAGGGCAAAACGCTGATCGTTATAGCTCATCGTCTTTCGACCGTCAAAAACGCCGACTGCATCTACGTGATAAATGACGGCAAGGTCGAGGAATCGGGCAGTCATGAAACGCTTGTCAAGAAAAATGGGCTTTACAGCTCCATGTGGAAAGCTCATATCAGCGTAAAAGACGGAGGTGAGATTGATGGTTAAAATACTGAAAAACTTCTTTGACTTTTGCGATAAGGACGACCGAAAACGCTTTTATACATCTATCGTACTGAGTCTGCTGCAGGCGGTATTTGAAGCGCTGAAAATTCCCGCTATCGCCTGCCTGATCAAGGCTATGCTTGAAGAAAGCGTCACGAAAAGCACGTGTCTTACCTGCCTTGTCATTATGCTTATGAGCATTATCGGCGCGGGGCTTGTTAAAAGTAAGGCTCAGATGCTCCAGACGGAGGGCGGCTACAACACCTGCGCCAACAAGCGAATGCAGCTTGCGGAGCACCTTAGGTATCTGCCGATGGGATATTACAACGACAACAGTCTCGGGCGCATCATGTCAGTCACGACAAACACCATGCAGAATCTTGAAAACGTCGCCACGAGAGTTGTTATGATCGTAAGCTCGGGGCTGCTCTCAACTGCGGTAATCACGGTGATGATACTGGCGTTTGATTACAGGATAGGACTTATCCTCTGCATAGGACTTGTGATTTTCTTTGCGATCAACAGCGCGATGATGAACGCGTCCGCTGACATGGCAAAGCGCAAGCTTGAAAAGGATTCCGCGCTTGTCGAGAAGGTAATTGAGTATATTCAGGGCATATCGGAGGTCAAGGCATTCAGGCTCACGGGGCAGCGCAGCCGTGAATTAAATACGGCAATAGACGAGAACGAGCACGCAAACTCCGCTATGGAGCTGAAGCTGATACCGTTTATGACGCTCCAAAGCTTCTGGCTCAAGGCGATGGGAACTATCATAGTTTTATCGTCGGTATTGCTTTATCTTGGCGGGCAGATGGAGCTTCTGACCTGTCTTATCATGATAATCAGCTCGTATCTCATCTACGCTCAGCTCGATAACGCCGGCAAATATTCGGCACTTTTGCGGACGGTAGACGTAAGTGTAAGACAGGCGCAGGAGATTCTCGACACCCCGCAGATGGATATATCGGGCGAGGATATTACGCCATCAAGCTTTAACATCAAGGCGGAGAATATCAGCTTTGCATACGAACAAAAGAGCATCATTAACGGTATTTCGCTTGATATTTCCGAGCACACGACTACCGCAATCGTTGGTCCTTCGGGCGGCGGCAAAACGACGCTCACCTCGCTGCTTTCACGCTTCTGGGACGTTGACGAGGGCAAGGTAACGCTTGACGGCAGGGATATCCGGGATTACAGCATGGATTCTCTTATGAAGAATTACAGCTTCGTATTTCAGAGAGTTTATCTGTTTGCCGATACGATCGCGAACAATATCCGCTTAGGACAAACTGACGCTCCTATGGAAAAGGTCATTGAAGCGGCGAAAAAAGCGTGCTGTCATGATTTTATAATGCAGCTTCCCGACGGCTACGATACAGTTATCGGCGAGGGCGGCGTTTCTCTTTCGGGCGGTGAAAAGCAGCGTATTTCCATTGCAAGGGCTATCATGAAGGACGCGCCGATCATCGTGCTCGATGAAGCAACGGCGAATGTTGACCCCGAGAACGAAGCGGAGCTAATAAAAGCGATAGAGGAGCTGACGAAGGAGAAAACTATTATCATGATCGCGCATAGGCTCAAAACAGTCCGAAATGCTGACAAGATAATCGTTATAGACGGCGGCAGGATTTCACAGCAAGGCACACATGACGAGCTTATAAAGCAGGACGGCATATACCGCAGCTTTATCGACAGCAGGCAGGAAGCCGCTTCGTGGAGGCTGTGATATGTCAGGCTTGTTTACGGCGAACGTTGAAAACCGAGGGCTTATCCTCGACCCGAGAACGAAGCTTGCGCTGATGATAACTCTTGTGATTTTCGCTCTTGGCGGCACGGGCAGCGAAATAAAAGCAATTCGATATGCCGTGGTCGTACTTTCTCTTTTGCCGATCATTCTGCTAACGACTGCAAAGCAATACAAAAAAGCCGCACTTTTCGGGATAATTTATACGGTGTTAAAATTGGCGGAGGTATTTCTTGTGCCGACGCTTACGGATGCGGCTTTAAGTTTGCTCGGTGTATGCTGCCTGATATTTGTTCGGCTTATGCCGGGGCTGATTATGGGCGCCTACACGCTGTCATCAACTACCGTCAGCGAATTTATCGCGGCAATGCACAAAATGCATATCCCGCAGCAGATCACGATACCAATGTCGGTGATGTTCCGCTTCTTCCCCACCGTTCTAGAGGAATTCTCATCAATAAATACGGCGATGAAAATGCGAGATATCCGTATCGGAGGAAAGCACGCCGGGAAACTTCTCGAATATAGACTGATACCGCTTATGGTCTGCTCGGTCAACATCGGCAGCGAGCTTTCGGCGGCGGCACTGACCAGAGGACTTGGCACAACGGTCAAACGCACTAATATCTGCAAGATAGGTTTTCATGTTCAGGATATAGTAATTCTGCTGTCGCTGCTGATAGTATACATTCTTTTGATATTAGGAAAGGTCGGTGCGGTAATATGAGCAAGATCGCGGCAGCTATAAAGAATGTGAGCTTTCAATATCAGAACGGAGATCAAAACGCATTAAATGATATTGATCTGACGATAATCAAGGGTGAATGCGTGCTGCTTTGCGGCGGCTCGGGCTGCGGAAAAACTACCGTAACACGTCTTCTGAACGGTCTTATCCCCCATTATTACGAAGGGAATCTAGACGGAGAAACGACCGTTTTCGGAAGGAATATTGTCGACACACCGATCGAAGAACTTGCGGGAACAGTGAGCAGCGTTTTTCAGAATCCGCGCAGTCAGTTTTTCTGCGTAGACACGACAACGGAGATCGCATTCGGCTGTGAAAATATGGGTCTGCCCGAGGAGGATATACGCAAAAGAGTCGAAGAAACCGTCTCGAAGATGCATATAAATGATCTACTTGATCGTAGTATTTTCAAGCTATCTGGCGGCGAGAAGCAAAAAATAGCGTGCGCCGGTGCTGCGGCTATGCAGCCGGATATTTTTGTACTCGACGAGCCGACGTCAAATCTTGATATTGATTCCATCGAACAGCTTAAAGGTATACTGCGGCTTTGGAAGAAAAGCGGCAAAACAATAGTAATTGCGGAGCACCGTTTAGGTTGGCTTTCTTCACTTTGCGACAGAGTGATCTTTATGGAGAACGGGCGCATTAAGAAAGAGTATGACGGGAGCAGCTTTTTCTCGTTCGATTCGGATAATCTTGCGTCAATTGGTTTGCGATCGTTTACTTGCCCGAACAACTATTTTGATGGTAAAACCGGACTGTATGCCATCAAAGAAAGCGCAGCAAAAGAGAATATGATCCTTAACGATTTTTATTTCAGATATGGCAGAACACCTGCACTAAATATCAAGATGCTTTCAATACCTACCCACGCTGTTATAGCGGTAACAGGTCATAATGGCGCAGGAAAATCTACCTTTGTAAGGTGCTTGTGCGGTTTGCATCGAGGCTTCAAAGGAGAAATCATCATAGACGGTATCGCGTACAATTCCCGAAAAATGCGTAAGATTTCTTATATGGTGATGCAGGACGTGAATCACCAACTATTTGCGGAAACGGTGCTTGAAGAGGTCATGTTAGGCGCGATTGAAAACAATGAGGCGAGCGCGCTTGCAATTCTCAAAAGTCTGGGTATCGAACAATACAAACACCGTCACCCGATGTCGCTGTCGGCAGGTCAGAAGCAGAGAGTCGCTATTGCGTCTGCGCTCCTCGCACAGAAAAGACTTCTC
>CACZCM010000101.1 GCA_902779615.1 uncultured Ruminococcus sp. | reverse complement strand
CCGTTGTCATTTCTGCCGGCACTTGCTCTTATGTATATGATCTACAGTTTTTCCGCACAGCCGGCTGACTCCTCGTCTTCTACCAGCTATTATGTCAGCACCAAGCTGGTACAGGCCGCGAATACCATAACCGGTCAGGGCTGGGATGACTGGGAAGTCGGAGCGCGTGCTTCCCAGATTCATGGTATTGTCCGGAAAGCCGCACACATCACAGAATACTTTCTCCTGGCGATCGCCGTCTCCTTCCCCCTCTATGTCTATGGGGTGAGAGGCATTTTTCTGATGCTGCTCGCAGGAATCATCTGTGTCGGTTATGCGTGCGGCGACGAATATCATCAATCCATTGTATCCGGCCGGTCAGCCTCCTCCCGGGATGTAATGATTGATTCGATCGGTATTTTCTTTGGTGTGATTCTGACCCGCCTGATCGGATGGTCCGGCAGAATGGCGATCACCGGTCCGGCCTATGAGCGGCGCCAGAAAAAACAGCAGAAGGAGCTGGATGCACGGGAAGAAGAACTGCTGCGAAGGGAGGAAGCGCTTCGGCGCGAGGAATATCGCTATCGGAAGGAACGTTCTATGTCCCGCAGGCAGGCCTATCCTTCTCCTGTTCAGCCCGGCAGGCAGAATCCTTCTGCGAATCAGCCTTCTGACAGTTCCAATGATTTGTACCAGGGACGGTATCCAGGTGCAGCCAAGGATGATCCCAGAGGCAGAACACGCGTGATCGGCACCCGGCATGAGGTGGATGACCGTACGCGGGTCTACCGTTCCGAGGAAGAACAACGCCGCATGGAGGAAGCCTGGAAGAAGCAGGTCTATGAAAGAAGGCGTGTCCAGAGCCGGGAGCTGGCAGAAGACAGCACCAGTGATCAGCTGTCTGAAGATCTTCATTTATTCTTACTGCCGTTTCTTCAGCATATTCTCCGCCATAAACCTCAACATACTCCGCATATAATTTCTTATCAAAAACATATTCCTGCGACGGTTTCACAAACAATGCAATTGCAATCTGAGCTAAAAGCAGGCACAAAAGAATCATCCAGCCTTTGCGTAAAACGATCAGCTTTTTCAGTTCATATTTATAAGATGTAAAGATATTTTTCATGCGTTGTCATCTCCGAAATGGTACAAATACACATCCTCCAGAACAGGCTCACAGGCATGGGCATCGTTATGCGGCTTTTCATCATTGACAACACGGAGAACAGTCTGCATATTACGGCTTACAAGACTCGAACGGGGATACTGCTCTAAAAGTGATTCAAGTTCATCTGCATCAGGGATAAGCTCCCAGACCTTACCGTCCATTTCTTTGATAAGTGTTGGAATGTTACCTTTTTGAACCAATTTGCCGTGATGTATAAGAATCACTTCTTTTGCAATAGTCTCAATATCCGAAACAATATGCGTACAGAAAATCACTGTCATCTTCTCTGATAGTTTTCGTACCATATTGCGAAAGCGCACTCTTTCTTTGGGGTCAAGACCGGCTGTTGGTTCATCAAGGATAAGAATCTCGGGATCCATCGCTATAACGCCCGCTATGGCAGCTCGTCTTTTTTCACCGCCGGACAGCTCAAAAGGTGATTTTTTCAGCAGCTCCGGTTTCAAACCCACAAAATAGGCTGCGTCTTTTACACGTTTTTTTATCTCTTCGTTGGAAAGGCCCATATTTTTTGGCCCATAGGCGATATCTTTTTCAACCGTTTCTTCAAAGAGCTGATATTCGGGATACTGAAAAACGATCCCTACCCTGAATCTTACATTACGGATCTTCTTTGGGTCGCTCCATATGTTGTTTCCGTCAAGCAGGATCTCCCCTTCGCCGGGTTTTATCAGACCATTCATCATCTGTATCAGTGTAGACTTTCCCGAGCCTGTGTGCCCAATTATACCGACAAATTCGCCCTTATTGATAGACAGTGATACGTTATTGACCGCCTTCTTTTCAAATGCCGTGCCGCTGCCGTAAATATATGATAGGTTTTTGATCTCCAATAACGACATTTTATCCTCCCTTTGTCAGTATACAAAGACGCTAAGCAAGCGCCTTCATCAGGCAATCAACACATTCTTCGACATTCAGCGGAGTTGTATTGATTTTTATGCCGACCGAAGCAAGCTTATATGCCAGTTCGGTCGCCTGAGGTACATCAAGGCTATGAGTTTTCAGAAATTCTACCTTCGAGAACACTTCTCTCGGTGTTCCCTCGTCTATAATTATTCCGTCATCAAGAACGGCCACTCTATCCGCAAGAACTGCTTCGTCCATATAATGCGTAATAAGCACAATGGTGATTCCTTTCTCCCGGTTAAGCTTTATGATAGTATCCATGACTTCTTGCCGTCCCTGCGGATCAAGCATTGCCGTTGGTTCATCAAGAACTATGCATTCAGGCTCCATGGCTATTATTCCGGCTATTGCAACACGCTGCTTCTGACCGCCCGAGAGCTTATGGGGTGAGTGGGCTGCATATTCAAACATATCAACAGCTTTTAATGCGTTATCAACGCGAGTGCGTATTTCCTTCGGAGGAATACCCAAGTTTTCGGGGCCAAAAGCCACATCTTCCTCAACAATGCTTGCAACAAGCTGGTTGTCGGGATTCTGAAGAACCAATCCAACACATTTTCTGACGTCAAAAATAGTGTCTTCGTTTTTCGTATCTATGCCGTTGACAAACACCGAACCGCTTTCAGGCTCCAGAATGCCGTTGAACATTTTTGCAAGTGTCGATTTTCCCGAGCCGTTATGTCCCAATAATGCAAGAAATTCTCCTTTTTTTACTTCAAGAGAGATATTTTTCAGCACTGTTTTAGGTTTCTGTTCATCTGCGTCATCGTAGCTGAAGTTTACATTTTTTACTTCGATAAAACTCAATTTATATCAACTCTTTATTACTTTATGAGTAAAGCGCTCTTTGAGCGAAAGATGGATCTTAATTAAAGGAAGCCTTGAAGGGATCACTTTCCCAAATCGCGGTTGATCCGCAGGGAAGAACGAGCCCGGTATCGGTGACACGAAGTCCTATCTCGTCTGCAAAAACATTACCGCCTCGCTGAGCCTTTAATTTGATACTCAACAGATACTGCATGACCGAAGGCGACAGCCCGGTAGTATATGAATTTAAAACAAAGAATGCTGCATCATCGCTGAGCACCTGTGAACATAATTCGATAAGCGGACTGAGCTGTTCTTCGAGCTTCCACACTTCTCCGCCCGGACCCCTTCCGTAAGAAGGAGGATCCATTATTATGCCGTCATATTTGTTTCCTCTTCGTATTTCTCTGCGAACAAACTTTACGCAGTCATCTACTATCCATCTCACAGGTTTATCGCTCACCCCCGAGAGTGCGGCGTTTTCCTTTGCCCATTGAACCATGCCTTTTGAGGCATCAACATGACAAACTTTAGCTCCTGCGTTAAGGCATGCGAGTGTTGCGCCGCCGGTATAAGCGAAAAGGTTGAGAATATTCAGCTGACGCTTGCTGCTTCTGATCTTATTTGCTGTAAATTCCCAATTAACAGCCTGTTCCGGAAATATACCGGTATGTTTAAAACCCATAGGTTTCACACCAAAGGTAATGTCATTATATGAAACCTTCCATACATCGGGCAGTTTTTTATATACAGTCCAACTGCCGCCGCCCGATTTTGATCTGACATACCTTGCGTGGGCATTTTTCCAGCGAGGATCATTCTTATTTGTATCCCAGATAATCTGCGGGTCGGGGCGTATCAGTATTTTATCTCCCCATCTTTCAAGGCGTTCGCCGTCCGATGTATCGATGAGTTCGTATTCCTTCCAGTTTGCTTCTCTCATGTAAATATGCGCTCCTTAACCGAGTCTTTCTTTAATAAGCTGCGCTATATTGTTCGCAAAGCTTGTTATCTCATCGATATCCTCACCTTCAAGCATAACTCTGATGAGAGGCTCGGTACCGGAAGGACGAACAAGAACACGTCCTCTTTTGCCCAGATTTTTTTCTGTATCCGAGATCGCATTCTTTATAATGTCATCGGATTCATAAAGCGGTTTTTTCTCGGACGAAACATTGATGTTGATCAATACCTGAGGGAATCGTTTCATTACGGACGCAAGCTCCGACAAGCGCTGCTTTTTCTCGTTCATGATGCTAAGCACCTGAACAGCAGTAAGCTGACCGTCGCCGGTTGTTCCGTGATCTAAGAAGATAACGTGACCCGATTGTTCTCCACCAATGCAGTAGCCGTTTTTCAGCATATTTTCAAGCACATATCTGTCGCCGACTGCAGTAGCTTCAAAATTAATATCGTTTTCCGAGCAGAATTTATTAAAGCCCATATTTGTCATAACAGTGCCGACGGCGGTGTTCCCTTTCAAATTGCCTTTTTCTTTAAGACTTTTTGCGCAAACGGCAATAAGAAAATCGCCGTCAACAAGCTCTCCGTTTTCATCTACGGCAAGGCATCTGTCTGCGTCGCCATCAAACGCCATACCGCAGTCGTAATCATTATTTTTAACAAATTCCCGGAGACGATCGATGTGAGTAGAGCCGCAGTTTTCGTTTATATTGATGCCGTTTGGTTCTGCATTTAAAACAGTAAACTTTGCATTAAGTTTTGTAAAAAGTTTCTCTGCGGTTGCGCTTGATGAACCATTTGAACAGTCTAACGCAATATTTAGCCCGGACAGATCGCCCTTTATACTCTTTGCAACGTGATCTGTATACTCATCTATACCCGATACAAGCTTAGAAACCTTGCCAAGCTTATCTCCGGTAGGTGCAGGGTATGGTTCGGAATGATCAAGAACGATCGATTCGATCTCTTCTTCCAGTGAATCCGACAGCTTGTAACCGTCAGAGTTAAATATTTTAATCCCGTTAAATTCAAAGGGGTTATGTGAGGCAGAGATCATAATTCCGGCGTCGGCCGAATGTCTTCTAACAAGATAAGCTACTGCTGGAGTAGGAATCGTTCCAAGCAAAACAACATCTGCGCCAACGGAACACAGTCCTGCTGTAAGCGCACCTTCAAGCATATCGGAAGATAAACGTGTATCCTTTCCGATAAAGACGGTCGGCTTTCTACCGCCGTCATCTTTAAGGAGAACCATTGCCGCTGCCTTTCCGATAGCCATTGCAAGTTCGCATGTAAGCTCACTGTTTGCAACTCCTCTTGCGCCGTCTGTTCCAAATAATCTGCCCATGATAAATATCTCCTTTTATGGTTATAATTAATTGTCCATATTAAATAATGTTGGTGATCCTGCCGATACACCGTTTGGGATCTGCATACCTAAATGCTGACAAGCTGTCGCAGTGATACAACGGCCTCTCGGAGTTCTGCTGAGAAATCCTATCTGCATAAGGTATGGTTCGTATACATCTTCTATCGTTACGGCTTCTTCGCCGATCGCTGCCGCCAAGGTGTCTAATCCGACCGGTCCTCCGTTGTAGAATTTGATGATAGCTTCAAGCATTCTGCGGTCGTTAGCATCAAGACCAAGCTCATCAATTTCAAGTCTGTCAAGAGCCTGCCTTGCAATATCGCACGTTATAACTCCGTTTCCTATTACCTGAGCAAAATCACGTACACGTTTGAGCAGTCTGTTGGCTATTCTGGGTGTGCCTCGGGAACGGGACGCTATTTCAAGTGCTCCGTCGTTCTCGATCGGTATTCCGAGGATCGACGCACTTCTGTTCACGATAAGAGCAAGCTGTTCGGGAGTGTAAAGCTCCAGACGAAGAACCACGCCGAATCGATCGCGCAAAGGCGCAGTAAGCTGACCGGCTCGTGTTGTAGCTCCGACCAAAGTGAATTTTGGCAGCGGAAGATGATATGAAGCCGCCATTTGTCCTTTTCCCGTGATTATATCAATAGCAAAATCCTCCATTGAAGGATATAAGACCTCTTCGACCGCTCGCGAAATGCGGTGGATCTCATCAATAAACAGCACATCGCCGCTGCTGAGATTAGTCAGCAGAGCCGCGAGATCACCCGGCTTTTCGATCGCGGGACCGGAGGTTATGCGAATATTAACATTCAATTCATTGGCAATGATCTGAGAAAGTGTTGTTTTACCGAGTCCGGGAGGTCCATAAAGCAAAACGTGGTCAAGGATCTCTCCCCGCTTTTTTGCCGCTTCAATAAAAACGTGCAGATTTTCTTTTACCTTTTCTTGACCGATATATTCGTCAAGAGTTTTTGGGCGCAGCGGATTATCCGAACCTGACAGATCCTCTGTGATCTCGGAGGCAGACATTATTCTGTCTTCAAAATCCATCTCATCCATAAACTACGCCCCCTTGCTTTTTCCAAGCTCCAAAAGTGTTAAGTGAATAAGCTCCTCCACTTTAAGTGTGGTGTCGAATTTTGAAATGATCGGCATGATCTCTCCACTCTCATACCCCAGTACCGACAGAGCGTCGATCGCATTCTTGACATTGCCGAATGACGAAGCACCCGAAGACGAAGCCGCAAGCTTTGATCCTCCCGAGGAGCTGTTCAGCTTTTTCATTTTATCCTTTAGCTCCAACACAATTCTTTGTGCAAGCTTATTTCCGACTCCCGCAGCCTTGGTCAATGATTTCGAATCCTCTGCAGCTATGCAGACCGCCACCTGTTCAGGTGTAAATTCTGATAGTATTGCGGTACCGACTTTTGAACCGACCCCACTGACTCCGGTCAGCATTTTGAAGCACTCACGCTCTTCGCTGCTTGCAAATCCAAACAGCTCCACAGCATCTTCTCGTACTGCCATATGTGTATATACGGTGCATTCTTTCCCTACATCGGGCAATTCCCTTATCGTCATCAATGTGGTAGTACATTTGTAGCCGACGCCGCCGCATTCAACTACGATAAATGAAGGGGTACGGTGTATTAATGTTCCTTTTAAACTGTATATCATTATAGTAGTCCTTATCTTTGTAAGAATTTTTTCAGCTGAGTTCCGTTAGCCTGCGCATGACATATTGCAATTGCAAGCGCATCGGCAGTATCGTCGAGCCGCGGCATTTTCTCTAATTTCAGCAAACGTTTCGTCATATCCATAACCTGCTCTTTTTTTGCTTTTCCATATCCGGTGACCGCAGTTTTGACCTGCAGCGGTGTATATTCATAAATCGGCAGGCGGTTTATTTGAGCAGAAAGCAGTATTACACCTCTTGCCTGAGCAACATCTATGGCTGTTTTCTGATTATTTTGAAAATAAAGCTTTTCTATAGCCATGCAATCGGGGCGGCAGCGGGAGATCACCCCGTTCATCTCACTAAAAATATGTTCCAGCCGAACATGGAACGGTGTATTTGCCGAGGTTTCTATGGCGCCGTATCCCATAACGTGGTATTTGTTGGCATAAAACTCGATACCGCCGTATCCGACTATCGCATACCCCGGATCGACTCCCAATATGACCATAATTTGCTCCTATAATTATATCGATAAACAAGGCGTAATTATGCACTGCCGTGATCGTTTTTCTGTATTTTTTTGACATTCGAATGTATTATAACATATTTTAAGGAATTGGGCAATAGATTATTTAATCTTTTTCGGACGTTTTTGTAGGATTACAATTGATGTGTTTGTAGGATTACAATTGATGTGTTACAGTTAAGAAAAAAGAATAGCAAATAGGAAAAACCTGTGTTACAGTTAATCTACCACAACAAACATAACAAAGGAGATCCTATTTGCTATGAATACTGTAACACAAAAGATGATGTTTCGTCAATCCCTAATTAAATATTCCGAGAAAAATGGAGTAACAAAGGCGGCGATAAAGTACAATGTTACCCGTCAATATATCTACTTCTGGAAGAGAAGGTATGACGGAACGCTCCAATCGCTTGCAGATCGTTCTCACAAGCCTGAACACCACCCTAACCAACATTCAGAAGAAGAAATAAAGCTGATAAAGGATATGCGCCGCAGGAATCCCAACGCCGGGCTGGTCGTGTTCTGGGTCAAGCTTCGGCAGAGAGGGTATAAACGAAGTGTTACCGGGCTTTACCGAATGCTCCGCAAGCTTGGAGAACCGCGAAAAACGCTTCCAAATCCCAAGTATATTCCAAAGCCTTATGAGAAGATGTATTATCCCGGACAGCGTGTTCAGATCGACGTCAAATACGTTCCGGCAGCGTGTCTTGTGGGGGCTGCTAAAGGAAAAAAATACTATCAGTACACAGCGATAGACGAATACACAAGATTCCGTTATATTGCCGCCTTCGACGAGCACAGCACATATTCTTCAACGGCATTTCTTGATCAGCTGATAAAGGTATTTCCGTTTGAGATCGAGTGCGTACAAACCGATAATGGCGCCGAGTTCACAAAAAAATTTGGAGGCAGCAAAAGTGATGATGATAAGACCATGTTTGAAGCTCGGCTCGCCGAGCTGGGTATCAGGCACAAACTGATTAGACCTTACACACCCCGACATAACGGAAAGGTAGAACGCTCTCATCGCAAGGACAATGAATACTTCTACGCTTCCCATAAATTCTACTCATTCGAAGACTTTAAAAAGCAATTAGCTGTACACAACAGGAAATACAACAACTTTCCTATGCGCCCTCTCGGTTGGAAATCTCCTCGTGAATTTCTCAATCACTTTTTAGATACCGGTGAGGTTATTTTTTCTTGAAAAAGTGTAACACATCATTGACAAACCAACA
>CACZCM010000100.1 GCA_902779615.1 uncultured Ruminococcus sp. | reverse complement strand
AGATCGGTATGCGAAGCACCCTCGATCACAAGCAGCTGCTTGTTCTCTGCATAAGTGTTATCCTTTATCATTGCCTCATAAGCATCCTTGCCGAAGTAGAAAGAATGCGCTTTATCGCCGTGCATGATCATAACGGCAGAGCGTATCTCGTTGCTGTATTGCAGGATAGGCATATTGATGAACGACAAAGACGAGGTGATATTCCAGCCGCCGTTTGAGTTGAGCGAACGGGCGTGATATCCGCGCGGTGTTTTGTAATAGTCGTGGTAATCAACTACAAAATACGGAGCGTCATCCGGGAGCGGGTCAACCACACCGCCGCCAACCTCATACTCGTCCGACTTGTAGTCCTTGATGCGCTGAGCATTCAAAGCGACTTTCTTTTCATAGCGCTTTTCTTCGCTGTCCTCACTGTCGAAGTAGCCATTTGCGTTCACTCTCGTCATATCATACATTGTGGAAGCGACCGTTGCTTTGATTCGTGTGTCGATAGCGGCAGCGTTTATCGCCATGCCGCCCCAGCCGCAGATACCGAGAATACCGATTTTATCCGGATCAACGTTATCCTGAACGGAAAGAAAATCCACCGCGGCGCAAAAATCCTCCGTGTTGATATCGGGAGACGCAACATATCTCGGAGCACCGCCGCTCTCGCCCGTAAAAGAAGGATCGAACGCTATCGTCAGAAATCCTCTTTCTGCAAGCGTCTGAGCATAAAGTCCGCTGCACTGCTCCTTGACCGCGCCGAACGGGCCGCAGACTGCTATTGCAGGGAGCTTGCCCTCTGCGTTTTTCGGCGTGTACATATCAGCCGCAAGCGTTATGCCGTAGCGATTGTGGAATGTGATCTTGCTGTGATCGACCTTGTCGGATTTCGGGAAGGTCTTGTCCCATTCAGCAGTTAAAGTCAGCATTTCGTCTTTCATTTCAGTTACCTCCATTTTTTCTGAGTGTATATGTGAAATAGTCAAGGCAGTCGATACGGTCATTATACTTATGTACACTGTCAAGGAGTGTTTGACGATAGGCTCTCAGAAGCTTGTCAAGCTCTGCATATCGCTTTTCCTCAATCAATCTCAGGCACTTAGCCGTCGTTTCATCGTCCAAACCCATATCTCTGAGATTTTCGGTCATGACCCCTTTTGTGTCGGCTGCGTTTGCCATATCCTCACCTCCGTGTTCTTCGGTATCTTTAGTATAACACAGATGCACAGTAATGTAAAATACCTATTTTGAATAGCTTGTCATTCTTGACAAGAATAACAAAACAAATTATAATGATGACAGAAATTATCGGAGGTGCGCTATGGAACTACGGGTATTACGCTATTTTCTTGCCATTGCAAGAGAGGAAAACATGACAAGGGCAGCGGAGAACTTGCGTATCTCACAGCCGTCACTATCAAAGGAGATAAAGAAGCTCGAGGACGAACTCGGGCACTCGCTATTTGTGAGGACAAACAAGAGTATGCATCTCACCGATGAGGGTATGCTTTTGAGAAAACGAGCAGAGGATATCATTGCGATGGTCGACAAAACTACCGAGGAATTTAGTCAGCTTGACAGCATAACGGGCGGTGAAATCCATATCGGCTGTGCGGAGAGCATTCAGATAAAATACCTTGCACGAAGTATCAAATCATTTAAGGAGCAGTACCCGAATTTTGTCTTTCATATATTCAGCGGAGACACCGAACCAGTTGCGGAACGGCTCGACAGGGGACTGATTGATCTTGCCGTGATCGTAGAAGCGCCGAACCTCTCAAAGTACAACTATCTCACTATCCCCGAAAGCGACAAATGGGGTCTTGTGATGCTTCGTGACAGTCCGCTTGCCGAGAAGGAATATGTCACCTTCGATGACCTCTACGGTCTGCCGTTGTTCTGCTCCGAACAATCCATACGTGTGGATTTTCCTCGCTGGTGCGGCGATAATATGGATAAGCTCAATTTCGCAGGAACAGTTAATCTTGCTTACAACGGCTCTGTATTCGTGAGAGAAGGACTGGGCTATCTGCTTACCTTTGAACATTTGATCGACACAAGCGAAGAAAGCGGCTTATGCTTTCGACCGATCAGACCAACACTTGAAACAAATATGTACATCATCTGGAAGAAATATCAGATCTTCTCCCCTATCGCGGAGCTGTTTTTGAAAAGGCTGAAGGAGGAGTATTCGTAATACAAAATATCGCCCTCCAAAGCAAGCCTGCTTTCAGAGGGCGAATGTTTATTTCATACTCGATTGAGTGTTTTTTGAAAAGCTGTAATAAGCAGCGCTCTTAAACAATTACTTAAGCTTCAGCCCGTCTTTAAAAGCGTCACCCACTCTGCTGCCGACCTTGTAGTATCCGTGTGTGTACGGGTCGAATGCAATCGCTTGCAGGGAGTCGATATCGACCTTGCCGTCCTCAAGATAGTCTTCTTCGACCGATGTTCTTACGACCTTACCGATGACTCCGAGACCCGTTTCATCGCTCTGATACTCGATAAATTCGCACTCCATCGCAATGGGGAATTCGTTGATGATGGGAGCGTCAACAAGCTCCGAGTGTGTGTAGGTCATGCCGCTCTTTGCAAACTTGTCCTTTTCCCTGCTGCCGCTGACAACACCGAAATAATCGGCTTCCACAACGTGCTTTGCATCTGCTATATGAACGACGAAGCCTTTTCTTGCTTTGATGTTCTCAACGGTCTTGTGTGTTTCGGTGAGATTGAGTGCGACCATGTCACGAGACAGCATTGTGCCCCAAGCCGCATTCATAACATCGACCGTTCCGTCCTCGTTGAATGTAGCAATCATGAGCACCGGCATTGGAAAAATTGCCTCAGTTGTTTTGATCTGTTTTTTCATTGTAGATTCCTCCTGTGATATATAGTTGTAGGATTATGCAATCAAATGAAACTTAGGAAAATCGCCGCTTCAAAACAATGTGAGCTGATCGTCCGTCCAGCGTTCCTGTTTTGCCGGATGAACAACTTCGCCCTCTCGAAGCCACCCGACGAGCAGGGGCGATGCGGGGTCGTGGAGCTGCATATTTCGCATGACGTTTTCTCTGTTGTAATTCGCGTAGCAGTATTTACAGAAGTGTCCGCAGGTGTCGTATGCGCCGATGTCCGTTCCGAGAACGCAGAAACACTCCGCTCTCTGCGATTTTCTTTTCGGCACGTTAAGCCGACTGCCGACCACCGCTTCAAACGTCTCCTTCGTCATGCAGCCGCCGCAGTCCACCCCGTAAGTTACAAGCTCTTTGCCCGCCGCACACGCTTTTATCGTGATACCGTAACGGCTGCCGATCTCGGCAAACGCCTTTCCGAGCGTGATACGCTCGTCTCTCGTCACGGTGCGTGCCTGCGGAAAATTCCGCTTTACATTTTCGTAAAGGTCGATAAAGCTGATGACGCACACGCTTGTATATTCCGAAAGTGTTTTGCACATCTGCTCGAAATCGGAAATGTGACGTTCTGTCGTGTATGTGTCGTCTATGAATATCGGGTCGTACCGCCAACCAACGGAATTTATGCCGACCGACTTTGACAGCGAGATAAAGCTCTGCATAACATTCTCCTTTGGCGGCACGTTCGGCTCTGTTTCTCTGCCGTAGGGCGTGATCGTTACGAACCAATACTGCTTGAAACGCTTCAGCTCGTCCATGTATTTCAGCATAGGCTCGGGGTTTTTCGTGCAGAACGCAAGGCAGTCCACCACATCGGGAGAAAGCTCGTATTTAGTCACATAATCGGGGCGGTACGGGTTTCTCACAAGCACATACCCCTCCCGCAGTCTGTTCATCAGCCACTCGGAGTAAAAGCGGGAATGTCCGTCCTCATACCTGTGTTGATTATCATGGTATCACTTCACACTTTCACAATATTTTTTCGTTTTCCTGACTTCACAGGGAAAACACAGGCTAAACGGAAATATGTCCCGCATCTTTGAGCAGAAGCTGTCAATAAAGACAAGATCGACATTAATACTCAAAGAGAGATATATGCTCGTCATTATTATTTTTCTTTCTGAACTTCAATACAACAAGTAAACCTATGAATTGTTATTACATTACATTGATTTTACCTCTAACTTTGCTACAATAATTATAGCATAACCGGCTGATTATTTCAACAATTCTTTTGATACAACTTAGGACTATCTAATCCGGCAAGGTAGAATTATTATGGTTAATCAACAAGTGATTATTTACGAAATGGTAAAATCAATATATTCTTACCTCTCTCACATCACAAAACACAAACCGCACATCTTCCCTGCTGTTCACGATAACATGATCGATAAGAGCATACCACGTTTCCTCATCAAATTTCATAACAATATCGGGGGTAGATTTCAGTTTGTTAATAAACTGCCGCATTCGCTCATGATCGGACTTTATTCTCGTGATCTCGGCTATGACTTCCTCCAGCCTTGTTTTTGCCGTCTGAAAGCGTTCCGCAAGAGCGTTGTAGCTTTTGTTGTACTCATTCTGATCCTGCACAGTACGGGCATTTTCTGCTATCAGCTGTTCAATAAGACCTGACACAACCTTCATTTCCGTTTCCAGAGTAACCTGTTCCATTTCGAGTTCTGATGTATCAAAAGCAGTTTCACAAATATCGCTAAAGCCTTGTATTATCTCAGCCTTATTTTCGCAATATTTATTGAGAGCTTTTACAAACATCTCCTTAAGCTCGTCCTCGTAAAAATGCGGTGTGTCGCATTTCTTCTCACCCTTGAATTTGTAGTTGCACTGATAAACTATCCTGCGATACTTGTCATTAGAATGCCAGATCTTAGATCCGTACCAATGACTGCAGCAGCCGCACTTTATTTTGCTTGAGAATAATCGTGCAGATGTTGTTCTGTCATTGCCGGACTTGCGCCTTTCCATCATAGCCTGCACTCTGTCAAACACCTCGGGTTCGATTATAGCAGGGTGGCTGCCCTCGACATAATACTGCGGTATTTCACCGTTATTTTTCCTATTCTTTTTGGTAAGATAATTGGAAACGTAGCTCTTTTGCAAAAGAGCGCAGCCTTTATACTTTTCATTAGTCAGAATGCTTCTGATAACTGTTCTGTTCCATACCTTCTGACCTGTTACGGTTGGTATCCCTTGTTCAGTTAAAATACGTGCAATCTGATATGTTGACCTGTTGCTTAAAAACAAGCCATAAATCCGACGAACAATTTTTGCCTCGTCTTCGTTGATAATCATTGTTTCGTCCTCGTCCTTATCGTAACCGAGAAATTTCCTGTACGGCATTGAAAAACGTCCATCTTTAAACTTCTTGCGGATACCCCATTTTACATTTTCCGATATAGACCGGCTCTCTTCCTGCGAAAGCGTTGCCATAATGCTCAGTATCATTTCCGACGACGAATCGAACGTTTGCAGCCCTTCTTTTTCAAAATAGCATTCTACATTGTGTTCCTTTAATTTTCGTATCGTCGAAAGACTGTCAACGGTATTTCGAGCAAAGCGGCTCACAGATTTCGTTATTATCAGCTGTATCTTTCCGTTCAAAGCGTCCTCTATCATCTGATTAAAGCCGTCTCTGCCGGAGGTGCTAAGCCCCGAAATTCCGTGATCCGCATATACAGATACGAACTCCCAGTCAGCACGACTCTTGATGTAATTGGTATAATAATCCACCTGAGTCTGATAGGAGCTTTCCTGCTCCTCTTGCTCGGTGCTGACTCTTGCGTAGGCTGCAACCTTACGCTTTCGGTTCTCGGCTATCGGCGCCGATGTTCTGATGTCTATTGTTGCGGGAATCATTGTGACGTTTGGCATCTTTTTCTCTCCTCTCTTTTGCTTGTTCGTAGGCTTCTATGGTTACTATCGGTTCGTGATCGTTGAGTACCGTCTCCTCTTTTCCCGTTCCCGAATAATTGGCGGGAAATATCCTCGTTCCGATATAAAATGGATTTTGCAAAATATACAGAACTATTTTTCTGGTAAATTTTCCTCGCTTACTTTTATATCCCAAGCTCTCCATTTTTCTCGAAATATCGGATATAGTCATTCCGTCGTTGTAAAGCTTGTAGACCAGCCTAACACTTTCCGCTTCTGGTTCGTATATGACATAACCATCTTTAGTCCACTTGTAACCGCATATTGGAGTGTGCGGATCCTTGTATTTTCTGTCTTCCGATTTGAAAAAATGAGTTTGTGCCGATTCCTTTCTTCCGTCGTAAAACTCATATATCAGTTTTCCGTCGGAATGTATTGTGATTTGATTAATGGTGTGCGTAAATTCGTATTCATCAAATGCATCAACACCCATAATTTCGCAGCTTATTCGCCTAAGCTCCGCTCCCGTAATCACCCCGTTTTGACAATTCTTCTTTCTTGATTTGACTTTTACGGAACATGACCACGCTTCTACAAGTCCTTCGTGAGTTCTTTCACCTCGTCTTGGTGTGGAAACATAGTTACCGCCGCAGCAGCCGCACTTGATCTTTGCAGAGAAGCATTTCGGCCTCACTCGCCTGTGAGCTTCGGGATTAAATTCATAGCTCTCCTGCATTTTTCGCTGAACAGCGTCAAATATTACCTGTGAGATAATTGCCTCGTGTGAGTTTTCAACAAAGTATTTCGGCAGCTCACCCTCGTTTTTCTTCGTAACATGACCGGCAAGCGAAATTGTATAATAACGCTGCAAAAGCAAATTTCCGGTGTAGACTATGTTTTGCAAAGCGTAACATACAAACTGCCTCGTATGTGATCTGTATCCGTTTTCTTTCAACCATTTTGCCGTATGAGCCATAGGAATATCATTCAGGAAATCATCAAATATCCTTCTGACGGCAATCGCTTCATGTGCGTCAATAACGAATTTTTCACCGTTCCAGCGATATCCGAATGGCGCTATCGGTCTGGGCTTTCCTTTTTCAAAACCTTTACGAATAGCCCACTTTACATTGTTGCTTGTAGACCTGCTCTCCTCTTCCGCAAATGTTCCCATCAGCGAAAGCAGCACCTCACACTCGCTTGAAAAGGTACTTAGATTCTCCTTTTCAAAACGTACCTCTACACCGATATCCTTCAGATGTCTGACTGTGTTGAGCAGGTCAACTGTATTTCGTGCAAACCGCGATATACTCTTCGTCAGTATCAGATTGATCTCGCCGTTATCACAGGCTTTGAGCATTTTATTGAACTCGTCCCTTCTGCGGACATCGGTTCCAGTTATACCAAAATCAGCGAATATGCCCGCAAATTCCCACTTAGGATTGCTCTGGATCAAATCGCTGTAGTAGCTGACCTGCGTTGACAGCGAGTGTGCCAAACGATCCGAGTCCATTGACACACGAGCATAGGCTGCGACTTTTATCTTTGTCGGTACTGTCTGCGGAATATGCTCTATTTTTGTAACATTCGGCATTTGTTTCACCTCCCATTGATACAATATATTACTCGAATATCCGATTAAGTCAACGGCTTCTCCGATAATAAAACGGCGGAAACAGGCCGATATTTCTCAATCAGATTTGTTACAATCACACGATATGATTGTTCCGATACAACGCCCTGATTCAGCATATTTTTCGCTATCGAAAGCGATATGTAATTGTTGATTTCATTCCTTTTCATTCGCATTACCTCCAAACCTGTCGCAGATATAACACCTGTGAGAACAATACTTTCTATGGCGATTGCCGTATG
>CACZCM010000099.1 GCA_902779615.1 uncultured Ruminococcus sp. | reverse complement strand
TCGAGCGTGAACTTGAGCAGCGGCTTGAATACTTTCGCAGCGAGGGCAAGCTTCTGGAGGCGCAGAGGATCGAACAGCGCACACGTTATGATATCGAGTCGCTTTTGGAGATCGGGTTTTGCCCGGGTATCGAGAACTATTCGAGAGTTCTTTCGGGCAGAGCGCCGGGCAGCGTGCCGTATACGTTACTTGATTATTTTCCGAAGGATTTTCTGCTGTTTGTGGACGAGTCGCACGTCACTCTCCCGCAGGTACGTGGAATGTACGCAGGCGACAGAGCGAGAAAAACCAGCCTTGTGGAATACGGTTTCCGACTTCCGTCTGCGCTGGATAACCGACCCTTGAATTTTGACGAATTTTACGGTAAAATAAATCAGTCGGTGTTTGTGTCGGCAACGCCCGGCGATTTTGAACTTGACAAAAGCGGTATTACTGCCGAACAGGTCATTCGTCCCACAGGATTGCTTGATCCTGAGATATCTGTTCGCCCGACAGAAGGTCAGATGGACGATCTGATCTCGGAGATAAACGCGCGAATCAAACAGGGCTATCGAACGCTGGTTACGACGCTTACGAAAAAAATGGCGGAAGATCTTACCGCGTATCTGGACGAGCTGGGTATCAAGGTGCGCTATATGCATCATGATATTGATACGGTAGAACGAATGGAGATAATCAGGGGGCTAAGATTGGGCGACTTTGACGTGCTTGTCGGCATAAATCTGCTGAGAGAGGGGCTGGATATCCCGGAGGTTGCGCTTGTTGCGATCCTTGACGCCGACAAGGAAGGCTTTCTGCGTTCCGATCGCAGCCTTATCCAGACGATAGGCAGAGCAGCCCGCAACAGCGAGGGCAGCGTTATCATGTATGCCGACAGTGTTACTCCGTCAATGGAGAAGGCGCTGACCGAAACGGCGCGCCGCCGCGATATTCAAATGCGGTACAATAACGAGCATGGGATCACACCGAAGACAATAGTGAAAAAGGTCAGCGACGTGCTGGAGATCTCCACGCATGCCGATGACGACAAGAAGTACAAAAAGCAGCTGACGGCGGAAGAGAAGCAAAA
Source organism: uncultured Ruminococcus sp. (assembly GCA_902779615.1). Lineage (GTDB taxonomy): Bacteria > Bacillota > Clostridia > Oscillospirales > Acutalibacteraceae > RUG592. The sequence continues at coordinate 6,622 of CACZCM010000099.1, read as the reverse complement.
GCTGATCGAGCAGCTGACGAAGGAAATGAAAGCGGCAGCGATGATACTCGAATTTGAGCACGCAGCATTTTTGCGTGATAAGATAAATAAACTTAAGGGTAAGAAATAGAACCTTTGGATTTTGTGTCGTTTATTATTGTTTTAGCGCTTTGCCGTGTTTCGGTGAGGAAGCTTATGTATTCAATAAAGAAAAGGAAAATAAAATGGCAAGAAAAACTAAACAGCCCGAATATGATAATGAAAGCATCGTTGCTCTCAAAGGCGCCGATCGTGTACGCAAACGTCCTGCGGTCATTTTCGGTTCAGACGGTCTGGAGGGCTGCGAGCATTCGTTCTTTGAGATACTTTCGAATTCGATCGATGAAGCCAGAGAAGGATACGGCAGAGAGATAACCGTTACCTATTACAGCGACAAGTCGATCGAGGTCGAGGATCACGGAAGAGGTATACCCGTTGATTTTAATAAAGGCGAACAGAAATATAACTGGGAGCTTGTGTTTTGCGAACTGTATGCAGGAGGCAAGTACAACAACAGCGAGGGCGAAAACTATGAGTATTCTCTCGGTCTTAACGGGCTTGGACTTTGTTCCACTCAGTATTCGTCGGAGTATATGGACGTTGATATCCGACGTGACGGCCTGCGCTACACTCTGCGCTTCGAGAAGGGTGAGAATGTCGGCGGACTGACAAAAGAAAAGTACGCTAAAAAGGATACGGGCACTAAGATCAAATGGCGTCCCGACCTCGATGTGTTCACAGATATCGATATTCCCGAGGAATATTTCGCAGATATTATCCGCCGTCAGGCGATCGTTAATGCCGGCGTTAAATTTGTCTTTCGCGCGCAGCGCGGCAGAAGCTTCGAAACGACCGAGTTTTTGTATGAAAACGGTATCGCCGATCATGTGAAGGAGCTTGTCGGCGAGGAGGCTCTTTCGGGTGTTCAGTCGTGGCAGGCGGAGCGTATGGTGCGTGACCGCGCAGATAAGCCCGAGTATAAGGCGAAAATGAATATAGCGCTCGCATTTTCAAATAAGATCAGCACAAAGGAGTATTATCACAATTCAAGCTGGCTCGAGTACGGCGGCGTTCATGAGGCTGCCGTCAAAAACGCCTTTGTATATGCGCTTGACGCTTACCTCAAACAAAACGGAAAGTACAACAAAACCGAAAGCAAGATAAAATTTATCGATGTTGAGGATTGCCTGGTCATTGTTATCTCATCCTTCTCAAGCGTGACATCATACGAAAATCAGACAAAAAAAGCGATCAACAATAAGGGTATCCAGGAGGCGTTGGTTGACGTTCTGCGGCATCAGCTGGAGATATATTTTATCGAGAACCCCATTGAGGCGGAGCGTGTTGCGGGTCAGGTGCTTGTCAATAAAAGAAGCCGTGAGAAGGCGGAGAAAACAAGGCTTGATATCAAGAAAACTCTTTCGAGCAATATGGATATGACAAGCCGTGTGGCGAAATTTGTCGACTGCCGCAGCAAAGATACATCGCAGCGCGAGCTTTTTATTGTGGAGGGCGACTCGGCTCTCGGAGCCTGCAAACAGGCGAGAGATCCCGATTTTCAGGCGATCATGCCTATCAGAGGAAAGATCCTGAACTGCCTGAAGGCTGATTACGACAAGATATTCAAAAGCGAGATCATAACCGATCTGCTGAAGGTTCTGGGCTGCGGAGTCGAGGTGCAGTCGAAGTCCAATAAAAATCTGTCGCTGTTCGACCTCAATATGCTGCGCTGGAGCAAGGTCATTTTATGTACCGATGCAGATGTTGACGGTTTTCAGATACGTACTCTGCTGTTAACGATGATCTACCGCTTGACTCCGACGCTTATCAAAGAGGGGAAAGTGTTCATTGCCGAATCGCCGCTGTATGAGATCACTTCAAAACAGCAGGTGTATTTCGCTTACACCGAGGCGGAAAAGGACGAATTTATCAAGCAGATAGGGAATGAGAAATTCACCGTGCAGCGATCAAAAGGTCTTGGCGAAAACGAACCCGATATGATGAATCTGACTACCATGAATCCCAAAACAAGACGGCTGATCAAGGTCATGCCCGATGATGCGCAGGCTACTGCGGAGATATTCGATATACTTTTGGGCGATAATCTGCAGGGGCGCAAGGACTACATTGTAAGGCACGGCGCGGAATATATCGACGATCTTGATCTGAGCTAAGGAGGCAGTTATTTTGGCAAGAAAAAAGAAGGGCGAGCCGAAGGCGGCGATACCGCAGATGCAGGGCTTCATCAAAGGCGCAGGAGATGTGCTGGATCAGGAGATAGTTTCGACTATAAGAGAGAACTATATGCCCTATGCCATGAGCGTTATCATGTCACGCGCGATCCCCGAGATCGACGGCTTTAAGCCGTCCCACCGCAAACTGCTGTATACTATGTATAAGATGGGACTTCTTAACGGCGCACGCACGAAGTCCGCAAACATTGTTGGGCAGACGATGAAGCTTAACCCTCACGGCGACAGCGCCATCTACGATACCATGGTACGCTTGTCGAGAGGCTACGAGGCGCTGCTTCACCCGTATGTTGACAGCAAGGGCAATTTCGGAAAATTTTACAGCCGCGATATGGCATGGGCGGCGTCAAGATATACGGAGGCAAAGCTGGACGCTATCTGCAATGAGCTGTTCCGGGATATCGACAGAGATACGGTGGATTTTGTCGATAACTACGACAATACTCTGAAAGAGCCGACTTTGCTGCCGGCATCGTTCCCGTCTGTTCTGGTTAATGCGAATACCGGTATCGCAGTCGGCATGGCGAGTTCGATATGCTCGTTCAATCTGCGGGAGCTTTGCGAAACCACTATCGCCCTCATTAAGGACAAAAACCATGACATAATGACAACACTGCCTGCGCCGGATTTTATCGGCGGCGGAACTATCATCAGAGATGAAAACACTCTGAAGCAGATCTACGAAACAGGCAGAGGCAGCTTTAAGGTCCGCGCGGATTATACATACGACAAAAGCGCAAACTGCATAGATATTCACGCTATCCCTCCGACTGCCACGAGCGAAGCGATCATCGAGAAAATAATCGAGCTTGCGAAAGCGGGCAAGGTTCGTGAAATATCCGATATCCGTGACGAAACAGGTATAAACGGTCTTAAGATAACTATCGACTTAAAGCGCAGCGTCGATCCCGATGTGCTTATGCAGAAGCTGTATAAGATGACGCCGCTGGAGGACTCTTTCTCCTGTAATTTCAATGTTCTTATAGCGGGCGTTCCGAGAGTATTGGGCGTCAGAGAACTGCTTGACGAATGGACAGCCTTTCGCATTGAGTGCATACGCCGCAGAACAGCATTTGATCTTAACAAGAAATCGGACAAGCTGCATTTGCTTGAAGGCTTGGAGAAAATACTGCTGGATATCGACAAGGCGATAAAGATCGTTCGAGAAACCGAAGAGGAAGCGAATGTGATCCCGAATCTTATGGACGGTTTCGGAATAGACGAGATACAGGCGGAATATGTTGCGGAAATAAAGCTGCGCCATTTGAACCGCGAATATATCCTGAACCGCACAAAGGAGATCGAATCGCTTAAAGCTGAGATCGAGAAGCTGAGAGGGATCTTGGCGAGCAAGACGAAGGTCAAGAACATAATAGTTGCGGAGCTTAAGGACGTTGCCAAAAAGTACGGCAAAGACAGAGTATCAAAGCTGATAGCTCCCGAGGAGATAACGGAGGTGGATCTTACTCCCGAGATACCTGATTATGCCGTTAATTTCTACTTTACACGCGAGGGCTACTTTAAGAAGATCACTCCGCTTTCGCTTCGAATGAGCGGAGAACAGAAGCTTAAAGAAGGCGATGAAATAATCATCAGCAGTGAGAGCACAAACACTGCCGATCTGATATTCTTTACTAACAAGTGCAGAGCGTACAAGGCGAAGGCGTATGATTTTGCCGACACAAAGGCAAGCGTGCTGGGCGAATACATAGCGGCAAAGCTTGGTATGGAGGAAGACGAAGTCCCGATGAATATGATAGTTACAAAGGACTATACGGGAAACGTTATTTTTACCTTCCAAAACGGAAAAGCCGCAAAGGTTCCGCTGTCTGCTTACGAAACCAAGACTAACAGGCGAAAGCTGATGAACGCCTACAGCGATAAATCGGAGCTTGTGAGCGTTATTTTTGCAGCTGACGAGTGCGACCTGCTGTTTACATCGTCATCGGGCAGAATGCTGCTTGCAAATACTAATTCGATACCGCTGAAGACAACGAAAAACACGCAGGGTGTAGCGATAATGAAGCTGAAAAAGGGTCAGGTCGTAATGAAAACCGAGCTGTATACTCCGGGCAGATTCAAGAACGAAAAACGATACAGAACAAAATCACTCCCGACAATGGGCGCGCTGCCTAACGGCGATGAAGCCGAACAGCTGGAGCTTTCGGGGATCTGAATTCAAAGCGTGGCTTCGGTGATGATGGCTTTTAGCGGAGTCTGTTAAGGCCTTGCATATAATAACTAAAATAGAGAAGATCGCCGATACGTTTTTCTGCGTGTCGGCGATTCTGCGTTTTCTGTAATAAACGTCAAGCAGTTACAAAATGTTACAATGTTTTAATTTGACATTGTATACTCATCTACACTATAATAAAAGAAGGCACCGATTTTCATTACGATGGTTTTGTTTTGTTTGCCGTCGTTGTTTTTGATAAAATATAACTGCATAGGAGATGTTCCCCGCCCCAACAGGCGGTGGGGGACATCTCACGTTCGATAGGGGGAGATCCCCATTTACACTAACTTAAGTCCAATAGAGCTTAGTTTGAAGTTTTTGCCCCGCTTTTTTCAAAAAAGCGGGCAGGGTGCAGGGGTGCGGGTTTCCGGGGGAGACCTCTGCGCAGCAGAAGCACCGACCGAACCGGCAGGTGAGACCGGAGTACCGCCCTCCGGAGGCATGCTCAAGCTCTTTGCAAGGGGTGAATTCCAAAACAATCCGGTGGATTGTTTTGGAAGAGGGGACGCTTTGGCAGAAAGCGTCCCCTACTAACGACAAGAACAAGTTGTCCTCGCCGCTCCAAGGCGACATGGTAACTATTTAAGTTAGTGTATATGGGGCTGATCCCCTGCCGAACACAAGCCTGCAGCTTGCTTCTGCTTGTTGAAAGCAACGCTTTTAACAAGAAAACGATCGGTGCATTTATGCACTTTGATTAATTCTGACCGGCGGTTAACAGACGTGCGATCATTCATGGGTAATTCACCGTTCTCGTCGCAGAAACAGCGTCGGGCGAAGCCTTGATCGAGGCTTTCAGCGGGTTGATGTGATCTGTTTTTGTTGATCTGCGCAAGATTGTAATAAGTGTGTTCCGATTATCAGCCTGCCGTATTTTTTGTTTTGTTTTATCGCAGGCGTTGTTAAAAGCTCTGCTTTCAACAAGCAGAGACAAAGCCGAAGGCTTTGTGCGTTCAGTAGGGGATTATCCCCCTACTGAACGTGAGATGGCATCCGCCGCCTATAGAGGCGGGGGACATCTCTCCTACGGTTATAGTATTGTCGGCGTTACGCCGAATTTGTGGAGGGGTTTCTTTGTTGATATGCAAGGAGTGTGGTACTGCAAATTCTTTTGATTCCTCCGTATGCACCAAGTGCGGTGCTAAGCTTAGGACGAACCGAAGGGCAGGTACCAAGAAGAAAAAGAAGAAAAAACCTGTTGTCCGTGAGGACATTTTTTCAACCAGCAAGGCGGATACAGGTGAGATCAATATTGCTCCCACAAGGGACGTGTTTTCCTCGGAAGAGGCATACGAAAAAATGCGTAAGGGCAATGTGCTGGAGAAAATACACGTGCTTGAGGAGGAGATAGGCGATACATTTGAGGTGGAAGACGAGCTTGAAAATACCAATATTGTGCCGACTGTTATAAACAGGAAAACGTCCAACGACCTCATCGTTACAACTCAGCAGCCGAAGAAGAAGAAGGATAAAAATCACGATATTCCTCATCGTGTCATCGGCGCTCAGAAACAGTCGGCGGAACAGGAGAGCGAGCATTCCGACAAAACGGAGCGAAGCACAGAAAACGCGGAGCGTCGTCAAACGCAGTCCGATCAGCCGAAGCGCAGCAAAAAGAAGCGCAAAAAGAACGGGAGAAAGCCCGCTCCTGCTGATTATGACGAGCTTGCAAAAACACGTGAGATAACAGCAGTCGAGTCCGAGGATCCCACGAAATCAGAACCGCAGGAGATCATTGGGTCTGACAAATCGGATTCTGTCACCGAAGAGAAAGCTGACCCGGAGGCTAAGCCGGTCGAAGCGGAAACTCAAAGCGCCGATACCGCAAACGAGTCCGAACCGATAATGCCGCCCAACGAGAAAGCAGAAGCCGAAGCGCGCAGTGACGAGAATGCCGATAACAATACTAAGACCGAGCAAAGCGCAAACGGAGAGATCACAGTCACGGACGATGAGCCGATCAAACGTAAAAAGAAAAAGCCCGCCGAGCAAAACGCAAACGGCGAGATCGCAGCCACGGACGAGAAGCCGATCAAGCGTAAAAAGAAAAAGCCCGCCGAGCAAAACGCAAACGGCGAGATCGCAGCCAACGACGAGAAGCCGATCGTGCGTAAAA
>CACZCM010000098.1 GCA_902779615.1 uncultured Ruminococcus sp. | reverse complement strand
AAGATATCAAAAGCAGCGGCATGGGTACTGATGCTTGCGGCAGTACCGCTGTCTGTAGCGGCAGGAGCATTCGTGTTTCGTGATCGATCATATATCTGGGTGTCGCTGGCGGTCGTTGGGCTGTCGTGCGGAGCGTTTTTTCTGTCGTTTGAACGTGGGCGGCGCGGGACGCATCGGCTTGTGATTCTCGCCGCGCTGACTGCGCTCTCGGTCGTTGGGCGTTCACTGTTTGCGCCGATACCTTTTTTTAAGCCGGTTACGGCGGTCGTTATCATATGCGGAATGGAGCTGGGCGCAGAGTCCGGATTTGTGTGCGGGGCGATGTCTGCATTTATATCTAACTTTATATTTATGCAGGGGCCGTGGACGCCCTTTCAGATGTTTATTTGGGGGATAATAGGTTTTTTTAGCGGTGCATTGTCGAAAATGCTGAAAAAACACCCTGCAATGCTTTTGGGATATGGCGTAGCTGCCGGTATCATGTATTCTTTGTTCATGGACATATGGACTACTGTGTGGTACGATGGTATATTTATGACATCACGTTATTTGGCTGCGGCTGCGGCGGCCGTGCCGATCACTGCAGTTTACTGTGTTTCGAATGTGATCTTTCTTGCCCTGCTAGCCCGCCCGATCGGGAAGAAGCTCGAACGGCTCTCACAAAAATACGGAATATGACAAAATAGCGGCCGAGAGGTTTTAGTCTCTCAGCCGCCTTTATTATGTTTTATTCTTGCGAAGCTCTTTGAAAAAGATGCTCAGCAAAGCCGAACACTCTTCCTCAAGAACACCGCCTCGAAGCCGTGGTTTGTGGTTGTAAGGATAATCAAAAAGGCTGATGACGCTGCCGCACGAACCCGCCTTTTTGTCGTATGCGCCGAAGAAGACATCGGGGATACGAGCGTTTATGATCGCACCTGCACACATGGGGCACGGTTCCAGAGTAACATACAATTCGCACTGCCATAGACGCCAGCCTTGAAGTATCTCACACGCTGAGTTGATCGCCGAAAGCTCGGCATGAAGGAGAGCGTTTTTTCCTGTTTCACGGCGATTGTGACCCGCTGCAATGATCTCACCGTCCTTAACGATGACTGCCCCAACGGGAACCTCGCCCATTTTAGCTGCGAGCTTTGCCTGATCTATCGCAGCTCGCATAAAAAACTCCGCATTGTTCTCCGCATTCATATCAGTTTGACCATGGCAACAGTTTCGATGCAGAGTATGATTGTACTTGCGATGACGGTGCCGGAAGTGAAGAATGCCTTGTATTTTTCTTTTGTCGTTAGAACAGTGCGATCGCCGTCAAGCTTAAAGAAATCACTGTGGTGCTTGCTCAGACAGTAAATTCCAAAGAACGCCGCAACCATGAGAGATATCATAACGGCGCAGTCTATCATTGTCGAAACGCTGTCTGACACTGTTTGAGAAAGTGTTGTAACGATAACGGCATAGAAGTTGTTGCCGAAGTGGATCAAAATATTAGGAAGCATTGAGTTCGTTTTTACTCTGACATAGCCGAGCACTAATCCAACAACAAACGCAAACGGAATCTGGGCGAGGTTGCCATGCAGCATTCCGAAGAGGAAAGCGCTGCCGATGATCGCAAGGTCTGTATCATATTTTTTGAGGATTCCAAGAACAGCGCCCCTATAGGCAAATTCCTCCGCCAAGGCGGGAATGAGCGCAGTGCAGATCGAATTCATGATGATATCGACCGTACCTGTTCCGTAGGTCATACTGACCGCATCGTCTACGTCAAATCCGAACAGCGAAAAATTGATACTCAGTAGTGTCGACATCATCTGGGCTATCATACATATGCCCATACCGGCAAATACTATCGCAGCAAGCTTTTTGCCGCCGATCTTATCGAACGGAACAAGTTCTTCGAGAGTGAGTTTGTGTTTTTTTCGAGCTGCCGTCATAACGATAAATGTCGGAATAAGTATTGATAAAAGCGATGTCAGTCCTTCATATAGGTAGAATCCCATTTGGGTGAAGCCCATGTACGGGTCATCGCCCATTGTTGGAGTTTCCACGACGATACCGGCAACAAACCCGACGATCACTATTATAATGGCGACAACGATCATCGAAACGAATATTGCGATCGTAAGTGCGCCGCCGGAGTTTGCAGCTTTATTGATATCCTCACGGGCAATATCTTGTGGGGAGCGCCTGTAAAAAACAGGGTAGCCGTTGGCGGAGCCTATATAATTCGGAGCCGGCGCAGCGTACTGAGCGTAGGGAGCGTATTGGGGCGGATAATGATAGGCGGGCTGCGGAGATCCTCCGTTCATATTGGCGCCGGCGCGGGGCGGAAATGCCGTATAGTTTGGGAGCGGCGGGCGATTCGCCGTTTGGCCGAAATTAGCGTTCGCCGAAGGTGGCGGAGAAGGAACTGCGGTAGGCGGCTGTTCTGCTGCTGCGGCAGTTTCCGAGAATTCCGCAGAAATTGCATCGGCGGTCTGCTCAGGAAGATGTTCCTGCGGCGTTTTTTCAAGTGTAATTGTTGTATTCGTTACAGGATGTGTTTCCGGCGTTGTTTTCAGAGCGTCCGAGGGCAGCCCGTCGGCGCCCGAAAGCGCAGGGGAGAAATTGTCCATATATTATCATGCTCCTTTACTGTTGATATAAGCGGCGGGCGAAAACCCGTCAATATAATTATACTACATTTAGCGAATATTACAAGAGTTTTTTTCGGTCAGTCACGGAAATCAACTTTCTTTGAAAGAATAACCGCAGAGGGAATGTCCCCCGGGTCTCGTCTGCCGGCTCGGTCGGTGCTTCTGCTGCGCAGAGGTCTCCACAGGAGACCCGCACCCTCTATAGGGGGCGGGTTCCATCCCCACGTTCAGTAGGGGTATAAAGCCCCTACTGAACGCACAAAGCCTTTGGCTTTGTCTCTGCTTGTTTAAAGCAGAGCTTTTAATAATAAGAGTTTTCGCTCAAGCCTTTTGAAAAAGGCTTGAGGGTGCAGAGGTGAATTTCGAAAATAGTCCTTTGGACTGTTTTGAAAGAGAGGCATTTTGGCAGAATATGCACCCTGTTAATGGTTCACACCAAACTTCACTCGCCGCCCCAAGGCGACGCCAATAGTATATTTTTTCAAAATTGATTTCCGTGTTGGTCAGTGTATGGCTTTTAAATGAGTTAAAAAACCTGTCGGTTGCTGCCTGCCGAGGATACAAAAAAATTCCCGCACAGATCATTTCCGTGCGGGAATTGTGAGTTGTATTAAGACTTAGCTGTTCGTCTGAAATTTACTTCTCTGCGAGCTTCGTGAGATGCTCAAACTTGTCGGCAGCGATTTTCTCAGCCTTCTCGAAGAGGTCTTCTGCTCTCTCTGGGAATGCTCTTGTAAGAGCGTTGTAACGTACCTCACCCATGATGAAGTCACGATACGATACTGTGGGAGCCTTGCAGTCGAGCTGGAACGGGTTCTTGCCTGCGTCTGCAAGACGAGGATCGAAACGGAAGATGTTCCAGTAGCCTGCCTCAACAGCCTTCTTCTCCTCAAGCTGCGAGATGCCCATGCCGCCCTTGATGCCGTGGTTGATGCACGGAGCGTAGCAGATGATGATCGACGGACCGTTGTAGCTCTCTGCCTCAACAAATGCCTTGATGCACTGGTTGTAGTTTGCGCCCATTGCAACCTGTGCTACATATACGTAGCCGTAGGACATTGCGATAGCTGCGAGATCCTTCTTCTTCTGCGCCTTACCTGTTGCTGCAAACTGTGCAACTGAACCGATCGGAGTTGCCTTCGAAGCCTGTCCGCCGGTGTTGGAGTAAACCTCTGTATCGAATACGAGAATGTTAACGTTCTCGCCCGATGCGATTACGTGGTCAAGACCGCCGAAACCAATGTCGTAAGCCCAGCCGTCGCCGCCGAGGATCCACATCGACTTCTTAGCAAGCTCGTCCTTGTCTGCAAGAACTGCCTTTGCTATTGCTGCTGCCTCGCAGTCGCAGTTCTGAACCTTCTCAAGTACCGGGATAAGTTCGTCGGTTGCCTTTCTGCTTGCCGCAGAATCGTTCAGCGTGTCAAGATAGTTCTGGCATGCTGCCTTGATCTCGTCCTTCTGAGCGATATCTCTGATCTTTGCAACGTCCTCTGCAAGTCTTGCTCTGATCGCGTTCTGACCGAGTGCCATACCGTAACCGAACTCTGCGTTGTCCTCGAACAGCGAATTGTGCCATGCCGGACCGAAGCCCTTCTTGTTTACTGTGTACGGTGTTGCCGGTGCGCTGCCGCCCCAAATTGACGAACAGCCTGTTGCGTTTGCAATGAACATTCTGTCGCCGAAGAGCTGTGTTGCAAGCTTAGCGTACGGTGTCTCGCCGCAGCCTGCGCACGCGCCCGAGAACTCAAGCAGCGGCTGCTTGAACTGGCTGCCCTTAACAGTTGTTTCCTTGAACTTAGCGAATACTTCAGGCTTCTCGTCGAGCGTTCTGCCGTAGTCGAAGACCTTCTGCTGCGGCATCTGGCTGTCGATTGGCTTCATTGTGAGAGCCTTTACGCCCTTCTTGCCCGGGCATACTCTTGAGCAGGAGCCGCAGCCTGTGCAGTCGAGGGTAGATACGGTCATAACAAAGTTCAGCCCCGGCATACCTGTCATCGGTGCGCTCTTTGTGCCCTCGGGGGCATTTGCCAGCTCTTCGTCTGTCATAGCAACAGGACGGATTACAGCGTGCGGGCAGACATAGGAGCAGAACGAGCACTGGATACAGCTTGTGGGATCCCACTCGGGAACGTCAACTGCAATACCTCTCTTCTCGTATGCAGCCGAACCCTGCGGAGCAGTACCGTCAGCGTGATCGAGGAAGGTGGATACGGGCAGCTTGTTGCCCTTGTAGGAGTTAACCGGCTTGAGGATATTGTTAACGTAATCAACAACGTCCTTTCTGTCGCCTGTTGCAGCAACAACAACTGCATCGTCAACAGCGTTGGCCCAATCTGCGGGAACGTCGATCTTCTTGAGATCTGTCATACCTCTGTCGATAGCGGCAAAGTTCATGTCAACGATAGCCTGACCCTTCTTGGAGTAGGACTTCTCTGCTGCGGCCTTCATGTATTCCTTAGCCTGCTCAGCGGGAATGATGTCAGCGATCTTGAAGAATGCCGACTGGAGGATCGTGTTGATACGTCCGCCAAGACCGATCTCCTTACCGATTGCAATACCGTCGATCGTGTAGAAATTGATCTTCTTGTCGGCGATGATCTTCTTCATCTTGCCGGGCAGACGCTTCGAAAGCTCGTCAACGTCCCAAGCGCAGTTAAGCAGGAACGAACCGCCCTCTTTGAGGTCGTCAACCATATCGTACTTATCAACGTAAGACGGGTTATGGCATGCAACGAAGTCAGCCTGGCTGATGTAGTATGTGGATTTGATCGGCTTGTCACCGAAGCGCAGGTGCGAAACCGTAAGACCGCCCGACTTCTTTGAGTCGTAAGCGAAGTAGCCCTGAGCGTACATGTCGGTGTGGTCGCCGATGATCTTGATGGAGTTCTTGTTTGCGCCAACAGTACCGTCTGCGCCGAGACCCCAGAACTTACATGAGTGCGTGCCTGCGGGAGTTGTGTCGGGAGTTTCCTTAACTTCGAGAGAGAGGTTCGTAACATCGTCAACGATGCCGATAGTGAATCTTCTCTTCGGAGTATCGCACTGCATATTGCGGTAAACAGCAACGATGTCGCCGGGAGTTGTATCCTTCGAACCAAGACCGTAACGGCCTGTGTAAACGTTAACGCCTGCGAAGTCGGAACCGTTGATCGCAGCGAGAACATCGAGGTAAAGCGGCTCGCCGATGGAACCCGGCTCTTTTGTTCTATCGAGAACGGAGATAGACTTAACAGTCTTCGGCAGCTGGGAGAGCATATAATCAGCAACGAAAGGTCTGTAAAGACGAACTTTGAGCAAACCAACCTTCTCGCCTGCTGCGTTGAGGTAATCAACAACTTCTTCTGCGCAGTCGCAGACAGAACCCATAGCAACGATAACCTGCTCAGCATCGGGAGCACCGTAGTAGTTGAAGGGCTTGTAGTCTGTGCCAAGCTTCTCGTTGACCTTGTTCATGTAGTCAACAACGACCTCGCCGATCTTGTCGTAGTAGGTGTTGCAGGCCTCGCGAGCCTGGAAGAAGATATCGTCGTTCTGAGCGGTACCTCTGATAACGGGGTGTTCGGGGTTAAGGCTGCGGCGGCGGAAAGCGTCAACAGCGTCCCAATCGAGCATCTCGCCGAGATCCTTATAATCCCAAACAGCGATCTTCTGAATTTCGTGAGAGGTGCGGAAACCGTCGAAGAAGTGGAGGAACGGAACTCTGCCCTTGATAGTTGAAAGGTGAGCTACAGCTGCAAGATCCATGATCTCCTGCGGGGAGTTGGAGCAAAGCATAGCGTAACCGGTCTGGCGACAGGCATAGATATCGGAGTGATCGCCGAAGATAGAAAGAGCATGGCTTGTAAGAGCACGAGCCGAAACGTGGATAACGCTCGGGAGCAGTTCGCCCGCCATTTTATACATATTCGGGATCATGAGAAGAAGACCCTGAGAAGCGGTGTAGGTGGTAGTGAGCGCACCTGCGGAAAGAGAGCCGTGAACCGCGCCTGCTGCACCGCCCTCTGACTGCATTTCGGTAACCTGAACTTCACGTCCGAAGAGGTTCTTTCTTCCTGCTGCGGAATACTTGTCGGTCTCATCAGCCATTACCGAAGACGGCGTGATGGGGTAGATAGCGGCAACGTCGGTAAACGCATACGACACGTGAGCGGCGGCGTTGTTGCCATCCATGGTTTTCATTTTTCTTGTGATTGTTGCCATGAATTTTCCTCCTTGAAAATTGATGAGTAATGAATAATATTAAAAGCAAATACAAGGAATGCGTTCCAAACCCTTGAGGGCTTCGGTCGGCAATAAGCTTTTAGAGAAGGTACAAGGCAGAGCGGCTCTCCGACGCGCAGATAACGGCGCAGCGGCAGCGGACGGAACAAAACACTCTCTGCAAACTCCGACCGGCAGGCTCTGCGTAACAGTACCGATATTATCAAACTATATTTTAGCACAAATAAACTAATTTGTAAAGAGGAAATGACAGAAAACGTTGGAAAATGCTGAAAATATTTATTTGGCGGATGGTGGTCATGTGCCTAAATGGGAATCCCTGCGGTGGTTTGACCGCCCGGTTAGTTATCGGGAGGAAGTAAAACTAATTGTGCGGCGAAGACTGTCGTTTAAAAATAAAGTTTGACGGAACTTGGGAGCGGCAGCGTGCCGACCGCCCCGTTAGTTGGCTGCAGGAAGAACAAATTAAAATATGCGGCAATAAAAATAAGCAGCATATAAAGTTGGGCGGGTAATTGCCTGCGGTCGCTCGACCGCCCGGTTAGTTGTGGGAAGAATAAATTTCGAATGCGGCGAAGACCAACGTTAACAACAAAGTTAGACGGAATTTGCCCGCGGGTGCATACCCGCCGCCCGCCCTTTTCCTTGAAGAAAGGGGCAGGGGGATCAGATGACGAAATGAAAGTCGGAAAAAACGAAAATGTTCAATCGAGTGCAATCTATCTGCGGAAACACACTTACCGAAGTGTCGGACTTTGGGAGTGTATGTTTTTGCTTTTTCTGCTATGCTTGATATTTTCTTTATTTATTCTTACGCCCCTCTGTCGCCGGGGCGGGCGAGGTACTTTTGCTATGCGGCAAAAGTACCCAAAAGCGCACTCAAGGGGCGGCGAGTCGCCGCTGACAGCT
>CACZCM010000097.1 GCA_902779615.1 uncultured Ruminococcus sp. | reverse complement strand
TTGTTTTTTATGATAATGGACAGACGGAGAAAAAACAAGATATAATCCGGGATAACAGACGATTTTTCACGAAAAGACTCACGCAGACAGGCTGTCCCGCACGAAGCTGACGAATTGCAGGGCGGCGGCAGTCAGAGGCACGTCCCGCAGGACACAAAGCTCCACGCTGCGTGCGGGGATCTCGAAGGAGGTGTTCAGCTTTTTCAGCCGCCCACTCTCCAGATCCTTCCGGACGAATTCCTCCGTCGCGCCGGCCACGCCAAAGCCGATGGTAGCCAGATCCACCAGCAGGCTCCGGGCACCCAGCTCGATCTCAGGATTCAGATGGAGCCCGTTCTGCAGGAAATACTTCTCCAGATATAGCCGGGAGGAGGCCTTGCGCTCCAGCAGGATCAAGGGGAACTGTGCGATCTCCTGCAGGGAGTAGGTGTGGTTGAAGTCGCAGGGGTAATCCGCAGCGGCCACGAAAATGGAGTGGGTGGCAAAGCAGGGGAAAGTGGTCAGAGAGCCGGGGTCAGCAGGCGTGCTGGCAAAGGCAATATCCACCTTGCCGGACTGCAGCAGCCCCAGCACCTTGTGACTGCGGCCGGAGACGATCTGAATATGAATGGCGGGATACTTGCGGTGGAATTTATCCAGATAGGGCAGCAGGAACTGACTGGTCACTGTGTCGCTGGCGCCGATGGTCAGCTGGCCCATCTGCAGTTCCCGGGTCTGACTCAGCTTGGCCTCTCCGGTCTCCAGCAGGCCCATGGCGCTGCGAACGTATTCATAGAGCATTTTTCCCTCGCCGGTCAGGGTGACGCCGCGGGAATTGCGGGAGAACAGCCGGGTCTGCAGCTCATTTTCCAGCTGTTTGATGGACTGGCTGACGGCGGACTGGGAGATATAGAGAGATTGCGCGGCGGCGGTGATGTTCCCGGCCTCCGCCACCTCCTTGAAAACTTTATAGAGTTCCAGCTTGACAGACATAATGCACCTCATAAGTTGGTTGAATGAAAATCGAATTAATATGCTGAAAAATTATATCACAAATCCGATAGAATGCAAGGGATTTTTGATAAAGAAATAGAAAACAACCGCCTTTCGCACAGAGAAAGGCGGCTGCAATGAGAAAAGAACAGCATCAGCGATAGTACTGCGCTGAAAAAAAGCGACATTTTCAGCAATACCTCCATTGCTGAAAACATACCCTTGTCGCCGCCGATCAGGCTCAATATCATTATATAGACCGAATTGACGGCGAATACGCCCGTTTCAAATATCAGCAGCGTTATCACCTTTGCGCCGATCAGATCATTCGGGCTGTAGGAAGTCGTTTTGCAAAACCGCAAAAAGCCCGAATCAATGTCATCATACATGGTCGCTGACGGATTATAGGAAAACGCGAGCACAACGAACGGCAAATAACGAAGTATCCACAGATTATTCATCAGATGCCCTCTCACCTCTTCGTCATCTGCAATATTCCCGCACTCCATGCTCAGGCGGACAAGAATACAGAGCGCGGTAAAGATCACGAACATACTCACCGTCAATAATATCTGTTTTTTGGAGAGCGTGATCTCCTTTTGTATCATTCCTTTCAAGACGTCCACTCTCCTTTATCCCTGCGAACATAAAAGAGCATTATTTCTTCGAGAGTTGTGGCGTCGATCGTAATACCCGAGTATTTTTTCTCGCACTGCTTTCTGTCGGCAACAAGCGCCTCCGCTCCGAAATCGCTGACTCGCGCGCTTATAATGTCGTTCTTGTCGATATCCTTTAACTCTGCTTTTTTGCATTTTATTACACCGTGAGACCCCACTATATCGTCCTTTATGCCCGATAAAAGGATCCTGCCCCTGTCGATAAAGGTCACGCTGTCGGCGATTTTCTCAAGATCGGAAGTAATGTGCGAGGATAGCAGGATAGAATTTGAATCGTCCTGCAAATATTCAAGAAAGATATCGAGTATCTCGTTTCTCACCACAGGATCAAGACCTGTAGTTGCCTCGTCCATTATCAGCAGCTTTGCATGGTGAGAAAGCGCCGCGGCAATCTGAAGCTTCATTCTCATGCCCTTCGAAAGCTGACCTATTTTCTTTTTTCGCGGCAGATTAAAGCGGTCGAGATACTCGGAATACACGGCTTTATCCCACTGTGAGAAAACGTCCGCAAGCACTGTCGAGAGCTGCACTGCGGTAAGCTGATCGTGAAACGGTATGTCGTCAAACACTTCCGCTGTCTGAGATTTGATCTCCTGCTCATGTTCGATATTGTCAAGCCCGAGCATTTTTATGCTGCCGCTGTCTCGCTTGATAAGCCCCAGAAGCAGCTTTATCGTGGTTGTTTTTCCCGCGCCGTTCTGCCCGATAAAGCCCATAATGCTGCCTTGCGGCACGTTAAAACTAATATTATCAAGTTTGAATCCGTCATACATTTTTGTCAGATCACTGATTTCGATCGCATTCATATCCACTCATCTCCACCATAAAATTTGTAAAATTTCCGAAAGCTCTTCGAACGAAACGCCGCATAACTTAGCCTTTTCGACTGCCTGTAAAAGATTTTGCTCGATCTGCCTGAGATTTTCTTCACGAAAAAGCTCTTTGTTTTGCATTGCCACAAACGAGCCTTTCCCTGTGAAAGATTCGATAAAGCCGTCTCGCTCCAATTCTTCATAAGCGCGCTTAGTCGTAATGAGGCTTATCCGAAGCTGCTGCGCGAGCGCTCTCATGGACGGCAGCGGATCGCCTTCATTAAGTTCTCCGCTCATGATCTGCTCTTTTATCTGATCGGTTATCTGCTCGTAGATAGGTTTACCGGAAGCGTTTGAAATAATGATATCCATAGTATTCTCATGAAATTGTATATATACGTTATATCGGGTGTAATCAGAAATGTCAACAGTTTTCTGACGACAAGATCATTTTTTCTTTGTTCAATACTAAAACAAAAACCAGCATGTTTTGCTTAAATAAACTGCTGATAAAGATCATGCATAATGGTCGGCTGAATTGCTGTTTCTTTTCTTTAAAAAACCATACTATAAAAACACGGCGAGCAGGTATTCCCTACTCGCCGTTAATATTCGGACATCTCGAATATCTCGTGCATTACAAATATATCCGATATTATTATTATATACACCATTCAGCAAATCCTTTGCCGACTTCTCGCCATTATCTTTGATATTCTGTTCGGCTATTTCATCATAATATTCTAACTTATGAATAATAATAGGCAATTCCCTGCCAAATTTTTGAGTTAATGAACCTGGCTCATGAATATCACAAACTATATCGATCAGCATATATACGAAAGCCTTCGTAATCCCCGAAGTTTTCCCCATCTCTTCTTAATGCCCCAAGAACGGACAACACAGCTGCAATTTATTGGCATATCGGAAATGATAACCTGTCGTAAAACTTATCCGCACAACTCATTAATCTCTGAAGGAACCTACTCCCTTCAGCAGATATTTAAATGCTTTTCTCCAATGAAATCCCGTTTCCGCCAAGCATATCTATGTACTCCTCGCTGCACGTCATGAATATAACCTGGTGTTTCTTTGCGCATTCCTTTATAAGCTCACACGATTGCTGTGTGCGTTCGCTGTCCATATTTGCAAAAGGATCGTCAAAGACGATAACGCCGCCTCCGTTCGGAAACAAATGATCCAGCACCGCAAGACGGAACGCAAGCGATACAGTTTCTTTTGTACCTTCAGAGAGCTTTAAATAATCGATCAAATTGTCATTGCTGTAAATCCGCATATCCAGCTTGCCCGAGTCGGACATCTCGGAAACCACCCTGCCTGCCGAAATGATACCAAGATACCGTGCAAAACTCTGACCTATATCGGCGAGCGGATCATTGTTTATATTTTGCTTTATTTGTTCGTAAACACTTTTGATATGCAGCCAATGATGAAGAAGCGTTTTTTGTTCTTCAAACTTACGCTCAGCTTCCTCATATTCAGATTCCAGATCGGGCAGAGAGTAATCCTCCAATTTAGCAAAAGCATGGGATCTTTCTCTTATAGCCTCATCTTTTTTACTGCTGCATTCTTTTACACGAGAGCTTAACTTAGCGCGATGATCCTCCGGATTTGTAATTGCAGCATATTCAGCGGGAATATCATCGGCTGCCAAAAGCGATCTTTCAAGCTCGTCCTTTCTTTTTTTATGATCCGAAATCATTTGTTTCAGCTCGGAAATGCCGCCATATTGGGAAACATACCCGTTAATGATCGTTTCGGTTTTGACAATGAACTGCGATAGATCCATCTTGGCATCAAGGCTCCTGATATCCGCCGATATCTCCTGCGCGGATCGAACAGTTTCGCTTATCAATTCTTTCTTCGCCTTTAATTCTTCGTATGTTTCCGCGCCAAGCTTTGTTTCCAATTTTGTTTCGTTCTTTTCGATCTCCGCATCAATATCCCTTAGTTCTTTCGCAAGCCCCTCCAGCTTTTCAATGGAATCGACTGCATATTTATCGAGAACAGCTGTCAGCTGAGCGTTTTCTGACTCGATTATCTGTTTGATATCTTCAGCTTTCACATTTGCAGGGCTTAACTCCATTTCGAATACATCGGGAATTATGACCCTAACAGCTTCTGTCAGTGAGGCTCTCCCGTCTGTAATATCAATGATCTCACCGGTTAAAACAGACTTGATAACAACGGAATTTCCGCCGAACATCTTAACTGCCGCATTCAGATTCATGCCGCACAGCTTGTTTTCATTCACACTGATCTTGCGTTCTGCGGACTTTGCATTCTTGATCTCGGCATTGGTCGGGCAAGCTCGATCACTGCGTTTCCTTTTTAAACTATCGTTAACGTCAACGATCTTCTTCGCTTCATGGTATTTGTCGAGAATATTACGCTCCCGCTGTTCAGCCAGCAATTTCTGCGCTTTTTCGAGCAGTTCCTTTTTCTGCGGCCATTCTATAACAACACTCTCATAAGTCCTGAGTTCGCGGCTTATTCTTTCAAGCTCCTTCTTATATCCGGTTCGCCTACTCAAAGCTTCAAAGTACTTGTTAAAACTAAGCTGCTTTTCTTCGGCCTCCTTAACATTTTTTTCCGCTTCTTTTAGCTGAAAAGCCTTATCATCGGCTTCATTTCTAAGCTTATTTACTTTGTCAAGAACTTCTTCTGCTTCCTTCATTTTATTGAAAGCTTTATGTATCTCACCCAACCCGCTTGCCCAAAGCCCGTTTCCTCTCTTGCTTTCGGGTCTATCTATCGATCTGTTCCAGTGTTTGCCCTCGATATCAGCTATCTTTTCGTCTATAGCTTCACCTATAGCATCAACGGAAACACCGCCTGCCTCCAAAAACGCCTTGGAAGCAACATCAACGATCTCTTTCTTTGCATCGGTTTTTTGAGATGAGTCCAGCACTGTTTTTAAAGAATTATCAGCGCCGATCTGAGATGAAAAAAGTATCTCGGAATATACACCCTCGCCGTAGCGCAATTCTTCGTTCAGGATCGCGGAAATCTCTTTTTGGTTTTTGATCCTGCCAAACGGAGCGGTAAGCCTGCAGCTTCCGTCTTTACCCCATTCCTTTGAGAGGCTATAGACGCCGTTTTCTGTTTCGAAGGTGATATTTCCGTCAATAAAGTCGCCTGTTATGCCTTTATCTCTGCGGTCACTCGGAAAGCAATCATTCTTAAAGGCTTTGTCTTTTCTCCCGTCTGTCTTTGCGTCTTGGAAAAGTGTACGTGAGATCAAATTAACAAGCGTGCTTTTTCCGCTTTCGTTCTTACCGTAAACAACATTGATGCCGTCTTCAAACGAGATACTTCGGTCTTTTATCCCTGCAAACTGCGAGCATGAAATATTTGTGATCTTCACGTCATTTCCCCTCCTTTTTAAGAGAATTCAACAATTCGTAGGCAAGCTGCGCTTCCTTCGGTTCGTCCAAAAGCGCCGCAAGGAATCCGGCGGAAAATGATGTTTCTGCAAACTCCGAATCGATCTGTTCTTTTGAAATCAGTTTGCTCAAGCCGCTGTAATTACATGAGCTTTCCACAAAACGAGAAAGCAATTTATCAACAGCATCAACTCTCTCATCATATTCCTCGGCGCTGACAGCTCCGGAAAGAAAGATCTCAACTACACTATTGTCGGAGATATTCGAAAGCTCACGATCCAGCGTTTCATTCATAGATCCTGCCGTAAGTTCTATTGTTTTTCGGAAGAAACGAAGATTACCGGAAACATATTTCTTTGTGCGAACCGTTTTATCGCTGTCGATCTCGACTATAAAGCATACCCCTTCGGTATTGCATGATACATCGGTCTGAACATGAGTACCCGCATTCAGTACCTTGCCGGTTATCTTGAATTCCTCCGTCAGATCATTCGGGAACGGGACATGAGTATGACCTATAAGCCAGACATCAACTGGAATGCTTTCAAGCTCGGCTCTGTTCATAAAGAAATATACGCCTTCACGATCAATCGTTTCACCCTCAACGGCGCCGTGCGCAATGCCTATCCGAATTTTGTTGTCGGAAACGATATTTTCTTCCTTTATCCAACCAAGATTGTTTTCTCCCGGTTCAGAATGCTTCGATTTACATAATGCAGGGTAGATCACAACGTCTTCTTCTCCGACAGACAGCGTATATGGCCGATAATCGCTCAAAAGCATGATATTATCATAATTCGACATGATCTTCTTAAAGCTCTGCCATAGCTTAACGCCGTCGTCATAATAATCGTGGTTCCCGGGAAGAACAACAACGATCCCATGAAATTCAGACAGCAGATCAAGCAGTGTTTTGATAGTTTTCTCGGAGATATTGTATACATTCTCAAAGAGATCACCGGTTATCACAAATAAACCGCATTCTTCACTGTTTGCCTTATTTACCATACCTTCAAATGCGGATATTCTCCTGCCTGCAAGTTCAGCCGATTGCTCGTGATCAGCGTATTTAAGTCCGATATGGTTATCGCCGGTAACAAATAATTTTATCATAACAGCCTGCCTTTCCATGTATTCTTTTCAAGCCGGTTAAGTCCTAAAATAAAACTCCACCGCCTCATCGGTCACTTTGTTTTATTCATAGCATTCCGTTTATTCTGTAGACAAATAGGTAAGCATTTTTTGTTTTCCTCTAAAGCGATCAATCAACTAATCACACCATATTATCAATGCTTGTAAAAATCACCGCAAAGCCGGTATGTTCAGTCATTCAGACAAAAGACATCTATTCGGATTTTGTCGATTTATATAATAATACCATAACTTTTTGGTTTTTTCAACACTGTTTTCAAATATACATTCGATTATTCTAACGGTTCGCTGCTTTTGGTGACCTGCAATAAAGATTCACAAAACAATTATTACTCCGGCAATTAAATAATCGTGAGCGGTTAATCTTTTTTTTAAAAGAGAGGCTTTGCGGGGGGCTTTCCGGTGGAGACCCACACCTTTGGTCGCCGAAGGCATACTTCATGTCTCGCCTGCTGGCTCGGTCGGCGCTTCTGCTGCGCAGAGGTCTCCACCGGAGACCCGCACCTTTGGTCGCCAAAGGCATACTTCATGTCTCGCCTGCCGGCTCGGTCGGCGCTTCTGCTGCGCAGAGGTCTCCACCGGAGACCCGCGCCCCTTTGCGAGGGGTGAATTCCAAAACAATCCAGTGGATTGTTTTGGAAGAGGGGTCGCTTTGGCAGAAAGCGTCCCATACTAACGGCAAGAATAAAGTATCGCCGTCCCCTGCACTCTGCCCGTCCCTAAAGGGTTTTCCTTCGGTAACCTTTTGAAAAAAGCTAGGCAAAAACTTTTTGCTATACTAGATCGTACTTTTGCTTTGTGCAATTTTACTTTTTTGCTCATTTATAG
>CACZCM010000096.1 GCA_902779615.1 uncultured Ruminococcus sp. | reverse complement strand
CAGAGCGTTGTCTCAGTTCTTTTAGTATCATATTGTATGTAGGAGGTTTATTATGAATTATCTTTTCAAAGCAGCCGCAGGAGTAATGAGCGCACTGGTGCTTGCAGCAGGAGCAAGCTCCGCTGCGGAAACCGGAAGAGTTTGTCCGCAAAACTCTCCCGACTCATGTACCGCATCAAGTCTGTGCGAAAACAAAGGTGACTGCACCAATTACAGCAGCGAAGATCTGCAAAGACTTGTCGGCGAATGTGAGAGTACATCTGAAATGGTCAAGGTACTGTTGGATAAAGATCTTTGCAGCAGGGACGATCTGGACTGCATTATCAATAACAACAACTGTACGATGAATGATATATATGAGGCGCTTGAAAACTGTAATACCGATAGCTGTGATATCGTAAGTGTGATCGAGAGGGCTTGCGCCGAACAGAATGACAGCTGCGCCGAAAGCACTGTGTCCGATTGTGAAGGTACAGATTGTGCTTCTGAGATTCCAAGCGCTCCTATCAGCGATGAACAAACCGTTTCGGATACTCCTTCCGAGATCGATGATGTTTCGGAGCAGATAAACGAAAACATCCCTGATTGTTCCGACAACAACTGCGCAACGATATGTGACAGTGACAAGGATTGCACAAGCATAAAGTGTCAGGATAGCGACTGCAGCAGTGAATCACCTTCCGATTCCGCTTGCAGCGAACCGGAGTGTGCGTCTGAAGCTGCCAAAGAGAACCGCAAGGACTCTGATAGTAAAGAAAAGAACACATTTAATAGTATCTATGATATACTCAAAGCTTTTGGAATTGAAATAACCTCAGATACAGCCTGTGACTCTGAAAACGGCTGTACTGAAAAAACGCCTCAAAGCGCCGAAACACAGTATGATACCGAAACAGCAGCGCCCATTGAAAGCGACACTGACAGCAGCAATGCAAATACAGTATACGAGATCGCTGACTACGAAGCAGAAGTAGTCAGGCTTGTAAACGAAATAAGAGTCAGCTACGGTCTTAGGGAGCTTAAACTCAACGAAAACCTTTCAGCCGTTGCAAGGCTTAAATCGGAGGATATGCGGGATAAGCACTATTTCAGCCACAACTCCCCTACCTATGGCAGCCCGTTTGAAATGATGAATCAGTTCGGTATCAATTACAGAACTGCCGGTGAAAACATTGCGATGGGTCAAAGGACACCACAGGAAGTGGTTAACGGATGGATGAATTCCGATGGACACAGAGCAAATATTCTAAACGATTCATTTACAGAAATTGGCGTTGGATATATTGAAAATGGTCATTATTGGACACAAATGTTCATAGGTTAAAATCCGTTATACACAATAGAATGGTTTTCTCATAGCCTGTTTATAGCAGTCCAAGGAAATAAGAGCGCACCGAACTGATGCGATTATTTTCTCGGATTGCTATAGATTTAAGGAAACACTGATAAGATCGCGTCCTGCGGATCTCTCCCTCATCGTGCCTGCACTCCAAGATCATTTGCAGCACATAACGATCGGACTTTGCCATCTTGGCGTGATACCTATGCTTCTGATTATTACTCCGGCAATTGTATAGTGACAAAAGGTGATGTTGTTTTTTATCAAGATCGCTTTCCGGTCGGCAAGCGCCGACAAGCATTTTGTCTTATTTATCAATTTCAAGCAGTACAAAAGGCTCCCGCCGCTTCCGGCAGGAGCAAAATGTTTTTACTGTCCGTCAATTGCCCGTACTCTTATAGAACCGAAGGCTGAACCGCCAGAATGCATAAGCCAAAGCATACAGGACTATTCCAACTATTGGCGTGATGTACATAAACCATGTGGGATAACTCGCCATATCGGGCTTTTGTAAAAAGAACTGTGCGGGAAAGTAATTCACAAATGCAAACGGCACGACGAATATCAGTATTGCCTGAATGAACTTGTTGTAGATACTCAGCGGATATATCGCAAATTTTCGCATGTTCCAGTAAAATATCTCCTTTAAGCTGTTTGTTTCCAACACATAGAATGTGATCGCCGAAAACGCAAGGAAAACTGCGCCTTGTATCAGCACGCCGCCTATGACGCACATCAGATAGTACAGCACCGTTTTGACGTTCCACTCAACGCCCACTCTGTTTGCGGAAATGATAAGCAGCAGTATTCCTAAAGTTCCGTGACCGAATGCGGCAAGCCAGTCTGCGCCGCACAACACAAGCTGAGTCAGCACTCCCCTCGGACGCAAAAGAACTCTGTCGAAATCGCCGTGCTTTATCCAGTCCGGGAAATCGCGAAGCGCCATAAAGAATACGATGAATATACCGTAAGTGATAAAAATCAGGCTGAATAGAAACAGCAGTTCGTCAATGCTCCAGTCGTTTATCGTCCCGAACTTTTGCAGCGCAAGGTACATTGCGATTACACCGCCCGCCTCACGCAGAAAGACCGCAAAGATCACAACTATCGCATCGACCTTGTATTGAAATCTGCTTTTAAGCCCCGAACGGGCATACGCAAAAAACAGTGAAAGTATGTCCTTCATCGCTTAACCTCCCTGTATAACAAGACGCTTTATACCGCTGCGCCAGCACAGCTCGCCGATGACGTAAAGACCTGCGATCCACGCAAGCTGACGCAAAAATCCGAGCAATATCTCCCACTGCGAAAGTCCACCGAGATACAGCTGCACAGGCATAAAATAGATCGATTCAAACGGCGTGAAGCGGAGTATGCTCCTGATTTTTTCGGGCATGAACCACATCGGGATATATGATCCTGCAAGAATGTTTATCACAACATTTTTTATCGTTACAAGTCCCCACACGCTGAAAAGCCAAAACGACCAGCATTGTACTATGAAGCTTATCTGCCACAGAACTATGTAGCCGAGTATCACGGAAGCTATGCACAAGAGCATATTTATCGCTCCCGACGGTGCGCAGATGTTTGCGAAGAGCGCGGCGATGAGCGCCGTGGGAAGGAAATTAAAGACCACGTTGAACGCACCCTCGCCTGCGTCTTCAAACAGCATTCTAAGCTTAAAATTGACCGGCTTCAGCAGCTCGTTCGCGATAGTGCCCTGCTTGATCTTGTCCTGCAAAAACATCTCGTTTTTGTTGAAAGCGGAGCTTAATCCGAGTGATATCAGAAAGCTCGTTGTAACCATCGAAAACGATATGCCGTCAATGCTCTGCGCACCGCCGTAAAGCGCCTTATAAATACTGTAATACACAACAAAAGAGAGAAGCGAATTCAGAATTCCGAGAAAATAATCAAAGCGATATGCCGTTTTGCTTTTGAAGCGAATGACCGCAAATTGTAGATATCTGTTCATTTATTCCACCTCCGAATGTGTGCTTTTAAAGTCTGTCAGTGCTCCATAGAGCAGGCGTGCCGGGCACGCCGACCCTCGCGGCGATAAATTGGTTTTGGCAAAAGCTAAAACCGCGTATCTGCCTGCGGTGCGGTCTGCCGGTGGCAGACGTTGCTAAAAGCAACAGCACCGACCGACGCGTCAGCGGAGACCCGCGTGGCCGCCCTGACCTTAATTTTGCCTTCGTAAATGTCACGTATCACTGCGTCAATTCCCGGTTCTTTAATGCTTATGTCCTTGACGCTGTTCGTGCTCATAAGCTGAGACATGACCTCACTTGTTGATATTTTATCGGTATCGAACGTAACTATAAGCTTGCCTGAACTCTCATCGTGAGTGATCTGCGTATGATCGATATCAATACCGTTCGTCATATCTTCAATTTCGGCTTCAATTATTCTCGTTGAAACACAGCCGCTCTTGACATTTTCAAGGCTTCCATCGTAGAGCTTTTTGCCGTCATCGATAATAATGAGTCTTTGGCACGTCTGCTCGATATCCTGCATATCGTGCGTGGTGAAAATCATTGTGATGTTGTCCGTTTCGTTTAGCGTCTTTATAAACCTGCGTATCTTATCTTTACCCACAACGTCAATTCCTATTGTCGGTTCATCGAAGAAAACTATCTTCGGAGAATGCAGCAGTGCCGCCGCGATATCTGCCCTCATTCGCTGACCGAGTGACAGCTGCCTTACGGGTCGGTCGATAAAATCACTCATATCAAGCAGCTCGGTGTATCGCTCAAGATTATCTTTGTACAGCTTATCGGGAATTCTGTAAATATGCTTTATTACCTCGTAGCTGTCGAGCGGCGATAGATCCCACGAGATCTGAGATTTCTGTCCGAAAACAACGCCGATGTTCGCAACGTAATCCTTGCGCTGCTTGTGTGGGATATATCCCGCAACGCTTATGCTTCCGCTGTCGGGGTGAAGAATTCCCGAAAGCATCTTGACGGTAGTCGATTTGCCGGCGCCGTTCGGGCCTATAAAGCCGACCATCTCGCCCTCATTTATCGAAAAGCTAACGTCATTCACAGCCTTTTTATATTCGTATGTCGGGCGGAAAATGTTCTTTACCGCTCCCGTAAATCCCGTGCTGCGTCTTTGTATCTTGAATGTTTTGCACAGGTTTTCAACATTTATCATCGTTTCCATTTTGCTCCTCCTTGTAAATCTCACGAATGATTTGTTCAACAGTCGGTTTTTCAATGATGATGTCGCTAAGCCGGGAGCCTTTGATAAGATACCCTGAAAGATCCCGTGATGAAATATTCGACACGTCGTATTCAATGGTCATGCAGGTATTCTCCGCCGTATACCGAGCAACAGGCATATCGCCAAGATCGGGCGGCATATCGTCAAAGCTCGCCCTCACTCTGTTAAGTCCGATATGCGAACGCTTCAGCCTATCTATGCTGCCGTTGTATGCAAGTGTTCCGCTGTCAAGCAGCAGAATTCTGCTGCAGATCTGCTCCGCCTCAAGCACGTTGTGTGTTGTGAGTATCACGGTAGTATCATTCTTTGCGGCAAGTGATCTCAGCATATTGCGCATAGTCTGTCTTGACGCTGCGTCAACACCTATAAACGGCTCGTCGAGTATCAGCAGCTTCGGCGCCAACAGCAGCACCGCGGCAAGCTCTGCCTTCATACGTTGACCCAGTGACAGCTGATTTACTCTGTAATGCAGCAGATCGTTTAAGCCGAACGCCTTTGTCAGGTCGTCAGTACGCCGTAATCTAAGCGTCTTTGGTATTCTATAGATATTCCCTACTATTTCCAGATTTAGCGAAAGCTCTATATCGTCCTGCAGAACAGCGCTTGCGTGACCATAATGATAATTATAACCGTCGGTGATAACGGCGCCCGACACAAGTCCTATCGGCGGGCTGTTTTTGCTGCGCCTGAGCGGGTCTTCGCCGAATACACGCAGGTAACCCGAGGTCGGCTTGCACATTCCGCAGATGAGTTTGATAAGAGTCGTTTTGCCTGCGCCGTTTGCGCCGATCAATCCTACCGATTCTCCCGGTGCAATATGCAGAGAAATGTTTTTCACAGCAGTTACATTATCGGGAAATGTTTTGCTAAGCTCCTTCATTACTATCATTTCATTCACCGCTTTTATTCTATCAGTAATTCTCAAACAATACAAGATGTGTGGGATAAACGACGAAAAACAGGTGACAAAAAGCGCCGCAGCTTAATTGCTCGGCGCATTTTTTGTCTATTCGGATGGTATCATAACGCTCACACAGAACATACCGTCACTCTCGTATATATCGATCATACCGTCATATTTTTTTACAATAGACTTGATCTGTTCAATGCCGATACCGTGTTTATCTTTATCGGGCTTTGTCGATATCAGCTCAGGATTACTGTTAAGCACCGAGCGGTCTATTCCGTTTTTGACCGTGACGCAGTCCCAGCCCTGCTTTCTGCACACCGAAACATATATAAACTTCCTCGACGCATTCATGCTTGCCTCAACTGCGTTATCGAGGATATTGGATAGCAATGCGGAAAAGTCAACGCTGCCCATCTTTGCAAACGAGATATTCTCGATCTCCGCCTTGAATTTAACGCCGTTTCTGTGGGCATATTCAAGCTTCGTATTAATAATGTAATTCATAACGGAATTTCCCGTTTGAATGTAGGAATACACACGGTCAAGCTTGTCGAGCACAACGGAAAGATACTCCTTTGCCTCCTGAATTTCGCCGCTCGAAAGATAGGACGCTATCACCATAATGTGGTTTCTCATATCGTGCTTCAAGCGTCGCGTGTTCTCGGCAATATGTTCAATTTCCTTCTGTCTTGCGCGATATGACGAAAGCTCCGTTTCCAGCTCATTGAGCCGATATTGCAGATCGAGATTTTCGGCAAGCGTTTCGGAATATTTTTTGTCAAGCTCTTCATATTCGGATTTTAATTCACTGTACCTGCTCATCTCATAAACCTCATTATAGCGTGGCGAACGCTCTCTTTATTCGATCTGCCGATCGGCAAAATGTCTCCGCTGTCAAGCTTTAATTCATCACCGCACAAAGCAAAAACATGACGGACATTCACAATGAAGCCCTTATGGATTCTGATAAAGCTCTTGCCTGAAAGCTCAGATTCGACGCTGCCGATCGTTCCTCTGAATTTATGTACATCATTTGTACAGTGAAGGTTAATATAATTTCCGTCTGACTCAAAATACAGGATATCGATGAGCCTTATGCGAAAAAAACCGGTGCCTGTCTTGAAGGAAAAGCAATCGTCATGTTTTTTCAGCTCGGTGATGATATCTTCCGCTGCGGAATCTATCTCATCGTCAAAAAAGCTTTTGCGAATAAATGCGAACGGACGATACTTAAACGACTTGTACACAAGAGCGTCGTGGCTAGTCACAAAAACAAGCAGCGTTTTTACATTGTTGTCAATAAGGAACTGAGCAATATCCATACCGTCGAGCTTAGGCATATCGATGTCGAGGAAAAGCACATCGGGCGGATTATTTTTTATACGCTCCAAAAGCAAAAACGGGTCGTCAAACGACACGATCTCGGGTATTTTGTCAAGATTTGAAAACGCCCTTTCGATCTTACGGCACATATCGTCAAGCACTTTTTTCTCATCATCACAAACGGCAGCAGTAAGCATGATATCACCTTCTTGTGGAATATAATACGTCTTGGTTTAATAAGTCTTGAGATAAGTATTTTTTACAAACACTACTATATCCCGTTAATACACATGACTATTCATCGGGTTCATACAAAAGATCCAAAAAATCATCAAAACTGTCACACTGCCGCAAGCGTCAGCACAAATAGTGATTACGCTTGCAGCTAGAATCTATAAAATGTAAAGAATACATTTTGTCTGTTATTCTTTTTTATCGGCTGTTTTGGTAATCATTTCCAGCTGGTATATTATTTCGCTTAAATATCGAGGTTTGACGGAATCAAGCTTAATTGCCTTTTCATCGTCCACACGGTTATAATCATAACTGCCAAAACGGACATTTTCGGGGCGATAAAATCTGACAGTCCTTATTTTTACATCAGAGTCATCTCCACCGATATACATTCCCTCAAAGTTGAGTTCAACTACCGTACCTTCCGAAGTGATATTTCCGTCCTCTTGCCGTTCTCTTCGGATAATATCTTCTCTGTAAAACGCATAAAAGAATCCTGCGTCCCCTACAGGACCCTTTTGCCAGCCGTACTTTGATGTGCGCCCCAATAATGACATTCCGTTGACCTCTCGCCCTTCAAATCGCTCCAGATAACGCTTTCCTGTTTCTTCTTCGTTAATTCTGTATACGGGTCTGTCAAGCTGTCCGAATGGCTGCACGATCTCATAGTCCTCTAACTGCTCTTTCCATGCTGCAAGAGCAGCTGCATCGATGTCGATGGGGTGAACTAATCCTATTTCACAATGTAAAGGCAATTCATATTCATCTTCATCTGCAGTGTTAAATGTACCGTCTTCCATGTAACGGAATGTTTGCGTAAGCTTTCCGTTTTCAT
>CACZCM010000095.1 GCA_902779615.1 uncultured Ruminococcus sp. | reverse complement strand
CACCTGTTGTTTGCTTGTGGGGAGTTTTAGTTATTAACTTAAGCATAACATAAAGTTTTTTATTATTCAAAAGCTGTGGACCCCGCAATTTGAATGATTGACAAACAGCCTTTTTGGTAGTAAAATATATGCGGGACTACTGCGTGTTTTGCCGAACTCCGATTATCATTTTCTATCGTTGGAATTACAGTGTTGCCGTCAGACTTCCGGGAGGTATGTTTAAATTGACTGATAATATTCGCAGACTTGCAGCCTTTGCCGCAGCGGCTTTTATTATTGTGATGTCGCTGCCGTCTTTTTCCGCTTTTGCGCTGAATAATATTACATATGAAATACCCGACTATGCCATGACTATGGATATTCCCGAAAACATCAGCGTGATCTCAAATAATGTGAAAAAAAGTGATGAGCTTTTTTACAACGGCACCTTCGATTATATTGCCGCAATGGCAAAGATGCGTGACGATAATGCTGTGCTTTATGGAAAGGATAAAAACGGAAAATATGAAATTGAAGTTACATCTTCACAAAATGCATATGGAGTTGGCAGCATAACAAAGCTGTCTCAAAAAAAGCTCGATAAGCTGCTGACAAAGTATAGCGCAGATAATCAGCTTACTGCGTGCAGCATTTACAGAAGCGGGAATAATACTTTTATTTACAGTGAGTATCGCTCAGCTGCATCTGCGCCGTCGGCGTATGTATACTCCTATACTACAATATTTAATAATGACGATATTTCGATAAAACTTATATCTGATTCTCCGGTCAGCGACAAAGGCTTGACGGATATGCTTCGCAGCATTACCGATTCTGTAGGTCTGCCTCAGAAGCAGCCCCTTGATCTTCGGTCGCTTGAAGGACGGGGAGCTTTTTGGATCCTTGTTGTTATAACTCTGGGATTTATTGCTGTAATATTTTACAGACGTCATGAGGAGATCGTCAATACAAAAGCTCGGGCTGCACTCAATTTCACAGCAAGAGCCGCCAACTCACTCAAAACAAAAGTTTTCACAAAGCAAGAATCCGCCGCAGCAGGCAGGGCTCGGAAAAAAGGCGAAAAGGATAAGATCGAGAGGGTCGAAGAGACCGATTCGTCAGAAAAAGAGTTTGAGGAAGAGGAGGATCTGTCGGAGATCGATCTCGATGAAGCGATCGCTGCCTTTGACGACAGAAACAGAAGATGAAGCGAGAACTGAAGCCGTTTGAAGAGATCGAACGAAGCATCAACAAGAAATACAGAAAAGAGATATGGAATCCTTTTATTGAGGCTGTCAAGCGGTATGAGCTTATTGAAAAAAACGACAGGATCGCAGTTTGTATTTCGGGCGGTAAGGATTCAATGCTGCTTGCAGTAATGATGCGAATGCTGCAGCGATACAGCGATGTTCCCTTTGAACTTGAGTATCTTGTAATGGATCCGGGATACTCGGCTGCAAACAGACAGCGGATAATCGATAACGCGGCGCTGCTTGAGCTGCCTATTAAGATATTTGATACCGATATATTTGAAAGCGCAAACAATGCCGACAGATACCCTTGCTATTTATGCGCGCGCATGAGGAGAGGTCATTTATACGCAAATGCCCAAAAGCTCGGCTGCAATAAAATAGCATTGGGACATCACTTTTCCGATGTGATAGAAACAACTGTGCTGGCAATGTTTTACGGTTCGCAGCTTCAGGGAATGATGCCGAAGCTGCACAGTACAAATTTCGAAGGAATGCAGCTGATCCGACCGCTTTACTGTGTCCATGAGGACAGTATAATATCATGGAGAAATTACAATAATTTGGAATTCCTTCGCTGCGCCTGCCGATTTACGGAAAACAATTCCAAAAGTTCCGACGGTATTGGCGACAGCAAGCGGCAGGAGATAAAGCTGCTGATACGTCAGCTGAAAAAGACCAATCCGAATGTGGAGAAGAGCATTTTCAACAGTATTCACGCTGTTAATCTCGACACCTTCCCCGGGTATAAAACTAAAGGCGAGCTGCGCAGCTTCTTGGAGAATTATTGATCATGAGGTGATTTAATGATAACAACGGTTTTCTTCGATCTTGACGGCACACTGCTGCCGATGGATAACGATGAGTTTACAAAGGTTTATTTTAAGCTTTTGTGCAAAAAGCTAGCGCCTCTCGGTTATTCCTCCGAGGAGCTTGTAAAGGCTGTTTGGAGCGGTATGGCTGCAATGGTGAAAAATGACGGCGCAGATTCAAACGAAGCGGTCTTCTGGCGTGAATTTGAGAAGGTGCTCGGGAGTAAGGTCTTGAAGGACAGAGAGTTTATAGATGAATTCTATATTAATGAATTCAATGAAGCAAAAGCAGTTTGCGGCTTTGATGAAAAGCTTGTATCGCTTGTTCATGATCTTAGATCACATGGGATTAAAGTCGTTTTGGCAACAAATCCGATCTTCCCGTCTGCGGCAACAGAGAGCAGGATACGATGGGCAGGTTTCGAGCCAAGCGTATTTGAGCATTATACCACGTACGAAAACACGTCGTACTGCAAGCCTAATCCGCAGTATTATCAATATCTTATGGAGAAAGTCGGTGTTTCGCCCGAGGAGTGCATTATGATCGGCAATGACGCTTTAGAGGACGCTGCAGCCGAGGAGGCGGGAATGAAGGTGTTCCTGCTGACCGATAATCTCATAAACAAAACCGACACCGATATTACACGTTATCCGAACGGAGATGTCGATGCGCTTTCCGGATATCTTCAAAGTGTGATATAGCCGGAATTGCCGTATAACCGCAGGAGGAATCTCCCCGGATCTCGCCTGCTTACGCGGTCGGCGCTTCTGATATGCAGAAGTCTTGCCCGGTAACCCGCCCCTGACTCACTTGCGCACACTTATGAAAAATTGTCATCAACTTAAGGTTCGGTAGAGCAATAGCACAAAGTTTTTACCCCGCTTTTTTCAAAAAAGCGGGCAGGTTGCAAGGGCAGCGCCCTTGCCCGTCGGAGACATACTCCAGCACTTTGCAAGGAGTGAATTCCAAAACAATCCAGTGGATTGTTTTGGAAGAGGGGACGCTTTGGCAGAAAGCGTCCCATACTAACGACAAGAACAAGTTTCCCTCGCCGCCCTAAGGCGACGCAAAAAGCTTAAGTTAATCACATTGGCGGGCGCAGCCCGCCGCCTATAGCCGCCCTTCTTCCTTGAGGAAGAAGGGGGGGGTGGATGATGGAGACGTCAAAAATTTGTCATGACGAGAAATATTGAAGTCGATAGTGAAGACTAAATGCTAAAGTGTGCGCAAGTGCCCCTGCCTGCCGGAGGCATACGTCGCTGTTGTTCACATTATGACATATTCGTTTATATATACAATACTGTGAATTACAGTTTGAAAACAGAAAATTATTTTGATTTTTTACTTGACATTTTTATGAAAAAGTAGTATAATCATATTGTTGATTCCAAGAGCAAAATGTGCTAGTATGGCTCAGTTGGTAGAGCAGCGCATTCGTAATGCGCAGGTCGTCGGTTCGAGTCCGACTACTAGCTTATTCGAACCGTTTCGAAATTATTTCGGAACGGTTTTAGTTTTAGATGATAATACACAATACAACCGCAGAGGAGATGTCCCCGCCTCTAAGGCGGCGTTTCATCTCACGTACAGCAGTGTGTTTACTTCCTACTTTACGCATAAGCTTACGACTGGTGTCTGCTTGTTGAAACCGGAGCTTTTAAAATGAGGTAATAATATGGCGAGCGATTATTCAGAGTTACAGTCTGTTATTTCTAGCGGCGGGTTTTCTCAAGATGCGGCGTTTTCGTTTTTTTCTTCACTTCAGACTGCAGACGAGAAATCTATGATCGGAACATGGCGGGGTAGGGAGTGCCCGAGCGGACATGAATTAGACGGACTTCTTACCGCAGCGCCATGGCATGGAAAGAGGTTTGATTCTTCCGAGAAAGTACATCCGCTTGTGATGGACGATCAAAACGGAGTTCTCTACACGATCGACCCTAGGCGAGTGTTTGGTTTGCTGGATAATAAGCTGATATATAAGATGATCCTGAGCATTTCGAAAAACGCTCTTGGCGGAGTAACCGATCCTCACAAGTATGATGCGCTGATGAAACTGTTTCGCACCAAAAAATACTGCGCGCGTTTGCGTATGCTTGATTATAAAGGAATTATTACTGCCGCTATGATATATGACGAACTTCCGATAATAGATATATTCAAAAAGCTTGATGATAACCATGTAATGGGGCTGATGGATATAAAGGGAAAGCTTGGAGAAAACGGTTATTTCTTTTTGCTTGAGAGAGAACCGTAAAGTATCTTGTTTGCTTGGCATCACAAGCGGAGTTCATATTATTTCATATGATAAAACTGTGAGAAACAGCTTGTTTATTGTGTTTTTTGCTACTTGATAATAAACCGGCAGTATGCTAAAATAGTATGAGATCGGCAATTTATGAGAATGTGAAAGGAACAGTATACTAATGGGTCGTTTTATTTGGCTTATAGGTGAGAATGTCGGCGAGACATCTAATAATAACAGCTATTATTTTTGGAGACATATTGTTGAGAAGGAAGATGATATCGACAAATACTTTGTTATGGAAAAAAACAAAGCTAATCGTGCGAGGTATAAGACACTTCCTTCAGAAATTCAGAAATATGTAGTATGGAGGAACACTGTTAAGCACCTCAAATTATTTGTTATGGCAGATATGTTCTTTGTAACGCTGAGCTATCGTGATATTCGCCCCGAGCTTGTTATGGGCAAGGAACTGGATTTATCTGTTGAGAAGCCCGTTATCTACCTTCAGCATGGAACACTGGCTATGAAGGCTTTGGGCTATAAAGGATATACATACAACAATAACTTTTTTCGCTTTGTATACTATAACAGAGATATTGCGCCGATTTTTTCGGAGGAAAATGATTTTCGCCCGTATCAGTTGTTTTACGGCGAGTATCACCCGCGTTACATCGAACTTGTTAAGCGTTTTAATGAGTATAAGCCCGAGCGCAGACGTATTCTCTGGTTCATGACATGGCGAGAGTATTTTGGCGATAATTTAGCTACTAAGATCATGCTTAGGAAGCTCAACAGCGTTATTTCCAACAAAGAGCTTATCGATCATCTCAACAAGACTGATACCGATCTTGTTTTCTGTTGTCACAAGTTCTTTGACGAAGAAAAGATAAGCGAGATAAAAGGCGATACTGACTGCGAACATATTATCTTTGAACATGCGTCTGATGTTGATGTAATGGACGAGTTGGTGAAGTGCGATGTTCTTATCACCGACTACTCTTCGGTTGCTTTTGATGTAACGCTTCTGAATAAACCTGTTATTTTGTTTCAGCCCGATCTTGAAGATTATCTCAGCAAACGTAATCTTTACTGCGAGATAGATGAGCTGAAAAAATACAACATCACAAAGTCAAAGGAGCTTGTCAGAAATATAGTAGACGAGAATTATTCCGTCAATGATTTCTTCCGCTCAAGAATGCCGAAGAAGATAGATCTCGATTATGTTGCCAAAGGCGGACATATCGACAGAATGTTTGATTATTTTGCCGAGATCCAGCGCCATAAGATCACATTTATCGGGTATAATTTCTATGGTATTGGCGGAACTGTTTTTGCGACGCGTTCACTTGCAGAGGCTCTTGAAGAGAAGGGCTACCTTGTTCAGCTTTTATCACTAAAGAAAACAAACAAACCGAGAAATATGCCGTATGCGCTTAATCTGTTCGCTTTGTATGATGCAAACAGAATGAGTCCCGTTAATCTTTTTAAACGTCATTTTTATCGGGGTAAAAAGCTCTACTCTCACCTTGTTCACGATAAGGATATGAAGAATCTCAAGCCGTATGCGGGATACAGACTGACGAAGTGGCTTAATGAAACAAACAGCGAGACTGTTATTTCTACAAGAGAGTCGCTCCACTTGTTTTTGAACGAGGCAGGCAGCGAAAGCATAAAGAACAAGCTTTACTTCTTTCACTGCACCGCTGAGGTCGTAGAGGATATTTTTCCGGATATTGTTAATCAAATGAACAATTGCGACATTGGCAAAGCAGTATTCGTTACCGAATCAAATAAGCAAAAATACATTGAAAAATTCAATTTTACAAATTATAAAGAGGATATCGTTGTCGGCAACTGCCTTGAATCATCAAGATCCGTAAAGCGTGATGAGATCGAGGCTGTAGAGGAGAAGGACGAGTACAGAGGCGTATACCTCCTCAGGATAAGCAGCGAGCGTCAGGACGATCTGAATAATCTGATCGGTTACGGAAAATATCTTCGTGACAATAATATTGAAAATATCAAGATAGATGTGTATGGTACGGGGAACTATGAGGACGAGTTTATCGATATCCTGATCGATGAGGAGATAACCGACTACATCTGCTTCAAGGGCAGCACACCCGACGGACCCGCTGTTATTCGTGCACATGATGCGGTGGTCGATTTTTCGTACAAGCATTCCTTCGGAATGCCGTATATTGAAGGTGTGATGAACGGAAAAATGGTTTTCTGTATGGAGAACGTCGGCTCAAAGGAAGTCATGGCAGATATTCCCAATGCATATATTAGATCGTACGAGGACTTAACAAACAAGATCCTCTCACTTCCCGAAATAAGTGTTGAACGTCTACAGGAAAACTACGATATTATTTCAAAGGTGTACTCTCGTCCCGTGCTTGCGGATAAAATGCTGAAATTTATCGGCGCAGAGCCCTTGACGGAAGATAAGTGGACGCCTGCGGAAGATATAAGCGGTGAATGATAATTGTACATTAGAATGTACGGGTGGACATTGAACAATAATTAATATCGGCGAGCAGTGGAAGATACTGCTCGCCGTTTTTTTAAAATATACAATTTTTAGATAAATGCGGGAACGGGGGAGTGTTCTCAAGTGCCCAAAAAGGGCAGACGTATGTCTTCGGCTGCCAAGGGCGCTGTTAGCTTTATTGCTCTCTGTTGAGTCTGAAATTAACCGAACGCTTAAGATACTCAAGGTAGTGTTCATCTCGGCACATAGCCTTGTCGGGCGTATCCGAAAGCTTGGCTACCGGTCTGCCGTTTACATACTGAAGCTTAATAACTATATTAAGAGCATCTTCATCGGTGTCATTTGACAAGAAGGTCCCTATTCCGAAAGAAACCTTTGTCCTTTCGCAAAAGTAGTCATAAAGCTTTTGAGCACGTTCAAAATCGAGGCTGTCGCTGAAAAGAAGCAGCTTTGTTTTGGGATCGACCCCGTACTTTTTGTAGTGCTCTATCATCTTTTCTCCCCATTCGTAAGGGTCTCCGCTGTCGTGGCGAACTCCTGTGTAGTTGTTGACCATTGAACGCTTGAAATCGAGCAGGAAAAGGTCGGTCGTCACGGTATCGGTCAATGCGGTACCGTTATCGCCGTCATACTCATCATACCAGTCCTTCATTGCATAGTGGTTTGTATACGCAAGAGGGATCGAGTCGATCCCCTGATACATCTGAACAAACTCATGAGCATAGGTCCCTATCGGAGTAACGTTGTATTTCATGGCGAGATACACGTTTGAAGTTCCTATGCAGTTTTTTGTTTCAGTTACAAGACGCTTTACCACAACGTCCTCCCATTCGCGCGACAAGCGTCGGCGGCATCCGAATTCGGCAAATCTGAATGTGAATGTACCGTCATTTAATGCCTTGATCTTTTCATTGAGCTTTCTCTCCGCAGAGCGTCTGAGGACTTCGTAGTCATATGTCATTCTAAAATATACTTCATTGATTATCTCAAGCAGATATATTTCAAACTGCATTGCTGAATACAGCGGCCCGTCAACCACGACCGAAAGCTCTCCGTCACTATTCAATTCCGCTTTGACATAATCTCTGATAGGTCGCCAAAGGCGCAGAAACTCAACGTAATCGTTTTTGATAAAACGGATCGAACGCAGGTAGTCAAGCTCCTCTTTTTTAAAGCTGAGAGTACAAAGATGGTCGATTTGCTCATTGATCTCACGAACTATATCCGAAGTAAACACCGCGCCTTTGCTTCGGCATTTGAAGAAATACTGTCCGCACAGATCTGTGTGCTTGTGAAATATCACCTGGTCCATGTTGAACTTATATA
>CACZCM010000094.1 GCA_902779615.1 uncultured Ruminococcus sp. | reverse complement strand
CGTCAGTAGTAAGTGAGTTCAGCACTCTGTCTATTGCTTGGTCGACTGTTTCGTCCTGAGTAGAAATGCTTAAAGCATTTTCTAAAGCATTAATTTTCAATACTGTTTGTTTCTGCAATCGGACCGTCTGATAGGACTTGCGGCCACTTTTAGGCCGACCTACAGGTCGCTTTTTTGTTGATGTTAAAGTTGTCTGCGTTGTTGTAGCCTCTTCAATCTACCGACTAACTTTGATAGGATTATAGCTCTCTTTTGGCTTAGCAATATTTGTCTTAGCAATCGGCCGAGGTTTCTTTTTGGTGGATTAAGACTTATGATTTAATGCATTATTTAACTCAAATTCTTTCATGAAAAAATCCTTTCCCTTCATCTGTCAATACGATAATTGTTGATCGTTACGATCGTGTCGGGCTTCATTTCTGACAATGCTTCTATTGTTTTATTTACAAACCGAAAGCCGCATTTTTCAATGACTCTGTTGCTGCCAATATTCTCGTCAACGGCGGAGATCTTGATCGTATCGATCCCGTTGTCAAACAGTTCCTCAACGACCGCACCTAACGCCTCGGTCATATACCCGTTGCCCCAGTACATCTTCGCGGTGCAATAGCCGATGACCGGCGCGCCGTCTTCTACGCGAACAACATCTATCATGCCCATCAGAGCATTGTCTTCTTTGCGTTCTATCCCCCATCGGTATGTATCGGGGTCTTCGTATTCTTTTATCCAGATATCAAAGATGTATTTGGTTTCATCAATACTCGCATGAGCGTTCCATGTCAAATATTTTGTAACCTCGGGGTCGCTCGTCCAAGCGTTAAATGCCGTTTCGACATCGTTTTCATTTATATAACGCAGCCGAAGCCGTTTGGTTTCAAGCTCTTTCATTACGTTACACCTTGAGTTCCGATGTGATCTCGCCCTCGTAAAGTCTTGAAAGAACAGGGTTCACTTCGTTTTCGATAAACTCATTGACCTGTGACACGCATCTGCCGATATAAAGGCTCGGGTCAAGCTCGTTTACGATCTCCTCTTTTGTTACGGGGAATGCGGGGTCGGAAGCGATCCTGTCAACGAGATCGTTCACGCCGTCCTCGCGTTTAACTCTTGCCGCAGCTGCATGACTGTGCTGACGAAGAAGCTCGTGAAGTTTCTGACGGTTTCCGCCATTCTTAACGGCTTTCATCATGATATTTTCGGTTGCCATAAACGGCAGCTTCTCCATCACTCTGCGGGTAACGACCTTATCATTCACTACGAGATCGGAAGTAATATTGATATATATATTCAAAATGGAATCGACCGCAAGGAATGCCTCCGCAACAGAAATTCTTTTGTTTGCGCTATCATCAAGCGTTCTCTCGAACCACTGCGTACCCGCCGTCAGACCGGGATTGAGCGAATCGACAATAACATATCGCGCGAGCGAAGAAATTCTCTCGCTTCTCATCGGGTTGCGCTTATACGGCATAGCGGACGATCCGATCTGATTTTTCTCAAACGGCTCCTCCATTTCCTCGAACGACTGGAGAATTCGCAGATCATTCGAGAACTTATATGCGCTCTGCGCAATGCCCGAAAGCGCGGAAAGGAAATAAGCGTCGGTTTTTCTCGAATACGTCTGACCCGACACGGCAACTACCTTTTCAAAGCCCATGTCATTTGCGATAAGCTCTTCAACAAGCTTTACCTTCGACTCATCGCCCCCGAAAAGCTCCATAAAACTTGCCTGAGTTCCGGTTGTACCCTTAGAGCCTAAAAGCTTGAGATTGGACAACTGATACTCAAGGTTTTCGATATCGGAAATAAGCTCGTACATCCAGAGCGTTGCGCGTTTTCCGACTGTGGTAAGCTGAGCCGGCTGCAAATGCGTATAAGCAAGGCACGGCAAAGACTTGTACTTCTCCGAAAACTGCGACAAGTTCTTCACGACCTGCGCGCACTTTTTAAGCACAAGCTTCGACGCTTCCTTCAAAATGATTACATCGGTATTGTCGCCGACATAGCACGAAGTCGCACCCAAGTGGATTATCGCCTCCGCCTTGGGGCACTGCTTACCATAAGCATAAACGTGCGACATAACATCGTGACGGACTTCCTTTTCTCTCGCTTCCGCCGTTTCGTAATCTACGATATCTCTGAATTTCTCAAGCTCCTCTATCTGTTCGTCACTGATAACAGGCTTGCCGTCTATATTAAGCCCCGCTGCCTTCTCGGCTTTTGCAAGGGCGATCCAAAGCTTGTGCCATGTTGTGAACTTAAACTGCTCGGAAAAAATATACTGCATTTCCTCACTTGCGTATCGAGTGGAAAACGGTGAGATGTAACGCTCCTTCTGTGATGCCATAATCTGCAAATCCTTTCACTATCAGTTAAACTTATTGATCATACGATTTGTATTTTCGCCCGTTTCAAGGTCAACGTAGCGAACATAAAGAGCGATTCTGTTGTTCTGATCAAGATTATCCCAAATATCGCTTGTAAATTCGTCAATGTCGTCGGGGATATTTACGCGCTCAGGCTCCCCTTGGAATGTTGGGATAGGATTACCGTCGGTCACGTATGTGTGGATAAAATGTCCTACCCCAGAAAGCGCGGTGTAATTGAACGTAAATCTGCTGCACTCGCTGCCTTCTGCGTCCGCGCTTTTGAGAATGCTCATTTTGTATGTGAGCTTCTCGCCAAAGGTAAGCATTGCGCTGATTCTCGGAGTCCAGTTCGGACCGTCCGGCTCAAACTCTCTTGTTTCGAGCGCGTCCTCAAAGCTTTTGCCCTCTTTAACAAAATCATAGATAGTATCCGTCTGATCGCCATTTGTGGCAATAAGCTTATTGTCTATCTTTCTGATAGGCGAATAAATAATAAGCGACGGGTCTTCTACCTTGCTTGCGTCAAACGGGTGAATGATCACTTCATCGCCGTTTTCAACAAAAATTCTGTTGCGGCTGTTATCGCTTCTACCCATTATGAAATATGCAACGGCAGCCTTCTTTCCGTCGGCGGTTTTACCGACAACGATACCTCTGCCAACGTATGGGTTGCCGCTTATACGCTTTCCGATATTTTCGGTCTGATATACATTCATAGCAATTCTCCCTTATGACTTTTCCTTCAAAAGAAGTTCGGATACCTTTTGGACAGACTGCGGAAGGATTATCCACTCTGCATTTACCATAACTCTTTTTTGAAGCACCTCGGGCGTATCTCCGTCGCACACCTCGACTGCCTTTTGCATGATGATCTCACCGCCGTCGGGTATCTCGTTTACGTAATGCACCGTTGCGCCCGTTATCTTTACGCCGTAGCGGAGCGCCGCCTCATGCACATGAAGTCCGAAGTACCCTTTTCCGCAGAATGACGGTATCAGCGAGGGGTGAACGTTTATTATACGCTTCGGATATTTTGCGGTGAAACTTTCGCTGAGTATCGACATAAAGCCCGCAAGCACGATCAGCTCGATATTGTACTCCTTCAAAAGCGATAATATCCGTCTTTCGAATTCCTGCTGACTGCCGCATTCTTTCTTCGATACGACCTCGCACGGTATGCCCGCCTTGTTTGCGCGCTTTATCGCATACGCGTCCGATCTGCTCGAGATCACAAGCTTTATCTCGCCGCTTGTGATAACGCCGCTTCTCTGCTTGTCGATAAGCGCCTGCAGGTTAGTGCCGCCGCCCGATACAAATACGGCAATGTTTATTTTGCCCTCGCTCATTCTATAACAACTCCTTGGCTGCCCGTGATGACCTCGCCCATTACGTATGCGTCCTCTCCGTTTTCGCGAAGGATCTCCACAGCCCTTTCTGCGTCTGCCTTATCAACAATAACGCTCATTCCGACGCCCATGTTAAATGTATTGAACATATCTCGCTCGGGGATGCTGCCAGTTTTCATGATAAGATCGAATATCGGGAGCACTCTGAGAGCCGATCTGTCGATCTTCGCAGTAAGACCTTCGGGCAGACTTCTCGGAATATTTTCGTAGAATCCGCCGCCCGTGATATGTGATACGCTCTTGACATTAACTTTTTCGAAGAGCGCAAGCATTGGTTTAACATAAATTTTTGTAGGAGTGAGCAGTGTTTCGGCGATCGATTTCCCGTCAAGATCGCTGCAAGGGGTGAGCAGAGCGAGGTCGTGAGCGATATCCTCGCCTATGCCGAACACCTTTCTGACAAGCGAAAATCCGTTGGAATGAACGCCGCTTGAAGGAACTGCGATGACCGTATCTCCGGCTTTAACGGAGTTTTTATCAAGGATCTTAGCCTTATCGACAACACCTACCGAGAAGCCGGCAAGATCATATTCGTTCTCGGGATAAAAACCGGGCATCTCCGCCGTTTCACCGCCGATGAGCGCACAGCCCGACTGAACGCAGCCTTCGGCAACGCCCTTAACGATCGCCTCGATACGCTCGGGGATATTCTTTCCACAGGCAATATAATCAAGGAAGAACTGCGGCTTAGCCCCGCAGCAGATGATATCGTTGACGCACATTGCAACGCAGTCGATACCGACCGTATCGTGCTTGTCGGTCAAAAATGCGATCTTAAGCTTTGTGCCGACACCATCGGTTCCGGAAACCAGCACAGGCTTTTGCACACCCTCAAGATCAAGCTCGTAAAGGCCGCCGAAGCCGCCGATATCCGACACAACTCCCGCTGTCATCGTCCGTGCAATGTGGCTTTTCATAAGCTCCACCGCTCTGTATCCTGCGGTTATATCAACACCCGCTGCCTTATAGCTTTCGCTGCTGCTGTTCATTATTCCTCACCCTTCTTGTTTTTTAGTTTTTTCTCTTCGGGAATGGGCTGCTCAAATTTATTCTTGCTGCCCTTTGGTATTATCGTGGGGTATTTCTCGTCGAAACAAGCGTAGCAGAAGCCGGTGCAGTGACCGCCCTCGGCAATTTTCTTTACATCCTCATAACTCAAATAGCCCAGCGAATCTGCGCCGATAATATCTTTGATCTCCGGTATGCTGTGCTTACAGGCAATCAGCTTATCCTTCGAATCGATATCAACACCATAGTAGCAAGGGGCAATAAACGGCGGCGCAGACGAGCGTACATGAACCTCCACAGCTCCCGCCTCACGGATAAGGCGCACTATCCTTGCGCTGGTCGTACCGCGAACGATCGAGTCATCAACCATAACGACTCTCTTGCCGGCAACGACCTCGGCGATGGGGTTCAGTTTGATCCTTACCTTGTCTTCTCGGGATTTCTGCCCGGGAGCAATAAACGTTCTGCCAATATATTTGTTTTTGATGAATCCAATTCCGTAGGGAATGCCGGATTCCTTTGCGTAACCGATAGCGGCATCAAGTCCCGAATCTGGAACACCGATAACAACATCGGCGTCAACAGGGTGCGCTTTTGCAAGCAGCTCGCCCGCCCTCACTCTTGAAGCGTGAACGCTTCTGCCGTCGACAAAGGAATCGGGTCTTGCAAAATAAATATGCTCAAAAATGCACAGCGACTGCTCCTTTTGACCGCAGTGATCGGTGATCGAGCGCACGCCCTCTGCGGAAAACACAACGATCTCGCCGGGATCTATATCCTTAACAAACTTTGCGCCGACAGCGTCCAGCGCACAAGTTTCCGACGCAACTATATATCTTCCATCATCTGTTTTTCCGTAGCAAAGCG
The DNA here is from genome assembly GCA_902779615.1 of uncultured Ruminococcus sp. Lineage (GTDB taxonomy): Bacteria > Bacillota > Clostridia > Oscillospirales > Acutalibacteraceae > RUG592. The sequence goes on along the minus strand of CACZCM010000094.1, from coordinate 2,599 downwards.
GACGGAAGCCCTGCGGATCGCGCGCTGCGATAAGCTTTGAGGGCGACATCACAACAAGCGAATATGCCCCGTCGATACGATTCATCGCCTTATTGACAGCATCTTCAATAGACGGGCAATTCAGTCTTTCCTTTGTTATCACATAGGATATGACCTCGGTATCGCTTGTAGTATGGAAAATCGAGCCGTTAAGCTCCAGTTCCTCACGCAGATCTGCAGCATTAACGAGATTGCCGTTATGCGCGAGCGCCATTCTGCCCTTAACGTGATTCACCACAATAGGCTGAACGTTAATGCGGTCGTTGTTGCCGGTCGTGCCGTAGCGCACATGACCGATCGCCATGTTGCCCTGACCGAGCTTATTCATAACGTCATGGCTGAATACATCGTTTACAAGTCCCAAATCCTTATAGCTGCTTATAACGCCGTCATTGTTTATCGCAATGCCGCAGCCCTCCTGACCTCTGTGCTGAAGGGCAAACAATCCGTAATACACAGTAGGAGCAACGTCGGTGACTGTATTGCTGAAGACCGCAAACACACCGCATTCCTCATGCAGCTTACCGGAATCATTAATCATAAAAATTCTCCCAACAATAATTGAATTGTCAAAATATTTTAATCAATCAGCCTCCGGCGGCAAGCCTTTTGAAAAAGGCTTGGCGAAAGCTTCGTGCTATGCTCTGTCAAACTCTATAAAACCGTCCGCGCATACCCGCCGGAAAAAATCTGTATGTATTCTGTCGTTTTTTGATTTACTCACCAAGCAGACGCTTCATTACCTCGCGGTATGCGTCCTCTGCGCCGCCCATATCACGGCGGAAGCGGTCTTTGTCAAGCTTCTCGTTTGTCTTGCTGTCCCAGAAACGGCATGTGTCGGGCGAGATCTCGTCTGCAAGAACGATCGTGCCGTCCGGAGTCTTACCGAACTCAAGCTTGAAGTCGATAAGCTCGATATTTGCTTCTTTAAGGTAATTCGTAAGAACCTCATTTACCTTGAACGCATACTTTGCGATAGTTGCAAGCTCCTCATCGGTAGCCCAGCCCATCGCAAGAATATGGTACTCGTTGACCATCGGGTCACCGAGATCATCGTCCTTGTAGCAGTACTCCAGCACGGTTCTGCCGAGCTTTACGCCCTCTTCTACGCCCAGTCTCTTCGAAAGCGAGCCTGCAACGATATTGCGCACAATTACCTCGAGAGGTACGATCGATACCTTCTTAACAACAGTCTCTCTGTCGTTAAGCTCCTCAACATAATGAGTCGGTACGCCTTCCTTTTCAAGCATTCTCATAAGGTGGTTCGTTACCCTGTTGTTGATAACGCCCTTGCCCTCGATAGTGCCCTTCTTCAAGCCGTTGTTTGCTGTAGCGTCGTCCTTATACGATACGATGCAATAGTTCTCGTCATCTGTTGCAAAAACCTTCTTTGCCTTGCCTTCGTACATTTGCTCTTTCTTTTCCATTTTTATTTCCTCCATTTTTTCAAGTTCCGTCCTTGCATACTCAAACCGTAAGCTATCGCCGCGCCGAAAGTATTTTGATGCGCGAAAACAGACTTCCGCATTTTAATAACTACCAACGCGTATTTGCCTGCGGGCGCTCGCCCGCCGCGTTTGCTGCTTTGAGTAACCACGGCTGTTACTAATTTGTTTACTACCGATTTTTAGTATTCAGACGATATGACATATTTTTATTGTATTTATATAATTTATTATTTACGATCATTAGTAATTGTTAGGTAAACTACTAACTATCAACTATCAAGTAAGGCACGTCGGACGCGCCGTTGCGCGGAACTGAAGTTGTATTCTACTCCAAACCAAAGCGCGTGTTTGCCCGCGGGTGGGTGCCCGCAGATTAGTTGTATTTTTCGGCAACTGCCTTATCCTTCTCCAATACGGCTTCGGCATTTTTCGCGCGAACCTCGGAGAGCTTTTGCGCAAGAGCTTCGTCCGATACGGAAAGAATCTCTATTGCTAAAAGCGCAGCGTTAGCCGCCCCGTCTATAGCCACAGTCGCAACCGGAATACCCGACGGCATCTGAACGGTAGACAACAGCGCATCGAGTCCGTCAAGCGTTGACGACTTGACCGGAATACCGATAACGGGCAGCGTTGTATTCGCCGCGATCGCTCCGGCAAGGTGAGCCGCCTTTCCCGCCGCACAGATAATAGCACCGAAACCGCTGCTGCGAGCGTTTTCGGCGAATTCCTTCGCCTGCACCGGTGTTCTGTGAGCCGAGTAAACGTGTACCTCATATGGTACGCCGTACTCATCAAGAGTTTTCATGGCTTTGTCAACAACGGGTAAATCGCTGTCGCTGCCCATGATAACTGCAACTTTTTTCATAATAAAAATCAACCTCCGATATTGTGAGAGAACATTGATAAACAATAAAAATATCCACTGTGCTTCCGCACACGCTCCCACACACGATAATTTTATCATTATGTGCGGATTTTGTCAACCGCCTTTTAAAGTCTGTTTTAAACCACTGTGTAGGATTACAATTGATGTGTTACAGTTAAGAAAAAAGAATAGCAAATAGGAAAAACCTGTGTTACAGTTAATCTACCACAACAAACATAACAAAGGA
>CACZCM010000093.1 GCA_902779615.1 uncultured Ruminococcus sp. | reverse complement strand
TAAACAGCACAAGCGGGTCGCTTTTTTCTCGTTGGAAATGTCGAAGGAGCAGCTTGCGTCAAGACTGCTGTCTACGCTTGGAGCGATCGAAAGCCAGAAGATCAAAACAGGAAAGATGTCGGAGGACGAGTGGTCAAGGCTGATCCCTGCGGGCGATATCCTCTCAAGTTCGGAAATGTATCTTGACGATACGCCAAGCATAACCGTTCCTGCAATGAAGGCAAAGCTGAGGCGGCTGAAAGGTGTGGAGCTTGTTGTTATCGATTATCTTCAGCTTCTTCAAAGCGGCAGACGCATCGAAAACAGAGTTCAGGAGGTCTCGGAGATCACAAGAAATCTGAAGATCCTCGCAAAGGAACTGAATGTTCCGGTAATAACGCTGTCGCAGCTTTCTCGTGAGAGCGAAAAGCGAGCCGACCACCGCCCGCAGCTGTCTGACATGAGAGATTCGGGTTCGATAGAGCAGGACGCAGACATCGTTTTGTTTCTATACCGAAAGGGCTACTATAACGACAGCGAAACGGGCGGAGATGACGAGGATGAAGACAGGGACTCCGGCGAATGTATCGTTGCAAAAAACCGTCATGGTGAAATGGGTACTGTTCCGCTTCATTGGTCGGGCGAGTTGATGAGATTTACTGCGAGGGATTATTGATATGCCAACAAAGAGCTGCCTTCATACAAAAGCGCTTGAGGCGATCGACACCTTTAATATGCTCGACGGAGTTTCGACTGTTATCGCAGCAGTGTCGGGCGGAGCAGACTCGATCAGCCTGCTGCATTTTCTTTGGAGCAGCAAAAGGACACTCGGAATAAACGTCAGAGCCGCCCACGTCAACCATAATCTGCGCGGCGAGGAATCTAGACGGGACGAGCTTTTTGTGAGGGAACTATGTTCGGAGCTTGGAATACCTCTTGACGTTCTGAACGTGGACGTTGGAGCGCTTGCCAAGGAGCGGGGCATCGGGACGGAGGAGTGCGGCAGGAGCGTCAGATATGAGTTTTTTGGTCAGCTGTGCAGCCGCTTTGACTGTTGTGCCGCAGCAACTGCCCACACGGCGTCTGACAACGCAGAAACTATACTGCTGAATATGACGAGAGGGTGCGGGCTTGACGGATTGTGCGGTATCCCGCCGAAAAGAGAAGGCGTGATACGCCCGCTGATCGGATGCCTTCGAAGCGATGTTGAGGATTACTGCGCGCTGCAGGGGCTTCGCTATGTTACCGACAGCACGAACCTGCATGACGACTACAGCCGCAACAGGCTCAGACTGAATGTTGCGCCCGAGTTGAGGACGATCAACCCGTCGTTTGAAACTGCGTTCAATAGAATGGCGGAGATCGCAAGATCCGCATGCGGAGTCATCGGCGAGCTTGCCGATGAGAAGCGGCAGGCTGCGCTCGTTTTGGATAATACGCTAAGCAGAACAGCAGTTCTGGGCTGTTCGAATGCGCTCATGGGGTATGTTGTCCGCCGTCAATTGGACGAAAGCTTCGGCTTAAATGCCGAAAAAAAGCATCTAGACCTTATTCTTGACATTATCAAAAATGGCAGCGGCGCTGTTGAGGTCAGGAAAAACAAGCGTGTTCGTGTGAAAAACGGGCTTATCATGTTTGAAAGCTTTTCGGGCGGAGACAATAATTTTGAAAAAAATATGTTTGAGATCCCGCTTGAGGCGGGGATCAGCTTTGAATATAACGGAAAACATTATGATGTTTCCGATAAAATAAATGTAAATTGTGAAGAAAACCGTAAAATTAACAAAAAATTATTAATTGACCGCATTTCATGTGGTATAATATCAGTTGATACAAAAATAAGGACTCGAAGAAGCGGAGATACATTCACTCAGTTCGGCAGAGGCTGCACAAAGACTGTGAAAAAGCTGTTCAGTGAGCTGAAGCTTGAACGAGAGGATCGAGAAACTCGGCTTCTCGCCGCAAACGGCAGTGAAGTTTTGTGGATTGAGGGAATAGGAACATCAGAATCAGCCGCAGCGGTCAGCGGTGAATTCATTGAGATCAAGGGCAGGGTGCAGCAAAAGTGAACAAAAAGCTATCAAAAATACTGATCGATAAAACAACGATCGACAGCGAAGTAGAAAGACTCGCAGCAGAGATCAACCGGGATTATGAGGGAGAAGAAGTTCTATTGGTGGGACTTTTGAAGGGCTGCTTTGTGTTTATGAGCGACTTGATGAGAAGTCTCAGCGTATCGTGCAGCGTTGATTTTATGATCGTGTCGTCATACGGCAGCGGAACAGAATCAAGCGGAAAGGTCAACATTATTCGAGATCTCAGCGAGGATATCAAGGGCAGGAATGTCCTTATCGTTGAAGATATTGTTGACAGCGGGATCACTCTCGACTGCGTGATGGATATTTTGAGAGAAAGAAAGCCCGCCTCGCTGAAGCTTTGTTCGTTTTTGAGCAAACCCTCAAGACGGCAGCGTGATATTAAGATCGATTACTGCGGGATCGAGATCGAAGACGAATTTGTCGTCGGATACGGTCTTGATTATGCCGAAAAATACAGAGAGCTTCCGTTTGTGGGGGTTTTGGCGGACTAACCTACCGTTATACATAACTATCCGCAGCAACGGATAGTGAAATACATAAGGGCGAACTTACAAAAAATTGCCCGGAATCAGAGGAGTGAGTATTCTTTTGGAAAATAAAAACAGTTCAAAAAGCTGGAAGAGCCTTATACTGTGGATAGCATTTCCGGTTCTGATACTGCTGCTGGCGGCGTTCATCGCATGGTCAACGCCGAAAGAGGAGCATGAGTATTCCGAGATCATCGATATGTTCAACGCCGGGCAGGTGGAGCATTTTGAGATCAAAGCCGAAAGCGGGCTGCTGAAGATCAAGCCTAAGGACGGCGGCGAGGAGATAACATATACTCTTGCGTATCCGCAGCGATTCCTTGATGACATAAAGGACTATATCAATGATCCGGGCAGCGAAATAACCTACGATATCGAGCGTTCGATAGACAGCACCGTCTTATGGTCGATAATCCCCAACATCGGACTCATCATATTCATAATCGTCATTTGGATCGTTATCATGAGGCGAATGTCGGGCAGCTTTGGCGGCGACAAGGCGCTCAGCTTCGGCAAGGCAAAGATCAAAAACTCAAACGACAACGAAAAGCCGAATGTTTTCGACGACGTTGCGGGCGCAGACGAGGAGAAGGAAGAGCTTTCAGAGATAGTTGAATTCCTGAAGAATCCCGAAAAATTTAATGTTCTCGGCGCAAGGATACCGAAGGGCGTTTTGCTGATGGGCCCTCCCGGAACGGGTAAAACACTGCTTGCGAGAGCCGTTGCAGGTGAGGCGGGAGTTCCGTTCTTCTCCATTTCGGGATCCGACTTCGTAGAAATGTTCGTGGGCGTCGGTGCTTCACGTGTCAGAGATCTGTTTGATCAGGCTAAGAAGAACGCACCCTGTATAATTTTTATCGATGAGATCGACTCTGTCGGCAGACAGAGAGGCGCTGGCCTCGGCGGCGGTCACGACGAACGAGAGCAGACGCTGAATCAGCTGCTTGTTGAAATGGACGGCTTTGACGCAAATATCGGCGTTATCATGATTGCTGCAACAAACCGCCCCGATATTCTCGATCCCGCACTGATGCGTCCCGGACGATTTGACCGTCAGGTCGTTATGGGAACTCCCACGATCAACGGTCGAGAGGAGATCCTTGCGATCCATTCACGCAACAAGCCGCTCGCACCCGACGTTGACCTCAGAGTCATTGCGGCGCAGACTGCGGGCTTTACGGGCGCAGATCTTGAGAACATTCTGAACGAAGCGGCGCTGCTCGCGGCAAGACGTGACAAAAAGGCGATCTCAATGGCTGAGATCGAGGAGGCGACTGTCAAGGTCGTTGTCGGAACGGAGAAGCGCTCCAAGGTCATGACAGAGAAGAACAAGAAGATCACCGCATACCACGAAACAGGTCATGCGATCGCCCATTATTTCTGTGAAACGCAGGACGATGTACACCAGATCTCGATTATACCCCGAGGCTTTGCCGGCGGTTATACAATGTCGCTGCCAAGCGAAGACAAGATGTATAATTCCTACAACGAGATGAAGGAGGAGATCGTCGTTTTGCTAGGCGGACGTGTTGCCGAGTCCTTGATCTTCGGTGATATCACTACCGGCGCATCTAACGATATTGAGAGAGCGACCGAGATCGCAAGGTCTATGGTCACAAAATACGGCATGAGCAAAAAGCTTGGTCCGATCACCTTTGGCGAGAGCAACAACGAGGTGTTTATCGGACGAGATATGGGTCATGTTAAGAATTATTCCGAAAAGGTAGCTGCAGAGATCGACGACGAGGTATACGAGATCATCAGCGAGGGCTACAACAAGGTGACGGAGATACTCACAAAGCACATCGATAAGCTGCATGAGGTAGCAAAGGTTCTGCTTGTTCGTGAGAAGATATCAGGCGAAGAGTTTGAAACCATCATGAAATCTACCGACCCGCAGGATATTGAGAGGCGTTTTCTGGAGAAGCCGAAAGCCGAAGAGCCGAAGGATGAGGAAAGCGCAAATCATGATAAAAGCGAAGAGATAACGGAGAAGAAAGAGGCTGCGTCCGAGAAAAAGACGGATAAAAAGTCCGAGAAGAAGCCCGAGAAAAAGGCAAAGATTGGTAAGCCGTCAAAGAAGGACGAAAAATAATTGTCCGAAGCTTCTGAGATCCCTGCGCCGTGCGACAGTTGGGTTACTAAATGCTGTATCTGTGTTTTCACAGATGCAGCATTTTTGAAATAGTACAGCAGTATATAACCGCACAGGCTTACGGCTTGTCTGCTTGTCGAGAGCGGAGCTTTTAATGATGTATATAGCTTTTTTGATTATTAGAGATATTGATTACAATACAATTGCGGAGATGAAGTAATGGCAGAAAAAAATATTATTGTAAAAGGTGCCCGTGAGCATAATCTGAAAAACATTGACGTGACTATCCCGAGAGATAAGCTTGTTGTGATAACGGGACTTTCCGGCTCGGGAAAGTCGTCCCTTGCCTTTGACACGATATACGCAGAGGGAAGACGGCGGTATGTTGAGTCGCTGTCGTCGTATGCGAGAATGTTTTTGGGGCAGGTCGATAAGCCTGACGTCGACAGTATCGACGGACTTTCGCCCGCGATCTCGATCGACCAGAAAACGACATCTCAGAATCCTCGTTCAACTGTGGGTACTGTCACCGAGATATATGATTATCTGCGTCTTTTGTATGCGCGAATAGGTATCCCGCATTGTCCGGAATGCGGCAGGGCGATCGAGCAGCAGTCAGTCGATCAGATCGTGGCGCAGGTGCTCTCAATGGAAGAAGGCACAAAGATCATGGTAATGGCGCCCGTTGTGAAGGATAAAAAGGGCGAACACACAAAGGTGATCGAAAAAGCCCGAAAAGAAGGCTACACAAGAGTTCGTGCAGACGGCGAGATCTATACGCTTGATGATGAGATCAAGCTAGAAAAAAATAAGCGTCACAATATTGATGTGGTAATTGACAGACTTGTTATAAAGAAGTCGATCCGCAGCCGCCTTGCAGATTCGATCGAAACTGCGTCGAAGCTTTCGGACGGGATCATAATCATCAGCGAGGTCGGCGGGGAAGACAGTATTTATTCTCAGAAATATGCCTGCCCGATACACGGCGGAAGTATGGACGAGCTGACTCCCAGAATGTTTTCGTTCAATAATCCTGCGGGGGCGTGCCCGAAATGTACAGGCTTGGGAATATTTATGAAGATCGACAAGGATCTTGTTGTTCCCGATGCCACAAAGACGATCCGTCAGGGCGGGATCAAGGCTTCGGGATGGGCGATGGAAGGCTCCACAATAGCAGCGATGTATATGGAAGCTCTCGGGAAGAAGTACGATTTTTCGCTTGATACGCCGATCAATGAGCTGCCGGAAGGCGTGCTCGACAAAATACTATACGGAACGGGCGGAGAGCGTCTGAAGCTTGTTCGCCGAAGCGAATATGGCAGCGGTACATACGAAACGCCGTTTGAGGGTATCATCAACAACCTTGAGCGGAGATTCAGAGAAACAAAGAGCGCATGGATAAAAGAGGAGATCGAGTCTTTTATGAGCTCGATACCATGCGATATGTGCGGCGGAAGAAGGCTGTCGAAGGAGATCCTGTCGGTCACGGTCGGAGGCATCAACATCAGCGAATTCTGCGATATGTCGATAGAAGAGGCGCTTGGATTTATTGACAATTTGCAGTTGTCGGAGCGTGACTCAAGGATCAGTGAGCTGATAATCAATGAGATCCGATCCCGCCTTGAGTTTTTGAAGAGCGTGGGACTGAATTATCTTACGCTGTCGCGTTCGTCGGGAACGCTTTCGGGAGGCGAAAGTCAGAGGATCAGGCTTGCGACTCAGATCGGATCGTCGCTGATGGGCGTTGTGTATATTCTTGACGAGCCCAGCATCGGACTTCATCAAAGCGACAACGAAAAGCTCATCGGAACGCTGAAGCATCTGCGTGATCTTGGAAATACGGTCATCGTTGTTGAACATGACGAAGAAACCATGCTTGCTGCCGACTATATCGTCGACATTGGGCCCGGCGCAGGAGTTCACGGCGGTGAACTTGTGTGCAGCGGAAATGCAGCCAGGATCATGAAGAGCAAACGATCGATCACTGGGCAGTATTTGTCGGGAAAGAAATATGTTCCCGTGCCGATGGAGCGCCGCAAAGGAAACGGCAGCCGTCTGACGATCGAGGGTGCAGCGGAGAATAACCTCAAGGGCATTGACGTTGAGATCCCGCTGGGGACGTTTGTCTGTGTGACAGGCGTGTCGGGTTCAGGAAAATCATCGCTTGTGAACGAGATACTATACAACTACCTTGCAAGGGAGCTGAACCGAGCGAAGACTCGCCCCGGAATGTTCAGCCGCATTACGGGTACTGAGAACCTCGACAAGGTCATCAACATCGATCAGTCGCCGATCGGCAGAACGCCGAGGTCGAATCCCGCAACCTACACCGGCGTGTTTACCGACATTCGGGAGCTGTTTGCATCGACAAACGACGCAAAGATCAGGGGCTATAACTCGGGTCGCTTCTCGTTCAATGTAAAGGGCGGGCGCTGCGAGGCGTGCGAAGGCGACGGAATACTGAAGATCGAGATGCACTTTTTGCCCGATGTGTATGTTCCGTGCGAGATCTGCAAGGGCAGAAGATACAACCACGAAACACTCGAGGTTAAGTATAAGGGGAAAAACATATACGATGTTCTTGAGATGACGGTCGAAGAAGCGGTGGATTTTTTCAGGAATATCCCGAAGATCGAACGAAAGCTGAACACGCTCAAGGAGGTTGGACTTGGCTACATCAAGCTTGGTCAGCCCGCAACGACACTCTCGGGCGGCGAGGCGCAGCGAGTGAAGCTGGCGTCGGAGCTGTCGAAGCGTTCCACGGGCAGAACGATCTACATTCTTGACGAGCCGACGACGGGACTTCACATTGCCGACGTTCATGTTCTGATCGATGTTCTTCAAAAGCTGGTTGACAGCGGAAATACAGTTGTCACGATCGAACACAACATGGACTTTATCAAGACATCGGATTATATAATTGACCTTGGTCCCCGGGGCGGCAGCGGCGGAGGTACGATCGTTACAACGGGAACTCCCGAGCAGGCAGCGGAATGCGAGGAGTCGCTGACCGGACAATACCTTAAAAAGATATTAGGCAGGAATAATGCAGACGATCCGGGAGAATGATATAGATCCCTTACAGCGTGGTGAGAGCAAGCGGTAAGTTTTGACCGGATTAAACATTCACCTGCAAAAGACCGGCTCATATCAAGCTTGCCGCAGCATAAAGCTTTAAAATAATAGGGGCAAAACATTTCGCTTCGCACCGGCGATCATATTAAAAGCTATGCTTTCAACAAGCAGACATAAGCCGCAGTTTTGTACGTTCGGCAGGGGATTCCCCTCTGCTGAACGTGAGATGGAACCTGCCGCCTATAGAGGGTGCGGGTCTCCTGTGGAGACCTCTGCGCAGCAGAAGCACCGACCGAGCCGGCAGGCGAGACCCGGGGGACATTCCCCTCTGTGGTTATATTGAGGTGATATAATGAGTTTCACGCATCTTCATCTTCACAGCGAATACAGCCTTCTTGACGGCGCATGCCGCATAAAGGAGCTTGTTGCCGCAGCAAAAGCGCTGGGGCAGGATTCGGTCGCCGTTACCGACCACGGAAATATGTTTGCCGCAGTTGAGTTCTACTGTGAGGC
>CACZCM010000092.1 GCA_902779615.1 uncultured Ruminococcus sp. | reverse complement strand
GACAGTAGGGTGACAGTAGATTTTGAGAACTGTCACCTCAAAAAAAGGCTTGTTCAAGCCGTTTGTGGGCGTAAGGTGACAGTGGTGACAGTGTTTTTAATTTCTTAGTGTAAAAATAATTGAAAAAAATAAAAGAGATAAATAGTATAGTAAAAAAATATATATAAGAAATGCAATTTTACTGTATAAGAAGTGCGATTTTACTGTCACCTCTGTCACCTTTTAAAAAAATGGCTTAACCATGCGGTTTTAAAGGTTTTGAACTGTCACCTTTGTGTCACCTGTACTGTCACCTTCCTCTTGAACTGTCACCTTTGAAGGAGTATTGATGTGGGAAGTTTAAGTTCATTATTGTTTGTTGTCATTTTGTCCGCGTTTTTGTCCGCGCTTATCAACGCTTTGATCAAGGAGTCACTGATAAGATCACGTTCAGCGAGCTGGGCACCCCATCTCGCAAGCCTCCTTGAAAACAGCGCTTTCTTTTATTTCGCCGAGCTTATACACGCCTGCGCCGTAAATGATGCCATTTTCACGAGCGCCCTCAGCGCACTCCAAATAACCCCTGAAACACTCACAGATCGTATGGAACATGATCTCGTTGTACACGGAGTGATAAGGCTTCCTACGGCAGCAAAAAGCATTGAAAACAATGTATTTATCGTCCTCTGATCGATTCCGGGTGCGGTCTTGCTCTCCATAGTATTTCAGCTTCGTTGGCTTTGTAAACCGAAAGTTGACCGCCGATACAGCACATGATATAATGTATACGTATCACAAAAGACATAGAGAGGAGATCAGAAATGACACTGAATCAGCTTAAATACATCATAGAAATAGCAGAAACAGGCTCGATATCAATGGCGGCGGCTCGGCTGTTTATTGCTCAGCCGAGCCTTTCAAAATCTGTTGCGGAGCTTGAAAAAGAGATGGGCATAACTATATTCAACCGCAGCAACAGGGGCGTATATCTTTCGGAGGACGGAACGAAATTTTTGTCTTACGCGCGTCAGATAGTCGAACAGACCGAGCTTCTCGAAAACGAATACAAAGCCGCCCCGCCTCCGCGCAGAGCCTTTGCGGTATCATCGCAGCATTACGCTTTTGTGGTGAACGCATTCGTGGAGCTTGTGCGTGAGTACGGAAAAAATAAGTATGAATTCACGCTGCGTGAGCTGAAAACGGCTGAGATCATCGAGGACGTCCGCACTCACCGCAGCGATATCGGGATCATATTTCTGAGCAAGTTCAACCGTGAGGTAATACTGCGTATCCTGCAAAATGAGGAAATGAAGTTTGTGAAGCTGTTTACAGCAAAGCCCCATGTCTTCGTCAGCAAGCAGAATCCGCTTGTAGGAAAGGAAAGTGTTACTCTTGATGAGCTTCGTGAATATCCACGGCTCAGCTACGATCAGGGGATCAAAAACTCATTCTATTTCGCAGAGGAGCTTCATATAACCGCCGACAGTCCCAAAAATATTATCGTTTCCGACAGGGCAACGCTGTTCAATCTTCTTATCGGGCTTGACGGCTACACCATCTCATCGGGTATTCTGAGCTCCGATCTTAACGGTGACAACATCGTTGCAATACCTCTGGAGAGCGATGAATATATGGAGATCGGGTATATCATCACCACAGACAGACCCATGAATAAAATGACCCATCGCTATCTTGATCACCTGAATAAATATATTGAGAGCGTTTCTTTCTGATGCCTGATATAGCTTTTAGCTATGGTACGGTATGATTTTTTGATATTAACACATTTCCGGGAATTGTGTTAATATAAATATACCAACAAAACATACCGGAGGAATAGGAAATGAAAACATCGATAATTGGCTACCCGAGAATTGGCAGACTTCGTGAATTGAAATTTGCCTCGGAGAAATATTTCAGAAGCGAGATAAGTGCAGCAGATCTGGAACAGACTGCAAAAGAGATACGCTTGTACAATTTGGAATTACAGAAAAAAAGCGGACTCGACTACATACCGTCTAACGACTTCTCTTTCTACGACGGAGTACTCGACACAGCCTTCCTGCTGAACGCCGTTCCCGAGAGGTACACTGCGCTTGGTCTATCAACACTCGATACATACTTTGCCGCTGCAAGGGGCTATCAGGGCGAGAAGGGCGACGTCAAGGCGCTCGCCATGAAAAAGTGGTACAACACAAACTACCACTACATGGTACCCGAGATTGACGACAGCACGGTTATTAAGCTTGCAGGCTCAAAACCATTCGAGCTGTTTAAGGAGGCACTTGAAAGCGGCGTTGTGACTAAGCCCGTCGTTATCGGAGCATACACTTTTCTGAAGCTTGCGAGATACACAGGCAAAAAGCGCGCTGTTGATTTCGTGGAAGCTGCCGCCGCTGCATATTCCGAAATGCTGAACAGATTCAGCGAGCTTGGCGCGGAGTGGGTACAGTTTGACGAACCGTCGCTTGTTATGGACATGACGGACGAGGATATCAAGCTGTTTGACGCATTGTACGAAAAAATTCTTGCCGACAAACAGGACGTGAAGGTACTCGTTCAGACGTATTTCGGCGATGTGCGCGACTGCTATAATGATATATGCGAATTGGATTTTGACGGCGTGGGGCTTGACTTTACAGAGGGCAAAAAAACGCTTGATCTCATAAAAGCAGACGGTTTCCCGAAGGGAAAGGCACTTTTTGCAGGCGTTGTAAACGGCAAAAACATCTGGAGAAACAATTATGCTGACACCGTTTCCGTTATTAATGAAATAAAAAAACACGCCGAAAACATTGTGCTGAACACATCCTGCTCACTTCTGCACGTTCCCTGCGCGCTTTCAAACGAGGTAAAGCTGCCCGAGAGCTATAAAAAGCACTTTGCTTTTGCCGAGGAGAAGCTCGAAGAGCTTGCACAGCTCAGAACTATCCTCAGTTCCCATTCTCCGAATGAGACAGCCGAATACAAAGATAATGCTGCTCTTCACAGCGAACCGAGAATAGGCAGCGACTCTGCCGTCAAAGAAAGAACAACGGCGCTTACAGACAGAGACTTCATCAGACTGCCGTCATTTGAAGAGCGTGAGAAAATACAAAAGGCGCGCTTTAAGCTTCCACTCTTCCCCACAACAACTATCGGCTCCTTCCCTCAGACCGCAGATGTTAAGGCAGCACGAACTGCGCTTCGTAAAGGCGAGCTTTCCGCCGAGGATTATGAGAAGTTTATCTCAAAGAAGATCGCTGACTGCGTCGCGCTGCAAGAGGAGATCGGTCTTGACGTTCTTGTTCACGGCGAATTTGAGCGCAATGATATGGTTGAATACTTCGGAGAATGCCTTGATGGATTCATCTTCACAGATAAAGCATGGGTACAGTCATACGGAACTCGCTGCGTAAAGCCGCCTGTTGTCTGGGGAGATATTTTAAGGAACAAGCCCATAACTGTAAAATGGTCTACATACGCTCAGAGTTTGACAAGTAAACCTATGAAAGGTATGCTGACAGGTCCTGTCACTATTCTCAACTGGTCGTTCCCCCGCGAGGATATTTCACTCAAAGAGAGTGCTCTCCAGATCGCACTTGCGATCCGTGAAGAAGTGCTTGACCTTGAAGCGAATGGGATCAGCATTATCCAGGTCGACGAAGCGGCTTTGCGTGAAAAACTCCCGCTGCGCAGATCCGATTGGAAGGAAGATTATCTCGATTGGGCGATACCTGCTTTCAGGCTCGTTCACAGCGGCGTCAGACCCGAAACTCAGATCCATACGCATATGTGCTACAGCGAATTTGCTGATATAATTAAGGATATTGACGACATGGACGCAGACGTTATCACGTTTGAAGCGTCACGTTCCGATCTGACGATCCTTGATGTACTGAAGAATAATAATTTCCGAACAGAGGTAGGTCCGGGCGTATATGACATACATTCTCCGAGAATCCCCTCCAAAGCCGAGATACAGGAGACGATCAGAAAGATGACGGAGCGGATTCCCGTTTCAAAGCTGTGGATAAATCCCGACTGTGGTCTGAAAACAAGAGGTACAGAAGAAACTGTACCGAGCCTTAAAAATCTCGTTGCGGCAGCTAAAGAGGCAAGATATGAAAACAGCTGATATTTTTAATGAAAAGACCGTATTCTCGCTGGAGGTGTTTCCGCCAAAGCCAGACTCGGACGAGAGCGTTATATACGGCACGCTTGAGCAGTTATCGGATATCCACCCCGACTTCATCAGCGTGACCTACGGCGCAGGAGGCGGCAAAAACGGCTGCAAAACGATAAAGATAGCCTCCGACATCGTAACGAAATACGGTGTGAGCTCCGTTGCACATCTGCCATGTATCAACCATACGAAAGAGCAAATAACACAGATACTTGACAGTATAACAGCAAGCGGAATAGACAATGTACTTGCTCTGCGAGGAGATATTCCCGAAGGCTGTGTTTTAACCGGTGATTTTCGCCATGCAAACGAACTGGTAACATTTATTCATGAAAACTATGATCTGAACATCATCGCAGCCTGCTACCCCGAAACACACCCCGAAAGCAAAAATGCTGTTGAAGATATTAAATGCCTAAAGCATAAGGTCGATTGCGGAGTCGATCATCTTATAACTCAGCTTTTTCTTGACAATGATGATTTCTACGCTTTTCGTGAAAAAACGCAGCTTGCCGGGATAGATGTACCGATCGAAGCGGGGATCATGCCGGTCACAAATAAAAGGCAGGTCGAGCGAATGGTGAAGCTTTGCGGAATAAAGCTGCCGACTAAGTTTGTGCGTATTCTTGAGCGCTACGAGGATAACCCGATAGCGCTGCGCGATGCAGGTATTGCATACGCCGTCAGCCAGATAACAGATCTTGTTGCAGAGGGCGTTGACGGGATACATCTTTACACGATGAACAATTCATTTACAGCACATAAGATCTACGATGCGGTACAGAGTCTAATATAAAACTGCGATAAGATCCTCCGTACTCTTGATCGGGTACGGAGGATTATTCATTGCTTTGGTTCAGGGCTTGCCGGTCTGTTTTAATCAGACAGCAGAAAACGCTGAGGTCGAAAGGTATCGCTCTCCCGTATCGGGCAGAAGAACAACTATTCTTTTGCCTAAATTTTCGGGCTGTAATGCAAGCTGCTTTGCCGCCGCCGTGGCAGCACCCGAGGAAATGCCTACAAGCAAGCCTTCTGTTTTTGCGACATCCTTTGCCGTTTCAAATGCTTCTTCGTTTGTAATGCGGATAACACCATCATAGATATCGGTGTCGAGCGTATCGGGAATGAACCCCGCTCCGATTCCTTGTATCTTATGAGGTCCTGCTTTTCCGTTTGACAGGACAGGCGAGCTGTCAGGCTCCACGGCATACACCTTGACGTCGGCATTCTGCTTTTTCAGATACTGCCCTACACCCGAGATCGTGCCGCCCGTGCCGACTCCTGCAACGAAAATATCAACCTTGCCGTCTGTGTCTCTCCAGATCTCGGCTCCCGTATTTTTTCTGTGTGTTTCGGGATTAGCGGGGTTGGTAAACTGACTCGGTACAAAGCTGCCGGGGATTTCCTGAGAGATTTGATAAGCTTTGCTTATAGATCCCTTCATTCCCTGAGATCCCGGTGTAAGCACAAGCTCTGCGCCGTACGCTTTAAGAAGTTTTCTTCTCTCGATGCTCATAGTGTCGGGCATTGTAATTATTATTCGGTATCCCTTAGCCGCAGCAACGGCAGCAAGCCCTATCCCCGTATTGCCGGAGGTAGGCTCTATAATGACAAAACCTTCTCTAAGATCTCCGTCACGCTCTGCCTTTTCGATCATTGCCCATGCGATACGATCTTTGACTGAACCGGCAGGATTGAAATATTCAAGCTTGGCGACTATCTCCGCTTTAAGCCCGTACTTTTTTCCGAAATTCCCGAACCTGTAAAGAGGTGTATTACCGATAAGCTCGCCAAAGCTCTCCTTGATATCAGACATATAAATATCTCCTTTACTGTGAATTTATCAGACGGAGCAAACGCTCCCTGTATTTGTAGAAATCCGAAGAGAACTTCACGTCTGTCGATCCTTCTTCAACGACCTGACGAGAGAAGCTGACATTAATATCCTCTACTACCTTGCCGGGGTGACGGCTCAGCACTATGATTCTCGAAGCGAGAAGAAGAGCCTCTTCAACATCATGTGTAATGAAGAAAATCGTTTTTCCTGTCTCCCACCATATTTTTCTCGTTAAGTCCTGTACGCTTTCACGCGTCAATGCGTCAAGCGCACCGAACGGTTCGTCCATAAGCAGTATCTCGGGGTTGTTTATCAGCGCTCGAGCTATGGAGACTCTCTGCTTCATGCCGCCCGAAAGCTCGTAAATTTTCTTATCGGCAAATTCGCTGAGATTCACCTTTTCGAGATATTTCTCGACCTGCGGCTCATATTCCTCCTTCGGAACGCCTCTCATTTTCGGGCCGAACGCTACATTTGAGCGAACGGAAAACCACTCGTACAACGGCGGATTCTGAAAGACAACTCCTCGGTGCCAATCCGTTCCCTTAATTTCCTCGCCGTCAAGCTTTACCGTACCATCTGTCGGCTGAATAAACCCGGCAAGGATCTTTAGCAATGTACTCTTGCCGCAGCCCGAAGGTCCTAAAACACAGATGAACTCACCGGGAAAAATATTGAAGCTGATATCCTCGAGAGCCTTGATAGGCCCTGTATTGCCATTGTAGCTGAGGTCTACGTGATCGATGGAAATAAGCTCCCCGCGCTCGCCCTCTACTATCGGCTCTGCCCCGGTATAATTCACGTTGCTGACGGAGATCAGCTCATCGGACGGTTCATATAGTTTTTCTTTCCATGTATCAGACATAGCACACCTCCGTTAATTCTCGGCTGCCGCTGCCTTTACAAATTCCGATGTTACTCTGCTTTCAAATTCGGAAATATCGGGAGCTTCGGTGATACTCTTCTGCTCAACGAGAAAATCCGCCGTATCTTTAAGCGTTGCCGCAAAGGATTTATCGAGATAATCTATCTGTTCGTCGGCAGTAAGATATGTGAACTGAGTGATCTGCTCGGCAGCGTCCTCCTTGGATATCTCCAACACAGATGCGATCTCTTCGGCAGCCTTCTCGCTGTCATTGAGAATGATATCGTTTGCCTTAAGCTGGAGCTTTACAAATTTTGTAACGATCTCAGGGTTTTCCTCAGCAAATTTTTTGCTTACGACATTTGTGTCGCCCGTCAGAACGCCCTTGTCGGCAAGCTGCTTGGAATCGGTTATCGGAGTACCGTCCTTAAGAAGCTCCCCAAGTACGGGATACCAGACATATGCGGCGTCAATATCGCCCGTCTGCCATGCAGCATTTATTTTATCGGTTTGCATATCAATGATCTCAACCTTTGATGCGTCGATACCCTCGAGCTTGAGTGCATTGAGCAGACTGTAATGTGCCGTTGAAGCAAATGGTGTAGCGACCTTCTTTCCCTCGAGATCCTTTAGTGTCGTAATGCCCGAATCGTTCTTTGCCACAAGCGTTTCGGCAGCACCGATAATATCGCCTATCCAGAATACCTCAATATCAATTCCGCTCGCAATCGCAAGAGCCGCCGGAGATGTGCCCTCCTGACCGATGTCTATGCTGCCCGACGCAAGCGCGGAGTTGATATCCTTACCCGAATCGAACTTTACGATCTTAACGTCAACACCAAGCTCCGTTTCATACCAGTTCTCATACTGAGCGATAAGATCACCGTTTACGAGATCAAGCGTACCGATAGTAACGGTGGAAGCCTTGCTGCCTTCGTTGCTGCTTGCCGATGTATTATTTTCGCAGCCCGTGAAGGCCGATAAAGCGATAACAGCCGCTGTAATTCCTGCTATAATTCTTGATTTTTTCATAATAAATTCCTCCTGTAAATTGTGTGATATGTTAAGGATTAAGTGGTTCCTTAATTAGCTTCTGCCTTTCCAATGGATTATCTTTTTCTCTACAAGCTGGATGATCTTGTCGAGAAGAATTCCCGTAATGCCCATGATAATAACGCCCATAAAAACGACGTCGCTTCTCAGGTAATTTGACGCATCGAGAACCATCCAGCCGATTCCGGCAGTTGCCGCAACCATTTCCGCAGCTACAAGCGTTGTATATTCAACGCCGAGCGCTGTCCACAATCCTGTGAATACATCGGTGAGTGCCGCCGGAAAGATAACATAAAAGAATATTTGCCGCTTATTTGCTCCGAGCGTCTGCGCGCCGTAGATGTAATCCTCCTTGATTCGGATAACGCCCGCAACGCAGGCTATGTACACCGGCGCAAAGCCGGCAAGATAAAGCAGCGCAAGCTTCGAGCCTTCGTCAATTCCCATCCACAGAACGAGTATCGTGTAATACGCAAGCGGCGGGAGCGGTCTGTAGAATTCAATGATCGGTTCAAGTATCGCTCTGATCTTTGAATTGTAACCGCTGAGAAGTCCGAGCGGAACAGCCGTTACAACGACCAGAAGATACGCAATAACAAGACGTTTCATACTTGTTCCTATATGTTGAAGCAGCGTACTGCCCTTGTAGCCGTTTCTTGTTACATCCACAAACGCGTTCCACACACTTTTCGGAGACGGGATAAACAATTCTTTTACCCCTCCGACAGTTGTGGCAAGTATCCAAACGACAAATATTACAACGACTGTACCTATCGTGAGAATCCTTT
>CACZCM010000091.1 GCA_902779615.1 uncultured Ruminococcus sp. | reverse complement strand
TACGGAATGACGGGCGGTCAGATGGCACCGACTTCACTTCCGGGTCAGATAACTCAGACTTCACCTTACGGACGCGATGTAAAAACTCAGGGGTATCCTGTAAAGGTCTGCGAGCTTTTGAGCGGGCTTGACGGGCCTTCGTATCTGGAACGTGTGTCTGTAGACAGTCCGCAGGCGGTAAAAAATGCCGGACGCGCCATTTTGAAGGCGTTCACAAATCAGGTTGAGGGCAAGGGCTTCTCGCTTGTCGAGGTGCTTTCTACCTGCCCGACAAACTGGGGCATGACGCCTGTGCAGTCTCTCGAATGGTGTCGTGAAAACATGATGCCGTATTATCCGCTGGGTGTATACAAGGATAAATTTGCACAAAACGGAGGCGGCGAAAAATGAGTACTACTAAGATCGTAATTGCCGGCTTCGGCGGGCAGGGCATACTCTTTACGGGAAAGCTGCTGACATATCAGGGGCTGCTTGACGGAAAATACGTCAGCTGGCTTCCGTCATACGGACCGGAGGTTCGCAGTGATGAGCCGATCGGTTCGCCGATCATTGACAACCCCGATATCGTGATCGCCATGAATCGCCCGTCGCTCGACAAATATGAGCCGACCGTTGCGAAGGGCGGCAAGCTGTTCATTGAATCGTCATTGATCGACAGAAAGGCCGAGCGTGACGATATAAGCGTTTACTATGTGCCGGCAGCCGAGATCGCCGACAAAAACGGTGACAACCGGCTTGGCAATATGGTTATGCACGGAAAGGTGCTGAAAGAGACAGACTGCCTTTCCTTCGATAATGTCGGACAGGCTATAGAAAAGGTTATTTCAGCTCGTCACAGAGATCTGCTGGATATCAATCTTAAAATATTGGAAGCGGGATATAATTATTGATTTTCCGAAAAATATTAATTTTCTGCACTAAATTCTTGTAAATTTATTGACATTTTCCGAAAAAAACTTTATAATAACTCTGTTACGACTTGTAGGAAAATACTGTTTCCGTCAAATGTAACCAAACTTGCCATTGCTTTTTGTGTATTGTCACAAGTTTTGGCTATATTTACATTTGCATTGAAATTATGGTATTATCCTCAGAATAATAAGTCTAAGCCGCAGCAGAGTTTTTTTGCGGCACAAGCATTGCACCATATACATTTACGGAGGTTAAAACGCATGAAAAGAGTTGCAAAACCCGTATTCTTCATCGTTGCGCTTCTTATCATCGCTTTGGCTGCGACTTCGATAATAGGTATCGATACGCAGTTCGGTGATATCAAGACTACCCGTATAAAGGGTATTGACGATATTCGATGGGGAATCGACATCAAGGGCGGCGTTGAAGCAACATTCAGGCCTGCAGAAGGCGTTGAGGCTACGCCCGAACAGCTTGAATCGGCTAAGTCGGTCATCGAAACAAGACTTGTATCATCGAGCATAACAGATTACGAGCTTTATGCTGATGAAAGCTCCAACAGGATCATTGTTCGCTTCCCTTGGAAGGAAGACACCACTAACTATGATCCTAACGAGGCTATAGAAGAGATCTCGGCAACGGCCGTGCTCACATTCCGTCCCGGCAACAGCTATGAAACCGTTGATTATGACGCAGACGGCAATCCCGTTATGAAGACCCCCTCGGGTTCAACGGCGGAAGAGGTACTGCTCGACGGGTCAATGGTCGCCAAAGCCGAGGCAGGAGTTATCGACGACAACGGTCAGATACAGTACGTTGTTTCGCTCGAATTCAACGATGAAGGCAAAGAGAAGTTCAAAGAAGCTACCACAACTTATCTTAACCAGACGATCTCTATTTGGATGGACGATATCATGCTGTCCTATCCGACTGTAAACGAGGTCATTTCAGAAGGCAAAGCGCAGATCTCGGGCAGCTTTACTGCCGAAGAAGCAACTGCTCTCGCAACTAAGATCAATGCAGGTGCGCTTCCGTTTACACTTGAAACAGTAAACGTTTCATCGATCAGCCCGACATTGGGTCAGAACTCCCTCCATGCAATGGGTCTTGCAGCCGTTATTGCACTGTGCTTCATTACGATATTTATGATCGTATTTTTCAAGATCCCCGGATTTGTTGCTGTTATCGCTCTTATCGGACAGATGTCCATTATTATCGTTGCCGTGTCGGGCTATTTCCCGGTATTCAACAGCTTTACGATGACACTGCCCGGTATCGCCGGAATGATCCTTTCGATCGGTACGGGCGTTGACGCAAATATTCTAACGGCTGAGCGTATCAGAGAAGAACTTAAGAGAGGTAAGTCGCTCGACAGTGCGATCAATGCCGGTACAAAGAATTCCCTTTCCGCGATCATCGACGGAAATATGACGATCATCATTGTCGCAGTTATTCTTATTCTTGTGTTCG
Source organism: uncultured Ruminococcus sp. (assembly GCA_902779615.1). Lineage (GTDB taxonomy): Bacteria > Bacillota > Clostridia > Oscillospirales > Acutalibacteraceae > RUG592. The sequence goes on along the minus strand of CACZCM010000091.1, from coordinate 6,870 downwards.
GTCCGTTCAATATGCTTTCTTTCATTTTTGGACTTTCCACAACGGGTGCGATCTACGCCTTCGGCTATACGCTTCTTGTTGGTACGATCGCCAACTTTATCATGGGTATCGGCGCTGCAAGACTTATGCTCAAGTCTATTTCGGGTTATAAGTTCCTGAGAAATCCCAGACTTTACGGAGGTGCTAAGAATGAAGGATAAAATGCTCGATTTCTACGGAAAGAGAAAGATATTCTTTGGCATTTCTATCGGAATTATTGTTATCGGTATCATTTTTAATATTATTTTCGGTGTTTCTCTCGATATTCAGTTTTCGGGCGGTTCTATGATCTCTTACAGCTACAACGGATCTGTAGATGAAGATCAGATGAAGTCGCTGATCCAGGAGAAAACTCCCGACGATAAGGTTACGTTTACGGTTGCGAAGGATATTGCAGGCAACAGTGACAGCGGCGACGGCTATACGCTTACCGTACAGTTTTCGGGTACTGATGCCGTTGATGCACAGCTTCAGTCCGATATTCTTCAGTCGCTTCAGGAGGCCTTCCCTGACAATAATTTTGAAACCAGCGAGTTTACAAGTGTTGACGCTACAATGGGTCTTAAGTTCTTCGTAAAATGTATTGTGGCTGTTGCAATTGCGTGCGCTTTGATGGTTATTTACGTAACCATTCGATTCAAGAGGATCGGCGGTGTGTCGGCAGGTATGTTCGGCTTGGTGGCGCTTTTCCACGATATGGTAATGGTTTACATCGTGTTCGTTTTATTCAGAATGCCGATCGATTCAAACTTTATCGCAGTTATACTTATGATCCTTGGTTATTCTCTTAATGATACAATTGTAATTTACGACCGTATCAGAGAGAACAAGGCTAAGATGGGTCCGAAGGCGTCAATAATTGATGTCTATAATCTTTCGATGACTCAGTGCATCAAGAGAACGGTCATGACCTCTATAACTACACTTACAGCTATTACATCTGTTTATGTAGTTTGCCTTGTATATAATATTACATCGATCCAGAGCTTTGCGCTCCCGATGATAATCGGTCTTATCTCCGGCTGTTATTCATCGATATGCATAGCTACGCCGATTTGGGTAATATGGCAGCTTCGCAAGAAAAAGAAGGAAGCCGCAGCAAAATAAAAATGAGAAGCCGTGTCCGCACATATATTACGGACACGGCTGTTTGCATTACTGTTTTACCCGCTTGATTTTAAACACGCACCTGAGCAGAGGACTCCAGAATTTCGGATTATCAATTACAATGAATTTCATGTAGAACGCTCCTTTCAAACGGTCATAGCTTTTCAGCGAGTGAAAACAGCAAGCAGAATTGCGGCTGCTGCAAGAAGCAGCCTGACAAAAACCGAGCTGATAAATACCGACAGAAGCATAGCGGCTGCGAAACCTATCAGCAATGCAGTGATGTATCTTCTGCTGCACATATCATCATCACCTCTTTTTATATTACGCAGAGTACGGTGAAGAGGTGAATGGTAATATTCTTGTTTTAAGAAATATGGCAAGTGTATTTTCTGAAAATATGAAAAAATCACTTGATACATTTATCAAAAAATGGTATAATGATATTAATTGTGGATCGTGTGTAGATGTTCGATCCTAAACAGTCATGAAAGGCAGAGATAATGATGAGAGAAAATCTGTACCGCACCCATAACTGCGGTGAGCTAAACGAAAGCAATATCGGGCAGGACGTCAGAGTGGCAGGCTGGGTCGAGAATATTCGCGATCACGGCGGCGTTATGTTCCTTGATATCAGAGATCAATACGGCGTTGTTCAGGTCGTTGTACACGATGATAACCTGCTTAAAAATATAAATAAGGAATGCACCGTCACGATTTCGGGTAAAGTTGTAAAGCGCGACGAGGATACGATAAATCCCAAAATTGCCACAGGTATGGTTGAGGTTCACACCGAATCGATCACCGTCCTCGGCAAGTGCAAGACTAACCTTCCGTTCGAAATTTCAAATTCTAAGGACGTTAAGGAAGACGTTCGCCTGAAATACAGATTCCTCGATCTGCGTAATAAAAAATTACACGATAATATAGTTTTGAGGAGCGAAGTGATATCCTACCTCCGCGAGCAGATGAATGAAATGGGCTTTTTGGAGATTTCTACGCCTATTCTCTCAACTTCTTCTCCCGAGGGCGCGAGAGATTATCTGATTCCGAGCCGCAAACATAAGGGCAAATTCTACGCTCTTCCTCAAGCTCCCCAGATATTCAAGCAGCTTTTGATGGTGTCGGGCTTCGATAAGTATTTCCAGATCGCCCCCTGCTTCAGAGATGAGGACGCTCGCGCAGACCGTTCGCCGGGTGAGTTCTATCAGCTCGACTTCGAGATGGCTTTTGCAGAGCAGGAAGACGTTTTCGCAGTTGCCGAGCAGGTTTTGTATAATACATTCGTAAAGTTTGGCGGCGGTAAGCAGGTCAGCAAGCCCCCGTTTGTCAGAATTCCTTTCAAAGAGGCTATGATCAAGTACGGCACCGACAAACCCGATCTTCGCAACCCGCTCGTTATCACCGACATTTCCGATATGTTTGTTGAGACGGATTTTAAGCCGTTCTGCGGCAAGACGGTTCGCGCGATCAATGTTCCGAATTGCGCCGGTCAGTCGAAGAGCTGGTTCAAAAAAATGGAGGAGTATGCACTTTCGATAGGCATGAAGGGGTTGGGCTACGTCAAGGTCAGAGATGATATGACGTTCGACGGTCCGATCGACAAGTTCCTGCCCGCCGAGGATAAGCTCAAGCTCATCGAGAGAACGGGTTTACAGCCGGGCGCAGTTTGCTACTTTATTGCAGATTCCGCCGAGGACGCGCCGAAGCTTGCAGGTATGATTAGAACCGAAGTTGCGAACAGACTTGATATTATCGACAAGGATAAGTACGAGTTCTGCTTTATCGTCGATTTCCCGATGTATGAATACGATGACAACGGCAAGGTCATCTTTACGCATAACCCGTTCTCGATGCCGCAGGGCGGTCTTGAGGCGCTCAATACGATGGATCCCGTTGATATTCTTGCTTACCAGTACGATATCGTGCTCAACGGCGTGGAACTTTCGTCGGGCGCAGTGAGAAACCATGACGTTGAGATCATGAAGAAGGCGTTTGATATCGCAGGCTACAGCGAGGACGAGTTGAAAGCGAAGTTCACCGCTCTCTACAACGCGTTCCAGTACGGCGCGCCGCCGCATGCGGGCATGGCTCCCGGCGTTGACAGAATGCTCATGCTTTTGACGGACGAGGAGAATATCAGAGAGGTTATCGCGTTCCCGATGAATTCCAACGCGCAGGACGTACTCTTGGGGTCGCCCGGAGAGGTTACCGAGCAGCAGCTGCGCGAGGTGCATATAAAAATCAGATAACACGAAAGGAAGCTGACTTATGGTCACACGAGAAGATATTATCAATATCGCAAGGCTTTCGAAGCTATATATTGCCGAGGAGGAGCTTGACGATATGACCAAGGCGATGGACGATATCGTTAAATTTGCCGATACTATCAACAGCGCAGCCGAGAAGGGCGTTGAGGAATTTGACAACATCAACAATCTTCGCAATGCCTTTCGTGAGGATACAGTTGTACCGTCATACGATCGTGACGAAATACTCAAAAATGCGAACGATACGGGCGAGGGGCATTTCCTTGTCCGCAAGAGGGTGTAATTATGGCAGAGGGAATTATTAAACGTTTGGGCAAAATGCTCGATGAAAAGGAAATATCTTGCACGGAGCTTACCGAGAAATATCTTTCGGCTATAGAGTCGTCAAACGGCGATTTGAATGCGTATGTCAAGGTTACATCCGATGAAGCGCTCACCGCGGCAAAGGCGGTTGACGAAAAAATTGCAAGCGGCGAGAGCAGAGGCGCGCTCGCGGGCATTCCCATGACGCTCAAGGATAACATTTCGACTAAAGGTATCGAAACTACTTGCTGTTCTAAAATACTTGAGGGCTACAAGCCGATCTACAACGCGACCGTTTGGAATAAGCTTTCGGGCGAGGGCGCGGTTTTGCTTGGCAAAACGAATATGGACGAGTTCGCGATGGGCTCGTCGTGCGAAACTTCGTACTTTGGCGGAGCTGCGAATCCCCACGATATCACGTGCGTTGCGGGCGGCAGCTCGGGCGGCGTTGCGTCGGCTGTCGGCGGAAATATCGCCCCCTACGGCTTGGGTTCCGACACGGGCGGTTCTATCCGTCAGCCCGCAAGCTTCTGCGGCATTGTCGGGCTAAAACCTACTTACGGCGCGGTTTCGAGATACGGTCTTATCGCGTATGCGTCGAGCTTCGATCAGATCGGCCCGCTCACAACGACAGTCGAGGACGCAGCGATCGTTTATGACGCTATTTCCGATTACGATCCGATGGATTCCACAAGCAGAGGCAACTGTGGGAAAAATGTTCTTTCGTCGCTCAAAAACGATATAAAGGGCATGAAGATCGGCGTTGCGGACGAATATTTCGACGGCGTACCCGATGATATTTGTCAGTCAGTCGAAAATGCTGTGAAAGTCTACGAGTCGCTCGGCGCAGAAATCGTTCGATTCAAGCTGCCCGCGCTCAAGTCTGCGCTTCCGGTGTACTACATTCTTGCGTGCGCAGAGGCGTCTTCAAACCTCGGCAGATACGACGGCATCAGATATGGCTACCGCACCGCAAATTACAATGATATTAACGAGATGGTTTGCAAAACGAGAAGCGAGGGCTTTGGCGCAGAGGTGAAACGCCGTATTCTGCTCGGCACTTACGTTCTTTCCGCCGGCTACTACGATGCGTACTACAAGAAGGCGCAGAACCTCAGAGGTTCGATCGTGAACGCCTTTGCAGACGCGTTCAAGGATTGTGACGTAATTCTTGCGCCGACCGTGCCGAATACCGCGTTCAAGAAGGGCAGCGCGATCAGCGACCCGATTCAAACATACTTGACGGATATCTGCACGGTTCCCGTTAATATAGCCGGACTGCCCGGTATCAGTATCCCATGCGGATTTGACGGCAGCGGTATGCCGATCGGTATGCAGCTTATCGGCGACAAGTTCTGCGAGGATAAGATACTTAACGCAGCATGGGTATACGAAAATACTATGTGCGGCGAGGTATTCAAGCCGTCAAGCTACGGCGTAAGTCTATAAGTATGAGGAGGTAACGCTCATGCAATATGAGATGGTCGCAGGCTTTGAAACACATGTGGAGCTTGCTACAAATACAAAAATATTCTGCGCATGCACAACGAAGTTCGGCGGAGACCCCAACACTCACTGCTGTCCGATATGTATAGGTCTGCCGGGCGTGCTGCCGAAGCTGAACCGCGAGGTAGTGCGCTTTGCGATAAGAGCGGGGCTTGCAACAAACTGTAAGATCGCCAATATTTCCAAGATGGACAGAAAAAATTACTGCTACCCCGATCTGCCAAAGGCGTATCAGATTTCGCAGTATGACAAGCCGCTTTGCGAGAACGGTTATATAGAGCTTTCGAACGGCAGACGTATCCGCCTTAACAGGATACATATCGAGGAGGACGCCGGCAAACTTATCCACAAGCGCGGCGATACCTATATCGACTACAACCGCGGCGGCGTTCCGCTGATCGAGATCGTGTCCGAGCCTGATATCCGCAGCGTGGACGAGGCGAAGGAGTACGTTGAGAAGCTGCAGCAGATCATGCGTTATATCGGAGTTTCCGACTGCCGTATGCAGGAGGGCAGCATGCGCTGTGATGTGAACGTTTCCGTGCGCCCGATGGGCAGCGACAAGCTGGGAACCCGCACCGAGATCAAGAATATGAACTCGATCACATTTATCGGCAAGGCGATGGAGTATGAATTCAGCCGTCAGGTCGATCTGATCGAGAACGGGGGAGAGGTCGAGCAGCAGACTTTGCGCTACAACGATGCCGAGAACACGACTTCGCCGATGAGAGGCAAAGAGGACGCGAACGACTACCGCTATTTCCGTGACCCCGACCTTGTGACGATCAGCGTATCGGACGAGGAGATCGACGATCTTCGAAAGACGATCCCCGAGCTGCCGTTTGAGAAGGTGGCGCGCTACGTAAGCGACCTTGGGCTTTCGGAGAAAGATGCGTCAAATATTGCAAAATACCGCAGAATTGCCGAATTTTTCGAGGAGGCAAGCAGCGGCGTAAAGAATCCGAAAACTGTAGCGAACTTCATTATTGGTCAGGTTTTCCGCCGCCTTGAAACCGAGGACGACAAGGAAAGCTTTGATATCAAGACGACCGCAGCACAGCTCAACGAGCTTGTGAAGCTTATCGATGAGGGCAAGATCAAGAACAACCTCGCGAAGTCAACGCTTGAGAAGATGCTCGATACGGGCGAAGGCGTAAAGGAATTTGTATCCGAAAGCGATATGGCAGGACTTGACGAGAACGCGATGAAGCAGCTTTGCGAGAAGGCGGTTGAGTCTAATCCGAAGGCGGTTGAGGACTACAAAAAGGGCAAGCAGAAAGCGGTGAAATCTCTGGTAGGCTTCGTAATGAAGGAGAGCAGAGGAAAGGCAGATGCCGCAGCGGCTGAGGAATATATTATTTCGATAATAAAATAATGTGTGGTGTCAACACTGACGGTATGCGCACAACAAAAGACCGACTTCACGTTTTGTGAAGCCGGTTTTGTTTTACAAGCTATAAATGAGCAAAAAGAATAATTGCATAAAAAGGTACGATTGAGCATAGCACAAAGTTTTTGTCCCGCTTTTTTCAAAAGGTGATCGAAGGAAACCCCTTTAGGGACGGTCAGGTTGCAGGGACGAAGTCCCGCCCGTCGGCTCGGTGGCGCTTTTGCTGCGCAGATGTTTCCCCCGTCGGGGACGGCT
>CACZCM010000090.1 GCA_902779615.1 uncultured Ruminococcus sp. | reverse complement strand
GCGTTTTTGCCTACTTTTGCCGCGCAGCAAAAGTAGGTCGCCTCGCGGCGATAGAGCGGTTGGTAAAAGAAATAGACGAATCATCTGCATAACGGTAATATGCATATTTATTTTATGCTTAGGTCAAGACCACCACCTAAATAGGATATTTCAAATGTTGTTCACTATAATTGCCGGAGTAATAAGCATAACATGAAATTTTTGCCAAGCCTTTATCAAAAGGCTTGCGGTTTTTAAAGGCAGACGAGAACCGACCCGAAAGCCGTAAGTAAAAGACTCTGCTTTTTACGGCTATTTAGTTGCCGAAGTAATGATGACGTTGAGAATATAGGAGGTTGAATATGGAGCTTTTGCGTTCTTTGACGAAGTTTGAAAGAACGCTGTGGATAACTTCGCTTGTTATCGTAACGGCGTCCTTTCTTGCCGTTCCGAATAAAGATTATCTCAGCCTGTGCGCTTCGCTGATCGGCGTAACGTCGCTGATCTTTATTGCAAAGGGACGCGCGGCAGGGCAGCTTATGCTAGTTGTTTTTTCGGTGTTTTATGGAATAATATCATTTTATTGCCAATATTACGGTGAAATGATAACGTATCTCGGAATGTCTGCGCCGATCGCAGTTGTTACAATGATAAATTGGCTGCATCACCCGTATCGAGGAACACGAACAGTCGAGATCGCCGAACTGACGAAGAAAAAGCTGGCGATACTGTCGGTGCTGACCGTTCTTGTAACTGCCATTTTCTATTTTATACTGAAAGCTCTTGGCAATGCAAGCCTTGCATTCAGCACGGTTTCGGTCGCAACAAGCTTTGCCGCAGCATCGCTTACGTTCCTGAGAAGTCCGTATTATGCGCTGGGATATGCCGCAAACGACCTCGTGCTGATAGTTTTGTGGACATTGGCGTCGGTTCGCGAGTTGTCATATATCCCAATGATATGCTGTTTTGTGATGTTCTTCGCAAATGATATCTACGGCTTTCTGAATTGGAAGAAAATGCAGCAGCTCCAGACATTATAATTAAAAGCTTCGATTTAAACGATCGGAGACAAGGCCGCATTGTGCGGTCAGCAGGGGATCTATACTCATCATGAACGTGGAGCATTCCATTCGTAATTAAAAATATATAAATACAAAAATATTTTTAGATTCTGCTTTTAGCTGATCGTAATAATTGATTGTGAAAAATTACCTAAATGAATGACATTAGTTTATCATTATTTATCTTAATACGAAAATTTTCCATAAAATCAAAAATCTGTTGTAATTATAAATACGATTTGGTATAATAATTAGTGACCATGCAGTATTAAGATAATTCCGGATGATACGGGAAGGTGGAGTAAATGGATTACATCGGACTCAAATGCGGGATATGCGAGAAGGATTTTGTTAGCGGTGATGACGTTGTGGTATGTCCTGAATGCGGCACTCCAATGCACAGAAACTGCTATAATATAAACAACGCTTGTCCGAACGCCGAAAAACACGGCAGCGGGTTTGTCTTTGAGGGCTTCGATAAGATCTCTCGTTCGGCTAATGCCTCAGACAAACGTCCCAAAAACAACGAGTCGGATCAAGCTAAGATAAGCCTTGAAAAGGCCTCGTCTTCGGCAAAGTTCTGCCATTCCTGCGGCGCTCCCAACCGAAAGTCTGCCCGCTTTTGCGACAGCTGCGGGGCGGCTTTTTCGGAAGGAGATAACTTTGCAGAGTCATCGGCAGGTGCGCCGTTCGATCTGAATGATCCCGAGCAGTTCACTGCGTTTATGCTCAGTCAGGCTGCCGATATCCCGCCGAATACCGAATATGACGATCATGTTACTGCGGGAGATATGGCGTGCTTTGTTGCGCTGAATACACCGTATTATCTGCGCGCGTTCCGCCGCATAAAGGAAGGCGCCCGAAAATTCAATTTCAGTGCGGCGCTGTTTTCGGGAGTATGGTTTATCTATCGAAAGCTATATAAGGTCGGTGCTCTCCTATTATCGATAGAGGTACTTCTCTATTCACTTAAGATTTATTTTACACAGACGCTCAGTCTTGAGGTGATGAATAAACTGCTCGGAACTATCGGGCTGACTGCGTCGCAGATCTCCCAGCTGACGATGGATCAGTATATGCAGCTCTCACTTGAAATGCAGAAGCTTCCTGCAAAGGAGCAGTTTTTCATGATGGTTCCGACCCTTTTGATGATCCTTCAGCTGATACTGATGGCTGTCAGCGGTGGTATTGCCAACAAGATCTACTACAAGCGGTGCGTCGAAAAGATCGGCGAGGTCAAAAGGCTCGCAGGCGAGCAGTCGCTTTCGCCAACCGAAACTGCCCATTCGCTCTACTTTAACGGCGGCGTCAACGGCGCTCTTGCGGGCGTATTCGGGCTGATATATGTTTTTTTGCTGTTTATGTGATAATGCGGTATTGAATAGATCGCATATTACCCCTCAACGGAAGGAGTTTTTATTATGAAGATCACTAAGGCTGTTATTCCTGCGGCGGGGCTGGGAACTCGTGTCCTTCCCGCAACTAAAGCAATGCCAAAGGAGATGCTGCCAATAGTAGACAAGCCTGCCATTCAATATATCGTTGAAGAGGCAGTTCGCTCGGGTATCACCGACATTCTTATCATCACCAACAGAGGCAAGGGCCTGATCGAGGATCATTTCGACAGAGCGCCCGAGCTTGAGTATGCGCTCAGCTCAAGGGGCAAGACCGACGTATATGACGAGATCGTCAATATCTCAAAGCTTGCGAAGGTGTATTTTGTTCGGCAGAAGGAAACAAAGGGCTTGGGCCATGCCATCAACTGCGCGAGAGATTTCGTTGGCGGCGAGCCGTTTGCAGTGCTTTACGGGGACGACGTTATCATGGGCGAAGACCCGGCCTGCGGTCAGCTTATCAGAGCGTATGAGGAGTTTGGACTTGGCGTTCTGGGGATCAAAAAGGTTCCCGAAAGTGACATCTCCAAGTACAGTTCGCTGAAGGTGGAGCCGCTCAAGGATAACATATTTAAATGCACCGATATGATAGAGAAGCCTCAGACTCCCGAAGAGGTTCTTTCGCTTTACTCAATTCTGGGAAGATGCATTCTCCCGCCGGAAATATTCGACATACTCGACAACACAAAGCCCGGCGCAGGCGGAGAGATCCAGCTGACCGACGCTATGTGCGAGCTTGCCCGCACTAAAGGCATGACCGCTGTCGAATATACAGGCAAGCGCTACGATATGGGCAACAAGCTCGGTATAATGCAGGCTGCTGTTGAAACGGCGCTGACGCATAATGAGATCGGCAGCGATTTCAAAGCGTATATCAAGGAACTTGCCGAATCACTTTGACCCTGATCGGATATAATTCGCCAAGTATGACAAACGATCATCTAAGTTAATGTTTTGATCGCTTTTCACAGCTTCAAACATAGTTAAAGTTTTCGCCGACCCTTTTTAAAAGGCTTGGCGAAAACTTTTTGTTAATAAACTCTTAACTCATTCACAAAACGTGGAGCTTACCAAAAAAACACTTTACAAATGAACAGAACTGTGATATAATAACTGTGCAGCTTTATGCCGCAGTTATGCGGTTCGCCCGATGGATTCTCCTTGGGCGGAGCTTCCGTAAGCTATGCCGAGTTCACGGGCGGCGGACTAAGCCCGCACTACGGGCATTCACCTGACCCCGTTTGTACGCAGAAATGTGTATACTGTGAACGCTTGATGCGAAAATGCACGAACGGCAAATTTAATATTACAGATAGGTGGAACACAAAATGACAAAAGCAGAAAAGACTGCTATCATGCAGGAGTATGCAACACATGAGGGCGACACAGGTTCTCCCGAAGTACAGATCGCAGTTCTCACAAAGAGGATCAACGACCTTACAGAGCATCTCAAGACTCACAAAAAGGATCACCACTCGAGAAGAGGTCTTCTTAAGATGGTTGGTAAGAGAAGAAACCTTCTCAACTACCTCATTAAGGTCGATATCGAGAGATATCGTTCGATCATCGCAAGACTTGGTATCCGTAAGTAATTATCTGCAAATGAGGACAGGCACATTGTGTCTGTCCTCAAGGGTATACCCGTTTTTGGGGAGGCAGCGGATCAATTTAGCGGTAAAATTTGCGCTTGGAGCTGCGAACGTAAATTTTATTGCTAAATCCCGTTCTTCCCTTGATCTAATGCATTGTTGGCATTGCTCAGACAATTTTTGAAAGGAAGTATACACATGGCAAACAAAGCTATGACATTCGACAAGTTTAAGGTGTATGAAACGGAATTTGCAGGCCGCAGGCTTGTTGTCGAAACAGGAAAAATGGCTCAGCTTGCAAACGGCTCGTGCCTTGTTCGCTACGGCGATACCGTTGTTCAGGCTGCCGTTACCGCATCGGCAAAGCCCCGTGACGGCGTTGACTTTTTCCCTCTTTCGGTCGATTACGAAGAGAAGCTCTATGCCGTTGGAAAGATCCCCGGTTCTTATCTCAAAAGAGAGGGAAGACCTTCAGAGAAGGCGATCCTCACATCAAGAGTTATCGACCGTCCGATCAGACCGCTTTTTCCTAAGGACATGAGAAACGACTGCTCCGTTGTTGCAACGGTCATGTCGGTCGATCCCGATTGTTCTCCCGAGATAACCGCGATGGTTGCAGCGAGCATTGCGATTTCGATATCTGATGTTCCGTGGAACGGTCCTGTTTCGAGCGTTTCGGTGGGCTATGTTGACGGCGAATACGTTATCAATCCCACGAAGGAGCAGCGCAAGGTCAGCCGCATGGCGGTCACGGTGGCATCTACCGACAGCCGTATCGCTATGATCGAAGCAGGCGCAGACTGCGTGACCGACGATGTTATGTACAACGGCATCATGGCCGGTCACGAAGCAAACCAGAAAATTATCGAGTTTATTAAGGGCATTCAGAGCGAAATCGGTAAGCCGAAGTTTGAGTATCCGTCAAATGAACCCGATCACGATATGTTTGAGGCGATCAAGTCGTTCTGCGAGGAAGACGTTAAGGCTGCACTCGATACAGACGATAAGACTGTTCGTGACGAAAGGCTGAAGCCGATCTATGAAGCTGTTCACGAAAAGTTTGACGAGATCTACCCCGATATGGAAGCAAAGATTGACGAGTGCCTCTATAAAACTCAGAAATTCATCGTTCGCCGCTGGCTTCTTGACGAGCAGAAGCGTGTTGACGGAAGAGGCATGGACGATATCCGCCCGCTTGCGTCCGAGGTAGGATTGCTGCCCCGCGTTCACGGTTCGGGTCTGTTCACAAGAGGTCAGACTCAGGTTCTGACAGTTACAACTCTCGGTCCCGTTTCCGATAAGCAGCTGCTTGACGGAATTGACGACGAGGAAGAGAAGAGATATATCCATCACTACAACTTCCCGAGCTACTCGGTCGGCGAAACAAAGCCCTCCAGGGGTCCCGGCAGACGAGAGATCGGTCACGGTGCGCTTGCAGAAAGAGCGCTTCTCCCGGTTATCCCGTCGGTTGAGGAATTCCCGTATGCGATCCGCCTTGTAAGTGAGGTCGTTTCCTCCAACGGATCAACATCTCAGGGTTCTGTCTGCGGTTCCACGCTTTCACTGATGGACGCCGGCGTTCCGATCAAGGCGCCTGTTGCAGGCATCTCGTGCGGTCTTATCACCGAGGGCGAGCGTTGGATGACTATGGTCGATATCCAGGGCTTGGAGGATTTCTTCGGCGATATGGACTTTAAGGTTGCCGGTACTAAAGATGGTATCACAGCGATTCAGATGGATCTTAAGATCAGCGGTTTGACTCCCGACATGGTCAAGGAGGCGCTCTACAAGACCCATATCGCAAGAAATTATATCCTCGATGAGGTTATCCTCAAGGCTATTCCCGAGCCGAGGAAGGAGCTTTCTCCGTATGCTCCGAAGATGTTTACCACAACTATCCCCTCCGACAAGATCAGCGAGGTCATCGGCAAGAGCGGTAAAGTGATCAAGGAGATTCAGGCGCAGTTCGAAGTCAAGGTGGACATCGAAGAGAACGGCGAGGTAGGCAATGTGTTCGTAAGCGGTATGGATACAGACAAGTGTAAGTCGGCAATCGCGTCTATTGAGCTTATCGCCAAAGGACCCGAGGTGGGTGCTGTTTTCTATGGTAAAGTAACTCGTATCATGGAATTCGGCGCATTTGTCGAGATAGCTCCCGGTATGGAGGGCTTATGTCACATTTCAAGACTCGATGTTAAGCGCACCGAGCGTGTGACAGATGTTGTGTCCGAGGGCGATACCATTATAGTCAAGGTTCTTGAGATCGATGATAAGGGCAGAATCAATCTTTCCAGAAGAGATGCGCTTATAGAGGTGGAAGGGCTTACTCCCGAAAACGATATAAACGATCAGCAGAGAAGACCCCGTACAGACAGAAGAAACGGAGATCGTCGTAATTTCCGCAGATAATACAGTTAAACCAAAGCTTTCGTTTTGCCGCTTAGCCGGCATTGCGGGAGCTTTGATTTTTTTAAGCATAAAAAAACACACCCAAAGTGCAGCAGGTACAATTGGGTGTGAGCATTTATTGTATCGATAAGTTACATCATCTCGTGATCTCGAAATGAATAGAGATCACAGTCATCTACGATAACGCAGTCGATCGTGTGAACTCCCAAGGTTCGCAGCGCACCGATATATACCTCGGCATTGGAAATGTATCGGTTATCGAGAATCAATCCGCTGTTGTATCTCTTGAACGCGATGATCGCATGCGGCGCTTTGCTCGCCGCAGCCGCCTCACAAAGGTTCCTTATGGTTTCTTTCGGGTCATCTAAAATCGAAATGACAGAGGTCTGAACTATCACGCCGGCACTGTCGATCATTATGAGAAGGATTCTTTTGTTTGACTTGTATCGAAGGTGATATAGCATAACCCCTGCAAAGTTATGGTGGTTAAGTGTTTGAACGTTGTTTTTTGTAATGAAGAGCAGCTTGTAGATCTCGGAATAGTAGGAGATAAAATTGATCCAGACTGCCGCGCGTCGGCTTAGCCCGGCATTTTCCAATTCTTCAACCGAAGCATTAAATACACCTTTCAGCGACCCAAAGCGGGCGATCAGTTCGTGGGCGATTTGATTTGTATTTTTTCTCGGAATCGCATAGAATAGGAGCATCTCCAGAAACTCGTGATTTTCAAGCGACTCAAAACCATAATTTGCAGCGCGTTTTCGCAGCCGCTGACGATGACCGTTGTTGTTGGATTCCAACATTTTGATCACTCCGAAACTATATCGTAATGTATTTCGTATACCTCGTCATTTTTTATGACGAATGAAAGCGAACCCGACTCTCCTTTGTAGACGTATTTAAGTTCGGAAGCGTATGGTTCTGGCTGCTCACCGGAAATTTTGCTGTCGCTGTCGTTTTCGGAGTCAGCGACGGTATCGGTGTCAGTGTTGTTATTGGTGTCGGTGTCGGAAAGCTGCTCCGTTGTTTCACTTTCATCTTCGTTTTCATTGACGTTCTGCTCGCTGTCGGATATATTGTCGGTGCCGATCGGGTCATCAGACTCGCCGCCGTTAGGTTCATTGTCAGATATTTCTTCGTTTGGCTCGGAAGACAACGTCACGATCTCGTGGGGCTGACCGTAGGTAGAGATGACGTCTTCGGCGGGGGACTGTGTTTCTATCCCTCTTGATGTAATATAGTATGACTCATACGGAACAATAATATTTGACAAATAATATTCACCACTGTTGTTATCGAGCGTCAAAATTACGCTGCAGTCGTGATAAATGATCGTTTTCTCGGTTTCTTCTTCATTGTATATTAAATTTCTTGTGTCACCCAGAACATATTTTACAAATTGTTCTTTGTCGCCAAAATCAAGATAATCTTTTATCGCATTAAACGTAAGATCCTTTTCCGAAAACGTTCCGTTGGAATCCGGAGTGTATTCATAGTGAGGGTAAACGGTACGCTTGTTTTCGGAAGACGCCGCAGTCCTGCTTGAACTTTTCGCAGCCGAAACAGTCAGCTTATCAACGCCCGAACTGTAGTAATATTTCTTCGAAGACGAAGATCGGAGCGAAGAACTTCTCGATGAATATGACTGCCGGGGATACGCCAATGGGGCGGAGGAGCTTCCGTCTGATGACGAGGAAGATGCTGCCTGGTGAGATGTATCTGCGGCAGACTGCTCCGTTTTCTTTCCGTTGTTTTTAGATTTTGACGCGGCAGGAGTGGATTTTTGTTTTGATGAGCTTTTCGGACTTGCTTCGGCAGCCGAGCTTTCCTCATCCTCTTCGAAATCATTGGGATCAATATCATCTGCGTCGGTAAATACTTCATCATCACGATAAAGTATTCGTGTATACGCTTGGTTTTCACTGTCAATATCTACTGTTTCATAACGAGCGCAGCCGCCCGCAAAAAAAATGAGTATTGCTGCGGCAGCTGCTGCGGCTGATCTGTTCATGACTGATAACTTCCTTTGGGAATGCGTTGTCGCTGATTATTGCGCAGAGAACTGTATTGTGCAGATTTCGATAAAAATCTCAAATTCACTACAATAACATTTTAATACATTAATCAGTTTTTGTCAACAATTGAATTCGATTTTTGTTAAAAGCTCTGCTTCAAACAAGCAAAGATAGATCCGAAGTTTTCCCTTTGCTGTTAGTTACTCAAACTTTCCACAAGCGATCATCAGGTGACAGAGGTGACAGTAGGGTGACAGTAGATTTTGAGAACTGTCACCTCAAAAAAAGGCTTGTTCAAGCCGTTTGTGGGCG
>CACZCM010000089.1 GCA_902779615.1 uncultured Ruminococcus sp. | reverse complement strand
TGTGGGGAGAGACAGTTCGAGTTTGAACCAACGCCAATAGCATGATAATTTCAATCCACTCTCCCCATGTGGGGAGAGACAAGATCACCTATCATCTTTTCGCCATGGTAGTTCGATTTCAATCCACTCTCCCCATGTGGGGAGAGACGGGCAATACAGTGTCTCCGTATTGTCCATATTTCGAAATTTCAATCCACTCTCCCCATGTGGGGAGAGACTGTAACCGCCCTGATAGGCCTTGAAAAGCAGTGTATTTCAATCCACTCTCCCCATGTGGGGAGAGACATTCTAAGTATGCCGGGCTTGCACTTGAAAAGGTGATTTCAATCCACTCTCCCCATGTGGGGAGAGACAGCAAAAACGCATAAAATATTAAATGATAATCATTTGAATCTATGCGTTTTTAACAAAATCCGTTTTACACTTTATTTGGTATTTCCGAACAGAATAAAAAACGGATCATTTTTTCGGTGCGAATCCTCCACTAAATCCATGTGAACTTGTAATTCGCATCAGAATATAAGAGGTCCATCGACCTTTATCGTTTGCTTCAAGCCGAAATGTTCAACCTTGGCTTTTTTCACATCACCAAGATAATAAAAACGCAGACTATCTGTTTTCTCATCTATCGTTTCTATCAATTTTTGTTTGAGAAGTCTGCATTGTGCGGGATCAAGCACACATTCAAAAACCGAATTTTGAACTCTCACCCCATAATTTACACATTGTTTTGCAACATGGCGCAGTCGTTTTCTTCCCGCGCTGTCAGTCGTGCTTACATCATATGTTATCAACACAAGCATTTCATCACTTCCACATAAAAGGAGGATAAGCGTCAATATCTCCTCTGATATATCTTGCCAGCAGAAGAGCCTGCGCGTATGGGACTATCCCCCATTCAAGTTTTTCATCGAGAAACGGGTGTTTCAGCTCATCGTCTTTTCGCTTTTGCCATGCTGTTAAAAAGGCTCTTCTTCCGTTATCGGTAAGTATAACGGCGCCGTCCTCACGTTTTTCAAGATCGTTTGCGGTTATGATCTTTTTATTTATCAATGTCAATACAAATCTATCGCATAACGGAGCTCTCAGTTCTTCAACAAGATCAAGCGCAAGCGATCTCCTGCCCGGACGATCGGTGTGCATAAACCCTACATACGGATCAAGTCCGACAGCTTCGAGAGCGGAAGCGCACATACCGGTCGCCAGAGAATATGCAAATGAAAGAAGCGCATTTACATTATCCTTTGGCGGGCGTTTATTTCTGTTTGCAAATGAGAAATCATCCTTTTGCTGTAGGATCATATCGTCAAATACCGAGAAATATATCTGCGCCGCTTCTCCCTCGATACCTCTGAGCGAGTCTATATCCTCCGCATTCCGCGCATTATCTATCGACTTTCTCAGCAGCAGAGAGCAATTGTTGAACTTATCGGTATCTATACGCATCGGGTGATCTCTCAGCGTTCTTTCAATTGTCCATCGGCTGTTGAACAACTTTGCGCATATCACATTTCGGGAGATATCAAGACATTTCGCCGTATCATCGGCATATCTGTACTGCCGGCGTCTAAGCAGTACATTACCGTTCACTTCTCCCTCAACGCGGGCAAGGAACCTTCCGCTGCCGCTCATAAATACAAGCTCTATTCCATTTGCTGCACATTTGCCCATCAAGGCAGGACTTGCCCCTGTATACCCAAAGGTCATTATCCGTTCGAGATTATGAAGCGGTACTCTGCCGATCTCCGTACCTTTTTGCTGTATGACAACATTTTCACCGTCAAGGGAAAGATATCTGTCCGGAGAGGTAATATAGAGTGAGTTCAGCAGTTTTTTCATCTCACGCCTCCTTTCCGAGCATATCCTCTATATAATCTCTCGCGCTTTTCTTTGAAAAAAGCACCGGAAGACAAATATTTTTTAAAGAGCAGGCATTGCAGGCTTTTGTGCGCTTTACTTTTGGTGTGTATTGTTTCCGATAAAGATCGTGCATCTCTTCGATAGCTTTTTCTGTGCTCTCACGGAGTTCGTCGTCTATTACCACCTTTGTTCGTCTGCGGATCTCTCCGTAATAAAGATAACCTGTAGGTATATTGCAGCAAAGCATCTCTTCCAGACACATAGCCTGAGCCGCAAGCTGCATGATATCACTGCTGTTTTCTTTTGGCGAACCTCGCTTGTATTCAATAGGTATCACGTCATATCTGCCTTCAACGCCGAAAAGCCCGATCCCCCCTTTGCTTTTACGAAACTCCACAACGTCGCATTCACCGCTTATGCCGAGCCTTGAAGATGATACAGCCATAGCTCTCGTAATAATGGTATCGCCTCGTTTTTCGTGGAAGTCTGCGTCATGCACATTTCTGTGCATGACTTGACCATCGGCTGTGCGATAATTTTCTTCCCACTGCTGTTCGATATGTATCAGCGCCCACTGCCTGCGGCAAAACACAAAATGCTGCAATCCCGAGAGCATGAGGTATTCGTCTTCGCTGTACATATCAGCCCTCAAATATCTCAGGCTCCGCTCCGTCGAGTTTATCGAGCTTTATGTCATAATCTTCAAAGCAATTCGGTCTGTCAACGCCG
This sequence comes from uncultured Ruminococcus sp., assembly GCA_902779615.1. GTDB lineage: Bacteria > Bacillota > Clostridia > Oscillospirales > Acutalibacteraceae > RUG592. The sequence goes on along the minus strand of CACZCM010000089.1, from coordinate 6,200 downwards.
TCCTTCGGCGTTACTTTGAGCAGACGATGTACCTTGGCGGAAGAATATTTCGGTGTTTTGCCTTCATGCTTATACCAATACACTCGCCTAACTTCCATACTGCCCTCGGGTCTTGCGGAAGAGCAGTCGTTTTCGAACAGCGTTTCGAGCGCAAGCTTGATCTTTTCGGCGTCCTCTTCGGTAAATCCTGTTTTTTCGGCAAGCTGAACGTTGATGCTGCCATGAACTACATACAATCCAAAATCGACTCTGTGCTTTGTGCCCATAGTATCAGACGCCTTGCCCTCTTTGCCGCTTTCACCGTTAACGCTCTTTGTTATCTGCATACTTGTTATGTCTATCGGCGTTACACTTACAGCCTGCTGAATAGTAACAGGTCCTCTTACGCCAACAGAAACCGAGTCACCCTTGAACGCAAACACCTGCCCGAAGCTGCGTACATCTATCCATTCGGCGCAAGCCGCTTTTGCGTATTCATCGCGATTGGGATTCTTCTGCTTGCTTAATGCGCCAAGAGCCGCGCTGCCTTTTGCCCGATCATGAAGGCTCCTGAATCCGTCGTCACATCTGTCATCGGACTGCACGAATATCTTTTCGCCCATATCCTGAAGACGATTGCGCAGCTTTCTCTTGATACAAACGTCACTTATCTCGCCAAAGCCGTCATAGTTCTCTCTCGGGCGGTTGCCGTTGAGCGGATCGCCGTTGGGGTTTGCATTCTTTGCGGTAATTATCACCGAAAAATCGATCTTGTTTTGTAATACTGCCATTTTTTATTCCTCCTCGTTTTTCTCTTCTTTTTTGCTCCATAGAAGTGTATAGTAGTGGTGATAGCCTATGAGATACATTGGCGAGAGCTTGCTGTTGTCGGCAAAGTCCTCGAGCGGCATCTTCGCCATTATCTCATTAAGATGCTTGGTGTATTTTGTCATTACCCAAGGCTCTTTCTCAAGATAAGGTTCGAGCCTTTCTTCGATGATCTGCCATGTGTGATAAGGTCTTGCGGAAAAAGCGTTCCATAAACGTCTTGCGTTCGTAATACGCTGTTCTCCCGTTTCATATGTATCTCTTTCGGCTTTATCTGCTATTGCGAGCAAACAGCCAAAAAGATAACTGCGGTCGGTACAATTCGGGTCGTAAGCCATCTTGATCTCTCCTTTGTTATAGTCTTTATATTCTTTTGAAATAAGCGCGCAGGCATTTTCAACAATGATCCTGTGGTTATACTCTTTTTCATACGATAACGGGGTCGACGCTCTGTTCACCAGAATCGTGACAATATCCCGCGGAAGCTTGCTGCCTTCCGAAACGCACGGCAGCAAGCGAAGTATCGTATCGCCTAATACCTTTTTGTCACACTTAAGCCGTCCCTCCTGCTCCGTGCCGTACAGACAATTTGCGATCTGCGGAAGGCTGCATGAATCAAAAATATTTTTGTTCAGCTTCGTGTTAAACCTTGACCAAAGCGTATTCTTATGCCATTTTTCCAGATTAGCGGCGAACTGCGATTCCGCAAGCTCGGTATACATTGCGATCGACAGTCTGCCTGTGGTCGCGGCGTCGAGTCCCATTATCATAACTTTGCTGCCGGGGTTAAAATCCGCCTTGCCGCCCATCAGCTTTTTGCGTATCATCTTTGAGAAATCCGGAATAGAGCTGTACTCCTCTTGGATTATTTCAAAAGCTGATTCGATCACACTCGGAACAAAGTCCAATGCGCTGTTCCAGACTGCCAGCGTCAAAGAATCAAACGACATCGATTGTCCTTCTATCAGCCATTTCAATGCGTTATGCATTTTTTGCGAATATTCGTAGCTTACGGAAACAGCCTCCTCTTTAGTCGAAAAACGCCCGCGAAATGTGTAATTAGATGTATCGTTTGATGAGATAAGCTTTGCTTTATCTCCGCTGTTTCTTATTTTGGCAGGATGTTTATATGTAACTGCGCCGGTTTTTCCGTCTGCATAACATAAACCTTCATACCCGAGTGTTTTTTCATAATACTTTATGAAACGATCACGCAATTCGGGGTCCTTCCAAGTATCGCACAAACCCTTTTCACTGCTGACACTGAACCTTACAAACGCGTCTGCCTGCGATACTGTGCCAAATTTTTTGTTGCTGAACTTACCCGTTTTTTCATCTAGTACTATCACCCCGCTTGCGGCGAGATCTTTGATAAGTTCTTTCTTTGAAAGATATGAATAGATCGCTCTTATTGCATAATGAGAATGATCGCTATTGCACCAATCGCCAAGCTGCTCCATGTATGCGTTATAAAAATCGGTATTATCCGACCGCTTACCCTCGGAATACCTCCCGTAATCACCGGCAATATATACCAGCTTATCCGCCAACGGCATAGGTGTTATTCCGCTGCTTCGGGCAGCAGAATCCTCTGTTACGGGAATGATCGTTTTAGCGTCTTCTTTATTCACAACCTCCGCGCCGATAAACTCCCCGTCCTGATTTACCTTTACCGTCAACTGAGCCTGAGCTGTTGAATGCGATATTGGCAGCATTTTTTCCCCGCCTTTGGCAGAAACCGCAAGCTCATATACCTTATACAGTTCATTCGTCCAGCTCATCAAGCTCACCTCCCTCAAACTCACGAAGGCCGACAAAGTTCTCATTGTCCCTGCCAAACTTTTTGATATCCATTTTTTTGATATGACGCTTGTGTTCGGGCGGGATATCAGACGGTCTGATAAACTCTATCACGCCGTTTTTCATTTTCGGCTGCCGGAAGCACACGGTCATATACCCTTTATCCTCTTCCTTTTCGGCTTCGTCGGGATATATTATGGCGTAATACATAAACGCCATATCCATATTTACCTTATCATAAGCCCCCTCGCCTTCATCGAAAACACAAGGCTCCACATATCCCTGACATTCCCGTGTGCCGAGAAAAATATCTCTCCTGCCGCCTCGTTCGATCATGCGCTTTGCGATATTATGATGCTTATGCTCGTTCCGATCTTTCTCCAGTTCGGGTCGATTGTAATTCCACTCAAAGTGCGCCCTTACTTTATAACAAACATCTTCGAGATAATTGTAATACGCAAGATCGTTTCCTCCGTCATACTTTATAGGACGGATCCCCTTGCGCACGGTCTTGATAGGGTTCATAATACGCACAGCGTCAATGTACCATATCAGAGTGGGCTTGAAATATACGCTTTGAAGTATCCCTTTCAGCGCTTCATACGTCGGGATAGGATAGCTGTATTTCTCACCTCCCACTCGTGTAAGCACGTCGGAAAACAAAGCGTTTTTTCCGTACACACAAAACTCTACCGTATTGCGATGTTTTTCCATCATCTGACCTCCTTTATAAATTCAGAATATCAATACCTCTTTTTCGGAACCTTCGGTCGTGATACCGTATTCGCTGCTGTAAAATCTTTTATCAAGCGAACATATACCTTCGCTGTTCTCAAATAAAGCGCCCATTTCTATCAAATCGCTTTCCATTCCCACATAAACGCTCACTGTATATTTCTGAGCTTTTCTCAGCAGCGCCGCCCTCTCAAACGGCTGCAGATCGCCGTTCAGCTCGTCAATGATACGAACAGCCTCTTTATTGTAGGGAACGATAATATTTTTCGTATTGTTATCTATGACACTAAAAATCCCTCCTGCTGTTTTGAATGACTGTAAGATACCTTTGTAGGGACTTTTGCGTACTTCCCATTTTCTATGGTTAGTCGAAAGCAGTTCCAAAAGCGTTGTTCCGTGGGCAGGGTAATCCAGCTTATCGGAATAAGCCTTAAACAGCCGATCGAAATATTCGCTTTGTTTATTTACCGAAAGCAGATCTGCATCTTTGTTATAGCTGATAATGTTTTCCGAGATGCGCTTCGCGCTTTTTATCTCTTCAAGGCTGCCCAGGTTTTCACCCTTGAAATTTATGATATACACAGGACAAACTCTGCCCTTTTCACCGCTGCGGTTACATCTTCCCGCAGCCTGCGCCGCATTATCAAGACCTGCCAAAGCCCTCACCACGCAGCTGAACGATATATCCACACCCGCCTCAATAAGCTGTGTTGTAATGCATACAACAGGGAGTTCTCTGTCTAAAGCGCTGCGCAGCTGCTCTATACGCTCTTTCCTATGCGCAGGACACATATTGGTGCTGAGATGTATTACATTTGCTTTATCACTGAGTTTTTCTTTCATACGGAGATACATCTCAAGCGCCTGCTTTTTAGTGTTGACTACCAGCAGGAGATCACCGTTTTCCTCAAATCTTTTTTCACAATAATCCGCCGCCTCATCGAGATCATATCCGTATTTTTCAAGCTCGGGGCTGAGCTCCGTCCTGTGAAACACTTCAAAATCCTTCTCATAGTCTTCTATCATATCCGGCTTATCGTCAAGCAGCAGACTGCGCTCATTCTTATCAAAAGTGGGCTGAGTTGCAGAACACAGCACTACCGCGCTGCCGCAAACTTTGGTCAGAAAATTGACAGCCAGACTAAATAAGTTTGTACATCTTAAAGGTACAGACTGCACTTCGTCAATAATGATAACGGAATTCGACAACATATGCATTCTTCTGACCGCAGATGTTTTTGCCGAAAACAATGCGTTTAGAAACTGCACCATAGTGGTGGCGATGACAGGCTTGTTCCAACTCTCCGTAAAAAGCTGATATGCTTTCAATTCCTCATCGTTATCGATCTCAGCCACGATATTTGAATGGTGTTCAAGAAAATTTTCCTCTCCGCACAGATCGGAAATAACATCGCTGTTCTGCTCCAGTATCGACATAAACGGCGCTACATAAAAAATTCGCTCCATATCATACTTTTTGCACTGCTTTACCGCAAATCTAAATGAAGAAAGCGTTTTACCGCCGCCGGTCGGAACAATAAGTCTGCACGCGCCGACCTTATGCTCCGCAAATGCCGCGCATCTATCCGAAATACTGCGCCGCTGCATTGATATAGCGTCTGTTCTTTCCGAGAATCCGGAAAGCTTCTCATCAATATTCCTGTCGATCTGTTCCCACAAAGCTTTTGCGGCGCAAAAACGCACGGTATCTCTGCCCGACATAAAATCGGCGGTATCCGTCCTGTCTGCGTCTATCAAGGCGGACTGGATCAGTCGCTCAAGCATACCTATGTAAAAAAAGCGCTCCATTGGATCATTGGTTTTTATTTTCAGCGCCGCAGAGTACCACTCTTCAACCGCTTTTTTAAACAGACTGTCAATATCGATATCACTGAGTATTTCGCCGATATTGCTAATGATCTCGTCATAGCCGTCAGTCTTTTCGATTCGTTTAAGGAAATAATCCTCGTAATCGCTGTCTATCCAATCATGCAGACCGTGATGAGATACTATCGTATGCGCCATACCGATCGCCGCAGTTTTTGTTCTGATTTCGTCACCGCTCAGTGATTCGAGATATTTTGCGCCTGCGTAACTATGATCGATGCTGCCTCGTGTTAAATTGGTTCTGCCATGTATATAATCGTCGAACTTTTTTCTGAGCTTTCCCGCGTCATGTAAGGTTCCCACAAGCTTACCTACAGAGCAAAGTCCCATCGGCTCGAGAAAACGTTCTGTCAGCAACGCTGTATTTTTGCTGTGTTCATATACCGTTTGTACGGCGTTATCACTTTCTCTGATATGAGCAAGAAACATATCTGACCCCTCCCGATTCGCAAATATATTCGATAAAAATCAGTGTTCGTCATGTATTTTAACATAAAATTTCATAAAATTCAATGCTTTTGAGCAATTTATCTATGTTTTTTTGAATAAGTAAACATATTGTGCACTCAGCCGTTATGTTCCATACGTCCGGCACATTTGCGACGGCTTGCTTTTAGCTGCTTTGTGGGGCTGCTAGCCCCCAATGTCATTAACTTGAGATTCGATAGAGCACAGCATAAAGTTTTCGCCAAGACTTTTTCAAAAGGCTTGCGGTTTCCAAAGGCAGAGGTCTCCGCTGCCGTCGGGGACGGTTCCCAACCGCGTCGGTCGGTACTTCTGCGGACGGCGTGGTCTCCCCCCGTCGGGCACTTGCGCACACTTTAGCATTTAGTCTTCACTATCGACTTCAATATTTCTCGTTATTACAGATTTTTGACGTCTCCATCATCCCCCAACCCCCTTCTTCCTCAAGGAAGAAGGGGGCTATAGGTGGCGGGCTGCGCCCGCCGCCCCTCGGGGAGCTGCGCTCC
>CACZCM010000088.1 GCA_902779615.1 uncultured Ruminococcus sp. | reverse complement strand
GGCGGGTTCCATCCCCACGTTCAGTAGGGGTATAAATCCCCTACTGAACGCACAAAGCCTTTGGCTTTGTCTCTGCTTGTTTAAAGCAGAGCTTTTAACCATATTCAGAAAGGATTGATATATTTGAGATTGGTTTCGGAGGTTTTGTGTCCATACTGCCTGAAAGAGCTGAGAAGTCAGGATCTGAGAATGGTGTGCAGCTCCTGCGGCGCGCCCGCCGTCCCTACAAAAGCGGAGCTGCTTCTGCGGCGCACGCCAAAATGTACCCGGCCGGGCTGCACGGGTTATGCAAGCGAAAGGATCTGCAGCTACTGCAGCGCTGCGCTCCCGCCGGATATTATGTCATATTCGAAATATCTGAGATTCAGCATACTCGGTATCACAGGATCCGGCAAAACTAATTTTCTTACGACGATGCTTCATGAGCTGCGTCATTCACCGGAATCTTACCTCGTTCCGTCGCCAATGGACGAGCTGACAAAAGCGATGTTTGAGGAAAACGACGGGATAATCTACTCAATGCATGAGCCTGTTCCCGCTACGCCTGCGGGCGCAATGCCGCCGCCTCAGCTGTGGAGGCTTAAAGATAAAAACAAGATGAACGGGTTTTCGATACCGTCGTATTCTCTGACGATATTTGACGGCGCAGGCGAGGATATCGAACACATCGATCCCGTTGTCAGCCGCTACATAAACGAATCTAAGGTCCTTGTTATATTGATCGACCCTCTTGCGCTGCCGGGAGTTGCCAGCACGATCGAGGAGGATATACTGAATTGGTCTACCACAGCAGACCACGTTAACGACGCTTCGGCAAAAATGGTGGACGGCATTGCGGACTACGTCAGAAACAATTGCGGACTCTCTCCGGGAAAGCTTATCAATCGAGATGTTGCCGTTGTTTTTACAAAAATCGATACGGTCAGAGAAAGCTTTGGCAGCTCGGTCGTTATGAATCCAAGCCCGCACCTTTCGAAAAAGGGCTTTGACAAGGCCGATGCAGACTCGGTCGACGCAGAGATAAGAGATTGGCTGTTAAGCCGAGGCGAAACGTCATTTCTTGATGCTATAGATACGAACTTCAAGAGCAACAAGGTGCGTTTCTTTGGCGTATCAAGCTTTGGTCAGCCTCCTACGGGCAATTCTCAGCTTGGAAAGGTAATGCCCCACAGAGTTCTGGACCCGCTGCTTTGGATGCTTTCAAAAGAAGGGATAATACCCACCATATAACCGCAGAGGGAATGTCCACCGGTTTTAAGGCGGCGGATTACATTCCACGTTCGATAGGGGTTAAATCCTCTGCTGAACGCGCAAGCCTGCGGCTTGTGTCGGCTTATTGAAAGCAGAGCTTTGAACAGATCAGTTTCGCAATACGACGGGTAAGCTTAGGAAAACACGGACTTGATCGGTGTTTCCTTAGAAAAAAGGAGGGATAAAATGCTAAGTCAGCTTATATATACCCGAAGCTCCCCTCACCGAGATCTGAAGAATAACGCACAGGTCGTCAGGGGCGACGGTTTCGGGGTGTTCGCCGTGAGCGAGGGTTTAACTCACGGCGCTAATGACAATTATGAATTCTTGCTGGCGAGGCTTGCGGCACCGAATTGCTCGAGGGAGAATTCGGCGGTAGGACTCGTTCATTCTTACGAATATACATCGCTTGGAGAAGGAATATACGCGCTGTCGTTTGAGTATGCACGCCCGCACTGCCGGCAGCCGAGAAAGAACGGCAAAACTCACCGTGCAGGCACATACATAAAGCAGTGCTTTATCGGCGATATCGGAGGATATCCGTTTTATTGGTTTGGCTCTTCGCAGTGGGACGCGCACCTAAAAAGCGAGAACGATTACTATATGGATACCGATCCGAATCCCGTTCCGCCGATGCTGCGGGAGATCAGCCCGCAGCCGCAGTCAGGCTCTGTTACGGAGGACGCTGTCAGGCGGTTCGTTCTTGACGGGCGGGGGGAAGCTTTAAAGGCGGGGGTGTGGTTCCTTCTCCGCGAATATGAGAAGCCCGAGGGAGAGCGAAAGGTGCTGCTCATAAAAGACGAGCCTCAAAATGTTGAATTGTGGATCGCGGCGATCGAGTATTCGTTTCCGCAGGAGCTTGCGCGCAGGATCACATTCACAACGAACAGATCAAAGCTGGGAACTCAGCCCGACAAGGAGCTGTTTTACTATACCGACGAAAACGGAAGGTTCTCTGCGCTGCAAAACCGCAGCATGAACCAGCAGCGCCATCCATACAACATGATAGTCGGCTATCACCCAAAGGATGTGTATTGTTCATCGCTGCGTAAAACGCCGTCCTCAAATTTTGCGGTAATCGACGGTGCGCAGAAGAAGGCTTACGTAACGGTTGACGAAACTATCGCTCAGCCGTATTATCGGGCAGTAGAGGAGTTCGGAAAGGATCTTTTTGATTTTTGCGGCGCAGTTATGCCCGGTATCAATATGGAGAGAATATCGTCGGAGATCTCAGATATATACAGCGCATATAGATATCTTATGTCGGCAGACAACCGCAGCGATAAATGGAGCTACGAGTACGCTTTGGAGGCGCTTAAGCTGCTGACAAAATACGGCGTGCCCTCGAATGCGGCAGTCTGTTCATATCTGCTCGGTGAAGGGCTTGATGCATACAAGCGCTTCGCCGGTGTCGACTCCGAGCGAGGGCGCCCGCTGATCGCTCTGCTAAATCGGCTGGCTGCAGCGTCAAATCGTTTTGACATGATAGCGGAGTTCTTTGAGGGGAGCATAAAAGACGAGCTTGAACGGATAGACGATCTCAACAGTTCTCTTTCGGAAATATGGTCAGCGATGAAGACAGATCAGCTGCGGGAGACTGCGATACCGCTTTTGGACGAAGTTTTTTCCGACGAGAAGCTGAAGGGATATTCTCACAAGCTGAAAAATGCCGGGGAAGATGTTGTGATTTCACTGAGCGATATGTTTTTTACGCTTTGTGCCGCTCGGTATAATTCGTTTTCAGAAATATTAAAAAGCCGAGAGCAATACAGCTTTTTATGTTACATTTTGATGGCAGCCTTAAACTGGCAGAGTACGCCGGAAAAGGTGCTGGCAGTTGTCGGTCGATCCTCAAGGTTATTCAATGCGGCAGTTATCTCCGTTGGTCAGAGACTTGAACGGAAGTCGCCCGAAAAGCTTTCACTGTGGGTCAGGTCTTCTGCGAAAGCGGCAGGCAGAAGTGCGGTCGATCTGAGCGTGAGTATTGCCGAATCGGGAGCGGCAGACAGCGTTACCGCCGAAAAAATGCTCGCCTGCGCCGTCAGGAGCGAAGGCAGGTACACACGAGAGAGCATGAATGCTGCGATAAAGCTGATACGCAGAAAGGACGAATGCTCGGGCAGCGAATATTTCTGCGCCTGCGCAGACGTCTGCCCTCCCGGAGAACTTGATCGTCTGATCGAATTTATTATGTCGGCGGAGCTGAGTGTTGAAGCGCAGCTGGAAATATTCGGTCATATTGACTCGCTGATATCGTTCGACCCGCCGGAAGGTTTTTCGAAAGCGGGCTTTCACGAGCTGAAAAAATGGGCGCAGGAGCTGGATACGATTTCGGTAAGCCGTGCGTATTATGACCTTCGGCGAACTCTTTCGTCGGAGCAGCGAGAGAACGCTGCGGCTAAGGCGATGAGCGATTTTCTGCTTCTCGACGAGCCGCTCGCCAAGGGCTTTATCGATAGCCGCTGCTTCAGGGAGCTTTCGGCCGGCTGCGCAGCGATGTGTCAAAGCGAGATACACATATTGTTTTTGTGTCTGTTTGTGTATGAGGACGAGCGTCTTCGTCAGCGTTATACCGACGCATATGTATCGTGTGTGCTGCGATATGCCCACAGCGGCGACGTTGTAAAATCGCTATTGAATTTGTGTGAGCCTTTTGTATATACCTACAAAATACTCGGAAAGACCGACGACGAAGTGGAGCGTGCGTCCGACTGCCTTGAAAAAAGTGTTCGCAGTCGAGTGAATAAGATACATCTTCCGCAGCTTGAAGAAAAGCTTTCGAGATATCCCGAGCATGACGAAGATGTTAAGCGAACGCTGCTGGAGATATATCGGTCACCGGGCGCTTTACCGCTTCGTAGTGTATGACCTTGAGCAAAGGCTGCCATGCGGGGACATCTCGAAATACGAATATACTCTGGCGGAGTTTGCCTGCTTTTAAAATACAGCGAAATCACATTTTTTTCTTGTAGTACAGCTGCACCGCCAGAGTGATAAGAACGTTCAATATGATATCGGCGCAAAGCGTAATGGAAACGGTCACGTTGATAAACCCTGCCACGATGCACGCAATCCCGGCAATAACAACATTTATCACGCTTGCGGTTTTCATGGTTTCTCCGGCAATAGCTTTATTACGTTCGTCGGTAAGCTCCACATAAAGTTTTTTGAGCTTTTCTTCGTCGTGAAGCGCGTAATAATTCCTAAGAAGAAAATAGATCGCCACAAACATTGCCCCTGAACATGCTCCGAAAACTACTCCCTGCCCAAAATCATTCGCGTTCTTAAATATTGCTTTTGAGGCAATAAGCACGGACGGGTATAAGCAGCATATTAATGTCCAAAACTTTAATTTTTTCTCAATTTGTTTTTTGAATTCTTTCATGGTTTTATCCTCCGATCAAATTTTCGTCACCTTCGAATATGAATAATTCCTCGATCGTTGTGCCAAAATATTGGGCGGTTTTGTGGGCTAAGGTGAGCGAAGCGTTGTATCTGCCGTTTTCCAATGAGATGATTGTCTGCCTTGTAACGCTCAATGCGTCTGCCAGCTCCTGTTGTGTGACCTTGCGTGATTTGCGCATTTCCTGTATTCGGTTTTTCAAGAAGTCACCTCCGATCGTTGATAACTGTGTAAAGTTCACTTTACAATACAAGTATAGCAAGCTTTACATTATTTGTCAAGCTTGCTTTACATATTTTATGGCGATACAAATAAATAAACTGACAAAAGAAGTTGATGCGGGATTGTACGTGGCAATGAAGAGGGCTTGGGGCGCGTTTTGCCGACGGAGATCTCTGCGCACGCGAGTACCGACCGATTGTGAACTCAGCAGTTGTCTGCCATACGTACGGCACATTGGTGACGGCTTTTTTGTTAATGCCGGTTACAATTTGCTGCTTCGCTTGCTATTGTTTTTCTCTTTCTTAATTATTTGCTTGCCTTTAGCTCTTTTGTGGGGCTGCGATCTCACCGACCGAGCCGGTTGGGAACCGTCCCCGACGGCAGGCGAGACTCGCTGCCCTTGCAACCTGCCCGCTTTTTGAAAAAAGCGGGGCAAAAACTTTATGTTAATAGAATTTTAACTCGCTCAAAAGCCGTGGCACGTCAAATCTCCAATGTTGACATTTCTAAGGCATAGTGGTATAATTTAAATGGATAAGCATTTCCTGCGACTGCGGCAATGAGGTCAATGTGTGTTCCGATTTGCCGAGCCGCTGAATGTTTTCACATAAGATCGTATTGACCCGAAAGGACGGTGGCGTTATAATGAGGAAATTGATACTTACACTTTCCGGTGTAAACACAATACTAAATATTATGGTTATCGGCATTTTTATGCCTCCGCAGGTAATAACGCTGTACTCCCTGTCGGGGACGGCCGCTCTCTACGGTTCTCGCTGGCTTTATGCGTTTTATGCGGTGCTGCCCGTGCTGCTTGCGGGAGCTTTTATGATGATCGAAAGAAAGCGTGAAAGCAGCAGCGAAGATATACGTTCGACCGAGATAGATGACTTTTTGTCGGGCAGCAGCAAGCGCAGCGACAATATCGATATGGTCTGCACGTGGTTTCTCGCCGTTATAAGCTGGATCATGACGGGGATCGCACTGAACAATATTGAAAATATAGGCGTGATAATGCCGTCTATCATTGTTGTGATGATCAGCGCGTTTGTTATATTTACTTCTTCAATGTACAACAGTGAGGAGAGGCTTCAGATCTGCGGCGTAAATGTTCGCTGGCTCGACTCTGATCCGGACGCAAAAAAACGCACAAAGCATCTGTCGGTACTCTCCGGCGTGACGTCGGGAATAATCGGCGTGTGCCTTGCGGCATGGTCGCTGATCGTTGACAACAATATCCCGAACTGCGCAGCCGTTTTACAGCTCCTGTTTTTGGCGTTTATCATGCCGTTTTCATATTCACGGAAGATATGCAAAAAAAGCGATCCGAAGCTCTCCGATACGGAACAATAAATCCTTTCGTGGTTTGTTTAAAAGCTTTGCTTGTGCTTTGAGTTCATAATATTTGCGGTTATGCCCGCATCAAAACCGACATAGGGAAGCATTTCCTTGTCGGTTTTTTTATTTGCTTATAATACATCGGAATATGCGTCAGATCCGGGGAATTCCGGAAGCATATTTAATAATGATCGTCCGCATTTGGGTATCTCGTTATAAATACAGTGTATTTTCCACAAAAACGCAGCAAAAGTGGGAAATATATTTCTATTAAGACAGCGGAAAATAATCTTGAATTAATCTTGCCGATATGTTAAAATGATACGGGATAATTCCGCATTGTACTTTTTTTGACAGGAAATTCTGTTTATTAGGAGATGTAAAAACGATATGAACTCAAACGAAAAGCTAGAGCTGGAGATCCTTGCGTGTAAAGCAAGGATATATGCCTTAGAGGGCATTTTCAACGCTAAGTCCGGTCACCCGGGCGGTTCGCTTTCAGCAGCCGATATTTACACGTATCTTTATTATAAAGAGATGAACGTTGATCCCGCAAACCCCGATATGCCGAACAGAGATAGGTTTGTGCTGTCGAAGGGTCACTGCTGCCCCTCGCTTTATGCCGTATTGGCAATGAAGGGCTTCTTCCCTGTTGAAGAGCTTCCCCGTCTGCGTAAGGTCGGCGCAATGCTCCAGGGACACCCGGATATGAAAAGCACCCCCGGTATCGACATGAGTTCAGGCTCTCTCGGTCAGGGCGTTTCGGCAGCCTGCGGTATGGCGCTTGCAGGAAAGCTTGACGGCAAGGATTACAGAGTGTATACTCTTCTCGGCGACGGCGAGTGCGAGGAAGGTCAGGTTTGGGAAGCGCTGATGTTTGCTTCTCATAATGATCTCGATAACCTCACTGTAATTATTGACAGCAACGGACTTCAGATCGACGGACCTGTCGAAGAAGTCGGCGGATTGGAGCCGCTCGATAAGAAGCTTGAGGCTTTCGGTTTTGAGGTGTTCAAAATGGACGGTCACAACTTTGATGAGATCGAAGCTGCCGTTACTGCTGCAAAGAATGTCACCGGAAAGCCGTCTGCGATAATCGCAAAAACGGTCAAAGGCAAGGGCGTTTCGTACATGGAAAACCAGGTGAACTGGCACGGTGCAGCGCCTAACGCAGAGCAGTATGAAGTCGGCAGAAACGAGCTGCTTGAGCAGCTTAAAGCACTTGGAGGTGAGCTGTAATGGCAGAGAAAGTAGTTAAGGCAACGAGAGAAAGCTTCGGCGAGGCTCTTTGCGAGCTTGCGAAGACAAACGAGAATATCGTGGTTCTTGACGCAGACCTGGCGGCAGCTACAAAGACCTCGATCTTTCAGAAGGCGTACCCCGATCGTTTTATAGACTGCGGTATTGCGGAAGGCAACATGATGGGCGTTGCGGCAGGGCTTGCTGCTTGCGGGAAGATCCCGTTTGCGGCTTCCTTTGCGATGTTCGCAACGGGAAGAGCATTCGAGCAGATCAGAAATTCGATCGCATACCCGAAGCTCAACGTTAAAATTGCAGGTTCTCACGCCGGTATTTCAACCGGTGAGGACGGAGCTACTCACCAGTGCCTGGAGGACATTGCGATCATGCGCGCAATTCCCAATATGACCGTTATTAATCCGTCCGACCATTATGAGATGTTGGGCGCGGTCAAGGCAGCATTGGAGCTTGACGGTCCCGTATATCTCCGTTTGGGCAGACTTGCGGTTGAGAGCGTAAACAATAATGACGATTATAAGTTTGAACTCGGCAAGGGCATAACTCTGCGTGAGGGTAATGATGTTACCGTTATCGCAACGGGACTGCTTGTAAGAGAAGCCGTTATTGCAGCCGACAGCTTGAAGGCTCAGGGCATAAACGCAAGAGTTATCAACATTCACACGATCAAGCCTATCGATGAGGACATCATCGTAAAGGCGGCTAAGGAAACCGGAAAGATAATCACATTCGAAGAGCACAATGTTATCGGCGGACTGGGTGATGCAGTTGCGTCTGTTGTAGCGCAGAAATGTCCGGTTCAGATGAAGAAGTGCGGAATTCAGGACAGGTTCGGATACTCCGGTCCTGCAAAAGAACTGCTTGAGATATTCGGCTGCACAGCTGAGGGCGTTGAACGTCAGATCAAGGAATTCTTGGGTAAATAACGAATAACAAGCACCGTCGGGGGCTGCGGCAAGCGTTTGCAGCGTCTGTCGGTGCTTTGTATTTGCGGGTGCGCTGTGCCCATATGCACTGAGCGAAGGTCAGACAGACAATATCACATGGATTTGCCTGGATTTTTTCTAAAAGCGGGCAGGATAAAAGGGCGGCGACGCTAAAGTTTTTAGTTAATGATATTGCTGCGCAGCAGACGTACCGACCAAGCCGTCAGGCGAGATTATCTGCCTTTGGAAACCGTAAGCCGTTTGGAAAAGACTTGTTGAACGCTTTATGCGGTGCTCAATCAAATCTTAAGTTAATTACATTGATCGGAGACAGTGGTTTAAAACAGACTTTAAAAGTGTTGGTTTGTCAATGATGTGTTACACTTTTTCAAGAAAAAATAACCTCACCGGTATCTAAAAAGTGATTGAGAAATTCACGAGGAGATTTCCAACCGA
>CACZCM010000087.1 GCA_902779615.1 uncultured Ruminococcus sp. | reverse complement strand
CTTTACTGTTACCCCGAGGCGATCACGGACGAGCTAATCGACGTATTTGCGAGCGAACCTAAGATAGTAAAATATATGGATATCCCGCTTCAGCACTGCGACAGTCGTGTGCTGAAGCGAATGGGCAGAGGCGGCGACAGAGCGAGCCTTACAAAACTGATCGAAAAGCTGAGGGAGCGCATTCCCGGTATCGTTCTGCGAACGACCTTTATAGCGGGATTTCCCGGAGAAACAGAGGAGCAGTTTGAAGAGCTTGCGCAGTTTGCCGATGAGATCGGATTTGAGCGCATGGGCTGCTTCCCGTATTCGTGTGAGGAGGATACCCCCGCCGCAAGAATGCCCGATCAGATAGACGACGATATCAAGGAGCGCAGAGCGGAGATCTTGACTGCTCAGCAGCAGTATGTTATGGAGCGATACAGCGAGGGGCTTATCGGCAGCGAGATAGAGGTGCTTGTCGAAGGCTTCGACCGTTATGCCGAATGCTTTTTCGGCAGAAGCCGGGCGGACGCTCCCGAGGTGGACGGCAAGGTGTTCTTTACGACAGAAGGCAGAAAGCCCCAGGCGGGAGAGATCGTGAAGGTGCATATCACCGATACGCTTGATATTGACCCGCTGGGCGAGATGGTATGTTGATGGGAGGAGTTTTGTGAATTTACCTAACAAGCTGACTCTGATGCGAATAATACTAGTGCCGTTTTTTGCGTGGGCGCTTTTGTGGGAACAGCTGCCGCACAACAACTTGATCGCGCTGATAATATTTGCAATAGCGTCAATAACCGATATGCTCGACGGAAAGATCGCCCGCAAGTATAATATGGTGACCGATTTCGGAAAATTTGCCGATCCTCTTGCAGACAAGATACTTGTCATATCCGCCTTTGCGTGTTTTATACAGCTTGACGTTATGGGGGCGGCGATTATGATAATCGTGCTGTTCCGTGAATTTACGGTGACGTCAATCAGGCTTATTGCCGCAGAGAACGGGAAAGTCGTTGCGGCGAATATGTGGGGCAAAGCGAAGACGGTCAGTCAGATGATCGCAATAATCGTAGTGATCCTTAATAACTGGCTGATAGAGCTTACTGTGATGAACGTGTGGAGTATGACCGGGGTTGACTACTTTCAAGTGATGTATATTATAAACCAATCGGTTCTGTGGATATCTGCGATCTTAACTGTTATATCGGGGATAATATATATTAAAGATAACTTTGAGTTTATCAAAACTGCAAAATAACCGCAGATGAGATGTAGCCTGCTGTATATGAGGCTGTATCTGCTTGCTGAAAGCAGGGCTTTTAAGAAATCACCTCCTTTTCGACCGCGAAGAGGAGGTTTTTTGCTGAAGTGCGTTAAAGCGGCGTTATACAACTGTATACAAATTTTGTCTGCGAGTATAAAATTTCTATTCATAATTGTTAAAAATCATTTGACTTTAGTTTGTTATTATGGTATGATTAGTGTAATAAGGTTCTTGTACACATTTTGGCGATTATTGCCGATATTTGCTGAACGGAACGAATTACGAAAGGAAGGTAAATCCAAATGTTCAATATACCAATGAACACAAAGGGTGCGTTGTCAGCAGATAACCTTTCGGCGCTTAACGGTCAGCCGACAGGCGCACTGGCAGCAGGGCAGATACCTCAGCAGAATGTTGGTCAGCCGATGAACACGCAGCCGCCGCAGACATTCAATCAGCCGATGAACACGCAGCCGCCGCAGACATTCAATCAGCCGATGAACACGCAGCCGCCGCAGACGTTCAATCAGCCGATGAACACGCAGCCGCCCGCAGCAGCTCGTCAGCGTCCGAAGGGCGGAGGAGTGCAGCTGAAAAAAGGACAGAAAACGTCTTTGTCGCAGCTTGATCCTGATTTGTCAGAGATCCAGGTGTGCCTTGGTTGGGATCTGCTGAATCAGGCGTGCGACCTCGATGCGTCAGCCTTCTTGCTCGGCGCGGGAGATAAGGTAGTTGGCGATGACTGGTTCGTGTTCTACGGTCAGACGCTCAGTCCGGACGGCGCAGTTTCCCACTCGGGAGATTCGAGCGGCGAGGGCGCAGGCGATGACGAGATCATTACGATCAATCTCAGGAAGCTAGATAATCGTGTTCAGAAGATAACCTTCGTTGTGACCATCAACGAGGCGAAGGAACGCGGTCAGAATTTCAGCATGGTAACGAATGCTTACGTAAGAGTTATAAACAAATCCAGCGGCCGTGAGCTTGTCAGATTTATGCTGTCGGATTATTTTGCAAATGTAACGTCAATGGTAGTAGGCGAGGTCTACAACAAAGGCGGTCAGTGGAGATTTAACCCTGTAGGCAATGGATTTGACCACGACCTTGCGGGACTTTGCGGCGTCTATGGAGTGAACGTTGCAGATTAATTGATCGTACAACAGACAGCGCAGACAGCGCTAGTCATTTAATAAGGAGATAATATCAATGATTAAATTTGAAACTATCAATGAGCTTACACTGAAAGTAACTTCCCAGGGCGGCGGAGATCAGTTCTTCACCAAGGCAGGCGCTTTTATTTGCGGCGAGTGCTACGGCGCAAAGAATTATCAGTTTGAGAAGGTTCTTCTCGGCCCTCAGGGCAACCTTGCACAGGCTGCGCTCGGTCAGCTTGCAAGACGCTTCACGGGTGAGAACCTTCCGCTGATGAAGGTCGTCTCGAGAGGCGACAATATTACATACTACTGCAACGAGGCTCAGCACGTTGTTGTATATAATCTCAAGGTCGGCGAAACGATCTCGGTTGAGTCGGAGAATATCCTTGCATTTACGCAGGATTGTAAATACGGCGTAAGATTCCTTGCTCAGGGCGTTATCTCTCAGAAGGGTCTTGCGACCTCGACTCTCACAGGTCAGGGTCCGAATGCGCAGGTTGCAGTTCTTGTAGACGGCAACCCGATCGTGCTCAGCAACGTTCAGAACGGCTCTACGCTTGAGGTCGATCCTGACGCAGTTGTATGCTGGGTCGGTGATGATCCGGGCTTCAAGATGGATCTTTCGTGGAAGAACCTTATCGGACAGGCATCAGGTGAATCGTATATGTTCGAGTGGCTCGGCAACAAGAGAGCAACGGTTATCATTCAGCCGAACGAAAGACAGTCGGGCATTAACATCGGAATGGACGGCGGCTCAAGCGGTCAGAGAGCGCAGGCTCAGCAGAACCAGACTCTCGGCGGAGCGGCTCAGAGCGTACAGGGAACACTTGGTCAGCTCGGCGGCATGGTTGGCGGTATTACCGGCGGCGGTGCAGGCGGCGCAGCAGGCGGTCTCGGCGGCTTGGGCGGACTTGGCGGTCTTCTCGGTCTTTGATGCTGCGAAGCGGCAATTAACGATCATCTCACAACGAGTGTGATCAAAAATGAACAGTAAAGACAATAACAGTATTGATCCGCCTGCGGATATCGGATATACCGAATCGGCGCAGGGCGGGGGCAGCTGTTGAGGAAGCCGAAAACCGAAGTGTGACAGACCATATGAAACATTTGGATCGGTGTTCGGCAAAAAGATCAGATAATCACACACACAGATGAAAGAAGGTAGATTACAATGGCAGTTAGTTTGAAGAAGGGCGGCAAGGTATCTCTTGCAAAGGCAGCGGCAGATTCGGGTATCCCGAATGCGGCAGCGCTCACACAGATCAAGGTAGGACTCGGCTGGGACGTTAACCGTTATGACGGCGGCGGTGCGTTTGACCTGGACGCAGCGGCATTCCTGCTTGCAGGTACAGGCAAAGTAAGAAGCAGCGACGACTTTATTTTCTACAATCAGAAGGTCGGTCCGGGCGTTGTTCACGAGGGCGATAACAGAACCGGCGAGGGCGATGGCGACGACGAGGTCATCAACGTTGATCTTTCGCAGGTTCCTGCCGACATCGAGAGGATCAGCTTCACGGTTACTATCGATCAGGCGGACGTTAAGAAGCAGAATTTCGGTATGGTTGAGAATTCTTACATCAGAGTTTTCGATCCCGTATCGGGAACCGAGCTTATCCGCTACGATCTCGGGGAGGATTTCTCTGTTGAAACGGCAGTAGTTGTTGCAGACCTTTATCGTCATGCAGGCGAATGGAAGTTTAATGCGATCGGCAGCGGCTTCCAGGGCGGACTTGCGGCTCTTTGCGCTAATTTTGGCGTCGATCTGGCTTAACATGACCGCAGAATGTGTGACCTGCTTGTACAGACGGCGGGTCACATATTCCGTTCAGCGGAGAGTACGGTCTGAACGGAACGCAAGCCTGCGGCTTGTATCTGCATGTTAAAAGCGGAGATTTGAACAAAATAAACGATAAACAAAGCTGTCCTTTGCGGGCAGCTTTGTTTTATACATGTTCAAATTTAGAATTTGTAATTTTTTTATGATAAAATTCAAACTTGTGCTTGAATTTTGTTTATATATGTGTTAGAATATAAATGTACATAAATTCAAAGCCGCTCAGAGATTAATAGCGGTTTATATCAGAAGGGAGCAATTAAGAAATGAGCAAGAAAAGACTTGTATCTGCGATCTTGGCGGCAGCTATGATCATAGCGGCAACAAGCACCTCCTTGTCGGCAAGCGCAGCTGCCGTTGATGAGGAAACCTCCGGTGTAACAGGCACTATCAGGTTCGATCCAGGTGACTGGAACTCCAAGAAGATCAACTTCTACATTTGGGACGGCACTACCAACAGTCATGCGTCTAAGGATGGCTGGGTCGACGCCGATACATGGGGTTCGAAAAAGATCAAGGGCAATAAGCTTGATGACGGTACATTTGAGTCCTATGAGTTCGAGATCACCGAAGGTCAGGATCTTTATGTAATTTTCCATGACCCCGATAAGGGACAGACATTTGACTGTGTGCTCGATGCTTCTGCTATGGGTGATATTGCAAGAAGAACAGGCGAAATGATGGAGAACCCGGTTGACTCCGAGAAGTTGGCAGAGGCTGTTAAGTTTGAAAAGTCCGGCTTGACATCGAAGCTTTGCATTACTTCTTCGGGTAAAGTTCAGGGTGAGATCATCACTCCGAACATGGTTCCCGCACACGAGGTAGCGGTATTTATGTCCAAATATATCGGGACAAAGGAGAAGCTCTCCGGCGAAGACGTTGTAACAGCCGATACGGTAAAGGCTGCTCTTGATGCGTTCGGCGTAACAAAGGACGAGGTTTGGGAGGATTTCCAGACGATCGAAGGCGCAAGCGAGAAAGCAGACGAGGTAAAGGCAGTACTCGATGCTATTCAGGAAGCTCAGCCCGAGCCGAAGCCGGTACCCGAGCCGGAGCCTAAGCCCGAACCGAAAACTCCTGTCGGAAAAGTAGTTGACGGAATTACGCTGGGCGATGTTGATGCTGATGGAGCGATCACTTCCGCCGACGCACTTTCGGTACTGCGCGCAAGCGTTGATCTGGAAAAGCTCGAAGGCGATACAGCAAAGGCAGCAGACGTTGATCAGGATACCTTTATCGACAGCTATGACTCTCTTATGATCCTCAGAGCGTCGGTAGGTCTTGACGGATATATCGAAGACTATGATTTGGGTGACTAAATCAACGATCTGTCTATGATCCTTATTACGAAAAACGATTAATTCTTTTCAGGGAACAGCAATTTGTTGTTCCCTGTTTTTTTGCGTTTTGTGGGGTGTATAATCACGTTTTGACGTGTAATAATAATTTCGGTGATATTATGCTTATTACAATTATTCGTACAGCACTTCTCTATACTGTTATTATTTCCGCCGTGCGATTCATGGGCAAGCGTCAGATAAGCGAGCTTCAGACAACCGAACTTGTTGTGACGATGCTTATTTCGGACATTGCTTCCATGGCGGCGCAAAACCCTTCGCAGCCTTTATTGTATGGCATTATTCCGATGGGTGTTTTGATCGTGATGGAAGTCATACTTTCGGGGGCAATGATAAGATCGGGACGTCTGCGCAGATTGATCTGCGGCAATCCCGTAATCGTTATCAATAAAGGCGTTGTTGATGGCCGACAGCTGCGCCGCCTGAGAATGAGTGTTCTTGATCTATCGGAAGCGCTCCGACAGCAGAATATTTTTTCATTTGAAGATGTGCAGTATGCTATTGTTGAAACAAACGGCAAACTGAGCGTCCTAAAGAATCCCGAGGCGGAAAATCCGACAATGAAGGATATCGGACTGACGCCGAAGCCAAAGGAACTCGAAGCGGTCGTTGTAAGCGATGGCGAGATCAATTCGGGATCGCTTTCATTCTGCGGCGCTTCGGAATCGGATGTTCAGGGTATTTTGAAAAAGGAAAAGCTTAAACTCAAAGATGTTTTGATCATGACAATGAACAAAAGCCGCAAATACAGTATTACTCAAGTGCCGAAATAATATGCGTAACGGTTTTTGAACGAGTTAAAAAACTATAAATTAAAAGTTTTTGCGCAGCTTTTTTGAAAAAAGCTGCCGAGGGTGTGGCGAGCAGCCTCATTTGCACTAACTTAATATTTACTGCGTCGCCTGCCTTTGGAAACCGCAAGCCTTTTTCAAAAGGCTTGGCGAAAACTTTACGCTGTGCTCTATCGAACCTTAAGTTAATGATATCGGGGGCTAGCAGTCCCACAATGCAGTTAATGGCAAGCAAAAAATCGAGAAAGAGAGAAATAATAGCAAGCGAATCAACAGATTGTAACCGGCGTTAACAAAAAAGCAAGCTGTCACCAATGCGCCGAATGAATTGAAGGTAACAGCTGAGTTCACAATTTGTTTACTCATTCAAAAGCCGTGTAATATGCATACTGATGCATTGAACGCCTCGGCCGAAAATTGGAAGTGAGATATATGAATAAAGTTTATACCGCATGGCTGATACTCCTGCTGCTGATCGGAATAGGCATGATCGAACGCAGCACCGCTGTAGATGCCGCGGAGAGTATGATAACGGTCGTGTCGGACGCGCAAGCTGCGGCAGATGATCGTTCGGACAATACCGCAGAGCTGTGCCGAACAGCCGCCGAGGTGTGGGAGAAGGAGAAGCCCAAGCTGCAAATTTTTTATCCCCACCCGGATCTTGAGAGTACCGATTCTGCGCTGCATTCGGCAGAAGTGTTTGCCCGGTATGAGGATTACGTCAACGCAAGTGTGATGCTGTCGAACGTCCGTGACAAGATGGCGGAGCTCGAGGACTGCGAGTCGCTGTCGTATACAAATCTGTTCTGATAAAGTGTGCAATAAAGCTATGAATATATTATCTAAGATAAAACAATATTATATGCCCGAGGCTAAATCTCCGGCTGTGCCCAAAAAAGCTCCGATAGCTTTAAGCGTATCGGTCAACGAAAATGCAGCGCTGCTTCGCGAATATTTCGGCGGCGTATCGGATCTTACGCTGAGAGTAGTGCATACGCGAGGATTCAAGGATACGGTACTCGTGGCGTCAATGGAGGGGCTGGCGGATAAGGAGCTTGTCACGCTTTCGATCATGAATCGCCTTGACGGATTTTATATAGCTGAAAATATGAATGCAGATATGATCTGGAACGAGCTGTGTACGCGTGTGGTGTCATGCAGTGACGTCAAGACCGTGACAACCATCGATCAGGCAGCGGAGCTTATTATGGCAGGGTTTGCGTGTGTTTTTGTCTGCGGATGCAGCCGTGCGCTGGCGGTCGGCGTGCAGGGGTATGCGTATCGCAGCGTTGACGATCCCGAAACGGAGATACTTCAGCGCGGCAGCCGCGAGGGGTTTGTTGAACCGATAAAGATCAATTTATCACTGCTGCGCAGGCGAATAAAGTCGCCCGATCTTCGGCTCGAATCGCTTAAAGTCGGAAAAACACTCCCGGTTGACGTTACTATTTGTTACCTTGAGGGCGCTGCGCCCCGGCAGCTTATCGACGAGGTAAAGCGGCGGCTTGAGGACGCAGAGCTTGATAGCGCATTTACCTCGGGGTGCCTGACGGAGTATCTGGACGGTACGCGACATACGCTTTTTTGCGGCGTGGGAGTCAGTGAACGACCCGACACAGTGTGCGCAAAGCTGTGTGAGGGGAAGGCGGCGATCATCGTTGACGGCACGCCCAGCGTGCTTATAGTGCCGCATTTGATGGCGGAAAACTTTTCCACACTGGACGATTATTCCGACAGACCGTATTTTGCAGCGATCACACGCTGGTTCAAATACGGAGCATTTGCAATTTCGGTCTTGCTGCCTGGGGTGTACGCGGCGCTTGCGGGGTTTTCGCCCGAATTCTTCCCGAATGAACTGCTGACAAGGGTCACAACGTCGGTGTCAAAAACGCCTTTCTCGGTATTTGCAGAGGTGCTGCTGTTCACTTTCATATACGAAATAATGAGAGAGGCGGGGCTGCGGCTGCCGAAAAGCCTGGGGCACGCTGTGAGCATAATCGGCGGATTGGTAATAGGCGATACTGCGGTGACATCGGGATTTATCGGCGCGCCGACATTGATGATAGTTGCGCTTACGGTCATTTGTTCTTATGTTATACCCGACTTGTATGCGCCTATAGCGCTGCTGCGATTTTTGTTTATCATAGCAGGCGGATTGTGGGGGATATGGGGCGTAACGGTATTGCTATGCGTGGTGACGCTGGAATCATGCGCAAAAGAAAGCTTTGGAGTGCCGTTCATGCTGCCTGTCTCCCCGCTGCAGCCCTTCGGATTAAGAGATGTTGTGATACGCGCGCCGTGGAGGGTGCTGACCAGGAGAAAATTTGAGATGAACCAATGATGCGCCGACATTACGGAAGAAAATGTCCCTCTTTCGAAAACAGTCCACAGGACTATTTTTGAAATTCACCTCTAAAAGGCACTTGCGCACACTTATGAAAAATCGTCATCAACTTAAGGTTAGATAGAGCTTAGATCGAAGTTTTTGCTCCGCTTTTTTCAAAAAGCGGGCAGGGTGCAGGGGTGCGGGTCTCCGGGGGAGACCTCTGCGAAGCAGAAGCACCGACCGAACCGGCAGGTGAGACCGGA
>CACZCM010000086.1 GCA_902779615.1 uncultured Ruminococcus sp. | reverse complement strand
TGCTTCTGCTGCGCAGAGGTCTCCACAGGAGACCCGCACCCTCTATAGGCGGCGGGTTCCATACGTACGTCGGTGGTGGGTCAAAATCCCCCACCGACGTACGCAGGAGCTAAAGCTCCCCGACGTTTGTTGACAGCGTCGCTCACTCCAATCAAGCGAGCTTGTTGGAGCTTAGCTCCTTGTTTAACTGCAGAGGGAATGTGCCCCTACTCTAAGGCAGCGGGTTTCATATTCCGTTCAGTGGAGAGTACGATATTCCGCTGGTTTGAATTCGGTGCGATTATTTTACACAAATTAGATGTAGCATATTTACATTTTTTGAGTAATATGTTAAAATGTAAATAGAGAAACATATGCAGCGGAATGTTAATAATAACCGTGCATATCATATAAGTTTTGCGAGGGAGTGATACTATGAAAATAACTTTTTGGGGTGCTGCTCATGAAGTGACCGGTTCTTGTACGCTGGTTGAGATAGGTGATACAAAATTTCTCGTTGACTGCGGAATGGAGCAGGGAGTCGACATATACGAAAACGGCGAGATCCCCGTGTCGCCTGCGGCTATAGATTTTGTGCTGCTGACGCACGCTCATATTGACCATTCGGGCAAGCTGCCGCTTTTGTGCGTGGGAGGTTTTCGCGGAAAGATCTACTCCACAGCTGCCACTGCGAAGCTTTGCGGGATCATGCTGATCGATTCGGCTCACATTCAAGAGATGGAGGCGGAATGGAAGAACCGAAAGTCAAAGCGTTCCGGCGGGATAGTATACACTCCGATGTACACAACGGAGGACGCCGAGAAATGTATGGATCATTTCACGTCCTGCCCGTACAACGAGATCGTGCCGATAAGCGACAGCATATCGGTGAGATTCATAGACGCAGGACATCTTTTAGGGTCTGCATCTATAGAAATTACGCTGACAGAGGGTATCGAGAAGAGGGTACTGCTGTTTTCGGGCGACGTCGGCAATATCGACCGCCCGCTTATCCGCGATCCTCAGAAGCCGACAAAAGCGGACTATGTTGTTATCGAGTCTACCTACGGAAACCGCCTTCACGGAATTCGTGCGGATTACACCGCGCAGCTGACTAAAATAATATACCGCACATTTGAGCGGGGCGGCAATGTCGTTATCCCGTCCTTTGCGGTGGGGCGCACTCAGGAACTGCTGTATCTGATCCGTGAGATCAAAGAAAAGGGTCTTTTGGGGAAATTCGGAAATTTCCCCGTTTGGGTAGACAGCCCGCTTGCAGTCGAAGCTACCGAGATCTATGGCGAGGATATGCTTGATTACTGCGATGACAACACACGCAGGCTTATACACGCAGGGATCGATCCGATCAAATTCCCAAACCTGAAGCTTTCGATAACGACGGAGGATTCTGTTGCGATAAACGCCGATCCAACGCCGAAGGTCATTTTATCCGCAAGCGGAATGTGCGAAGCGGGCCGGATACGCCATCATTTAAAGCACAATCTGTGGCGGGAGGAATCGACCATACTTTTTGTAGGTTACCAGGCAGAGGGCACTTTAGGCAGAGCGCTTCTTGAGGGAGCGCATACTGTAAAGCTGTTCGGCGAGGAGATCGCAGTCAGGGCTGAGATCACAAAGATGGACGGCATAAGCGGACACGCCGACATGAATATGCTGCTCGACTGGCTTGACAATATTGAAGACCGCCCGGAGATGGTATTTGTAAATCACGGTCACGACACGGTCTGCGATGAGTTCGCCCAAACTATAGTACACCGCCTTGCGATACCGGCGACTGCGCCATACAACGGAGCGCAGTACGATCTGACGGAGTTCAAGTGTCTGAAATTCGGCAACACTGTTCGGCTCAAGCAGCGTCCCAATAAGCGGGCGAAGGCGGTATTTGACAGACTTGTTATGGCAGGAAAACGCCTGATGGAGGTCATCGAGCAGAATAAGGGCTGCGCAAACAAAGATATTGCGAAATTTGCCGATCAGATAAACGAATTGTGCAACCGCTGGGAGCGTAAATAGCGGCTATTTTTGAATTAGAAAAAACTATTGATATTATTCTTTTACAGAAACTTGATTTTCTAACTTTGTAATGTCTGCTCTTGATTTTCTCGCCGCTTTGGCTTATAATATTATGTGTTTCAGCGGTATCGATAAGTCTTGCAATAAAGACCCTGTCGCCGAAAACTGCAATCTATGAGAGGTTAATACTATGACTGAAAATAATTCTAAGATCAATTCGTTCTTTAATTCGATTAACAATAAAACTATTGCTTTGTGCGGTATCGGCCGCAGCCATTTGCCGCTTATCCCACTTTTTACTCGATACGGCGCTCATGTTATCGCCTGCGATAAAAGAGATCGCGAAACGCTTGGTGATGCGGCAGTTTTGGCGGAACGTGACGGTGCAGAGCTTCGTCTGGGCGATAATTATCTTGATGGCCTTGAAGCCGATATTTTCTTCCGTACTCCCGGCATGAAATTTTTCACAAAGGAAATATCCGATCTCCGTAAAAAAGGCGTTATCGTGACTAGCGAGATGGAGGTGTTTTTCGACATTTGTCCCTGCAAAATAATTGCCGTAACGGGCAGTGACGGAAAGACCACTACCACGACCGTGATCTCGGAATTCCTAAAAGCGCAGGGTAAAACCGTTCATCTGGGCGGAAATATCGGCAAACCGCTGCTGCCCGAGATAGAGTCGATATCTCCGGATGATTATGCTGTTGTTGAGCTGTCAAGCTTCCAGCTCATCTCAATGCGCGAAAGCCCCGATACTGCCGTCGTTACCAACCTTGCGCCTAATCACCTTGACATTCATAAGGATATGCAGGAGTATATTGACGCAAAACGAAATATCGTACTTCATCAAAATGCTTTTTCACGCAGCGTGCTTAATCTGGACAACGATATTTCCAATTCCTTCGAGAGCGATGTCCGCGGCAGGCTGCTGAAATTTTCACGCTGCAGCCGTGTCGAAAACGGCGTTTATATGAACGAAAACGGCGATATCTATTATGCGGAAAACGGCAGCGATACATTTATTATGAACAAGTCGGATATTAAGATCCCGGGGCTTCATAATGTCGAGAATTACATGGCTGCGATCTGCGCCGTTTGGGGTGAAGTCGATGTTTCGAATATTGTAAAAACAGCGGCAGAGTTCGGAGGTGTTGCCCACCGTAATGAATTCGTGCGGGAGCTTGACGGCGTAAGCTATTACAATGACTCGATCGCTTCCAGTCCTACCAGAACTGCGCTCGGAACGCTGTCGCTTTATGACGAGAAAATGATCGTTATCATGGGTGGTTACGACAAACATCTTGACTATACGGATCTCGGGCGAATCATTTGCAAAAAGGTGAAGACCGCCGTGATCATGGGGGCAACGGCCGCAAAAATAAAGGCGGCGATCTTAGGTGCGCCCGAGTACAGCGCAGGGAATCCCGAGATCATCGAGGTCAATACGATGGAACAGGCTGTTGCGGCTGCCCGCAGCGCCGCAGTGCCGGGAGATAAGGTATCGCTGTCTCCCGCCAGCGCAAGCTTCGATCTCTACAAGAATTTTGAAGAGCGGGGCGAGCATTTCAAGACAATAGTAAACAATCTGTGAAAGGGATCAGGCGGAAATGATTGAACTACTCAGCAGGCTGTGCAGCGCTCACGGCGTTTCGGGGCGTGAGGACGATATTTGCAAAGTTATATCCGACGAACTCAGCGGCATAGCCGACAACATACATATCGATAAAAACAATAATGTTATCGCCAAGATAGGCAGCACTGAAAAGTATAATATCATGCTTGACGCACACATAGATCAGATCGGATTTATCGTTACGCACATTGACGATAACGGATTTCTGAAAGTATCCTCCGTAGGCGGAATGGATCTTCGAGTGGCGCATGACAGCCGCTTTAAGGTTCAGACCGACAGCGGCGAACTGACTGCCGTGGTTTGCTGTCTTCCACCGCATTTATCGGACGGCGGTGAAGATAAAGCGCCCAATGCCGACAGCATATTTCTTGACACCGGACTTCCCGCAGAGAGGGTGAGATCGCTTGTGCAGCTTGGTGACACGGCTGTATATGACTCTGTTCCGACTGCGCTTTTGAACGATCGCTTTACGTGCTGCGCCACCGACAACAGGGCCTGCTGCGCGCTGCTGATAAGGGTCGCGCAGTTAATAAAGCTCTCACCGGTAAAAGCGGGCGTCACGCTTGCGTTCACCTCTCAGGAAGAAACTTACGGCAAGGGCGCGCTGACTGCGGCTTACACTATTTCGCCGGATGAAGCGATCTCCACGGACGTAAGCTTTGCCCGTCAGGGAGGTGTTGCCGACCATGAGGCAGGCGTTTTGGGCGGCGGAGCGATGATCTGCATATCGCCCGTGCTTTCAAGAAAAATGTCATATAAGCTTATCGACACGGCGAAGGAGAACTCCCTCCCGTATCAGCTTGAGATCGTAGGCGGGCTGACCGGCACAAATGCCGACAAGATCTCGACCGTAAAAAGCGGTATCCCGACCGCGCTTGTATCTATCCCGCAGCGCAGTATGCACACGGCGGCAGAGATCGTGAGCGCTGAGGATATTGAAAATACGGCAAAGCTTATCTATAAATATATCGAGAATGCGGCAGGTGAAAACGATGAATATTGATCTGTTAAAGCGGCTTTGCGCAGCAAACGGAGTGTCGTCGGACGAAGGCAGAGTGCGTGACATTATAATATCCGAAATAAAGGATCATGCCGATGAACTGACGGTTGACAGCAGCGGCAATATTATAGTATTCAAAAAGGGCGCGCGTCCTGCGGCACGAAAGGTTCTGTTATCGGCGCACATGGACGAAGTCGGATTCATTGTGACCCGTATAAACGCAGACGGCACACTGGGCGTTGACGAGGTAGGCGGAATCGACAGGAGAGTTATTGCCGGCAAGCAAGTCAGATTGTGTACATCTGATATAACCGGCGTTTTCGGGATCAAGCCGATACACCTTTGCGAGGGTGACGGCAGAAATACAATACCGAAGCTTAGTGAAATGTATATCGATATTGGCGCGCTTGATAGGGAAGACGCAGAAAGAAGCGTTTGTTTAGGCGAACTTGCGGCATTTGAAAGCTATTTTGAAGAGAACGAGCAGACTATTATTTCAAAGGCGATAGACGACAGGGCGGGCTGCGCAGTATTAATTGAAATGATAAAAAGCGAGCTGCCGTATGATATGTACTTCACCTTTGTGGTTCAGGAGGAAGTCGGACTCAGAGGAGCAAAGACAGCGGCTTATACGGCAGACCCCGATATTGCCATTGTCGTTGAAACGACTACGGCTGCGGATATTCCGAATGTTGACGAAGGAAAGCAGGTCTGCCGCCTTGGCGAAGGCGCTGCTATCTCATTTATGGACAGGCGGACTATCTACGACAGAGAGCTTTATAAAGAAGCCTTTAAGGCGGCGAAGGATCTTGGCGTCAAGGCTCAGGCAAAGCAGGCTGTAGCAGGCGGCAATGATGCGGGAGTCATTTCGACAACACGGGGCGGAGTTCGAACGATCGCAGTGTCGGTGCCTTGCCGATATCTCCATTCCCCGAATACTGTTGCTTACAAATCCGATATTGAGTCCGTTTCGGTGATCGTAAGGGAACTCGCCACTCGAATTGCCGGCTGAGAGAGCTTGTTATGATAAAGATAAATGACGAAAGCCGGGAGTTTAAGAGTACAGTTCTTGAACTGTGTGAGAATTCGCCGTTTGGCTCAAGGATATATTCATATTTTACGGCATATGACAACAAATATCCATTTATCGACAGCTGGCTTTGCAGTGAAGATGGGCGGTACACCTGCGTTGTGTGCCGCTATTACAATACAGTAATGATCTGCGGCGAAGTTACATTTGAAATAGCGGCTTTTATTGCTGCGCTTGCGCCCGGTGAGATCATATGTGACGGAGCTTCCGATATCCCTCTCGATATGATATGGACGAAAGGGGAGATCATGCGCTGTGTGAAGCTGAACGATAAATATTGTAAAAATATCGATAAATTTGCCATTGCCGATATTAAGGGAAGTATCAATGATCTGAAGCAGATATACAATCTCATGGCTGACGGTTTTGAATTTGATCCGCGCGCCGGATTCGATGATTTTGCCGTCGATATATCTCACCGTATCCGCCATGGAACTGCCAATATATATGCGGTTCGATTACAAGATAAGATAGTGTCTTCATTAACGGTATCCGCAAATTCGCCGAACTGCGCAGTGATAAGCGGGATCGTTACAAGCCCCGGATCTCGATGTCACGGTATGGGAAGCGCGCTGATCGCTTTCGCTGTCAATAAGCTCCTTTCTCAGGGAAAAAACGTGTATCTTCAGCGTGAGAAAAAAATCGATATTTACGAAAAAATGGGATTTACGGTTTGCGGAATATGGAAAGAAGGCAGATGTTCCCGGTAGATATTATTAACTTAAGACTTTAGCGTCGCCTTGGGGCGGCGAGGTGAACTTTGCTAAGCCGCAGCTTAGGGGCATTTTGGCAGACGCATGCCTTCGGCGACCAAAGGTGCGGGTCTCCGGGGGAGACCTCTGCGAAGCAGAAGCGCCGACCGACGCGGCAGCGGAGACATCTGCCTTTGGAAACCGCAAGCCTTTTGAAAAAGGCTTGACGAAAACTTTATGCTGTGCTCTATCGAACCTTAAGTTAATAACATTGGTTCCCGGTAGACAGCATTGTCAGATATCGGTGAATTTATCGCTAAACGAGGTGCCTTATGCTTTACGATTTCTTAAACGTTGATAAATCTGCCGATAAATTGCTTTACGAGCAGCTATATGATAACATAAAGCAGGCTATCGGCAGAGGTATGCTGAAAAAGGGAGATAAGCTTCCGTCTATCAGAGGACTGTCTCAGGATCTGGGTCTGAGCCGTACTACCGTCGAAACGGCGTATGACCAGCTGTGCTCCGAGGGATTCCTGACGAACTGCCCGAAGCGGGGGTTCTTTGTAGAGGCGGAGGATTTTGAAACCTTGGGTGAGCTGCTCCTTCCTGAGAAGAATAACGGTGACTTTTCTTTGGTAAAGTGGGATTTTTCAACTACCGGAGTAGATCCGTCATGTACCGACCTGAAATTCTGGCAGCGGTGCATTAAAGATGTGCTTGATATGCCGCATATCATCAGCTCGTACGGGGAGCCGCAGGGGGAATATGAGCTTCGCGCGGCGTTGTGTGAGTATTCCCGGAGAGTCCGAGGCGTAAAGGCGTCGCCCGAAATGATAGTTATCGGAGCCGGTACACAGACGCTGCTTTCGATACTTCTGGGGCTTTGCGGAGATCACGGATATAACGCCGCTATGGAGGTTGGTTTTTTTCCGCAGGGAGAACAGATATTTTCGGATTTTCGCTGGAATATAACTCCGCTGCGGGCAGATAAGGACGGCATAATTCTCGATGAGAATATCGAAAGCCGAATGCTGTTTATAAATTCATCGGGCAGTATTCGAGGCTGCGCTCCGATACCGATCAATAAACGCAATAAAATAATCAGCTGGGCGAATCATCACGACAGCATGATTATCGAGGACGATTTTAACGGCGAGCTGCGTTTTTCTTCAAAGCCCGTTCCTGCTCTTCAGGGAATGTGCCCGTCGCGCGTGGTGTATATCGGCAGCTTTTCGAAGCTTTTGCTGCCGAGTGTTCGTATAAGCTATATGGTGCTGCCGCCGGAACTGGCGCAGCGATTCGTGAAGCGTATGCAAAACTACAATCAAACGTCCTCAAAGACGGAGCAGCTGGCGCTTGCCCGTTATATTGCCTGCGGGCGGCTTGACCGTCAGCTTCGCAGACTTCGCAAGGCATACGGAGAAAAAGCGGCTGTGATGTATAATGCGGTGCGGGCTGAATTCCCGAGCGATACGATCGTAGAGATCATTGAAACAGCTCTGTGCGTCCGCATAAAGCTAAAAACCGATACGCCGCTTGAGATACTGAGAAAGCGCGCCGAAGAGAGCGGCTGCCGTCTTGGAAAGTGCAGAGAGAAAAACGGACTCAAATATTTCTATCTGAGTTTTGCCGGTATCCCCGCTGACGTTATTCCCAAGGCAGCAGCGGCGCTGAGCGAAGCATTGCTGAAAGATCGAAGCGAATGATGCTGAAAAAATTTTTTCAATAATACTTGACTTATTGCACAAATAAGTGTACAATGAGATTAGATAAAACTGTAAAAACGCTAAGAGCGGAGGAATGTACCATGAGCAGTGAATTTGATGCAGACTTGATCGTGCTTCTTGACGATGACGGCGAGGAGCATTCGTTTGAGATACTCGATACATTGGAGCATGAAGACAAAACCTACTACGCGCTTCTTCCGCTTTTTGACGATCCTGCCGATCAAGTGGAGAGCGACGGGGAGTACTATATATTCGAAGTTGTAGACGAAGATGGCGAGGAGCAGCTTTCCGAGGTCGAAGACGACGACCTTCTTGACGAGCTCGACGAGATCTTTTCGGAACGGTTTGAAAGCTTGTACGATGACGATGATGAATAGTTAGCGTGTGAATTGCCAAAGGCTTCGTTACACATTTTATCGAGCGTTTTGAATGATTTACATGACCCTGACAAAACTAAATACAGCAAACTTCCTGCGTAATGCGTGAATGTGTTCTTTATAACCCTACAATTTTCTTTCGGGAGCCGGACTCTCGCAGCGGATTGCAGACCTCCCGCTTTTGGCGGACGAAGGGAGCGTGAACCTGTGAGGAGGCGCCCACCTGTCGCTGGTAGGCAGGTTATTTACGGACACCTACGGTTATGCGGGATTTTTTTGAGATTTCATATTTATTAATATAAATACATAAATAGTATAACGAATATATAACAAACGTCGATGTCCCCCGGGTCTCGCCTGCCGTCGGGGACGGTTCCCAACCGGCTCGGTCGGTGCTTCTGCTGCGCAGAGGTCTCCACAGGAGACCCGCACCCTCTATAGG
>CACZCM010000085.1 GCA_902779615.1 uncultured Ruminococcus sp. | reverse complement strand
GCTGCAAGCTTTAAGCACGTAAGCCCGACCTCTGCGGCAGTAGGAAAGAAGCTGCCGGAAAAGCTCAAGAAGGCTTGCTTCGTTGACGATATCGAGGGACTTGACGATTCTCCGCTTGCCTGCGCTTATGCAAGAGCGAGAGGCACCGACAGAATGTCCTCGTTTGGCGACTGGATCGCGCTTTCAGATGAGTGCGACGCAACTACCGCAATGCTCATCAAGCGTGAGGTTTCCGATGGTATCATTGCTCCCGGTTATTCCGATGAAGCGCTTGCTATTCTCAAGACGAAGAAGAAGGGCAACTACAATATCGTTAAGATCGATGAAAACTACAAGCCCGACCCGATCGAGCGCAAGCAGGTTTACGGTATCACATTTGAGCAGGGCAGAAATGAGTTCAAGATAAATCGTGAGCTTCTTGATAACGCTGTTACCGAGAATAAGACTATTCCCGACGAGGCTCAGATCGACCTCATAATTGCTCTCATTACGCTGAAGTATACACAGTCAAATTCCGTTTGCTATGCTGTTGACGGTCAGGCGATCGGCGTCGGCGCAGGTCAGCAGTCAAGAATTCACTGCACACGTCTTGCCGGAAACAAGGCTGACATCTGGCATCTGCGTCAGCATGATAAGGTGCTGAATCTGCCGTTCCTTGACACTTTAGGCAGACCCGACAGAGATAACGTTATCGATGTTTATATTTCCGATGACGATGAAGATGTTCTCGGCGATGACGTATGGCAGCAGTATTTCAAGACACGTCCCGAGCCGCTGACGCGTGAAGAGAAGAGGGAATACCTCTCGAAGATCACAGGCGTATCGCTTGGTTCGGACGCATTTTTCCCGTTTGGCGACAATATTGAGCGCGCAAGAAGAAGCGGTGTGTCGTATATCGCTCAGCCGGGCGGTTCGATTCGCGATGACAACGTGATTGAAGCCTGCAACAAATACAATATGGCAATGGTATTCACCAAAATGAGATTGTTCCATCACTGATTATGATTCATAAAGCCGTACAGACGTAGTGATATAACGCTCCATGCCTGTGCGGTTTTGGCGTATATTAATATTACCTGATTCCGTGAAACTTAAATCAGAAAATCGGGTCATCACTTACTTCAAATGGTTTACTACATAGTTCGATAGAGCAAGCAAGGGGTCTGGAGGCGCGGGTCTCCGGGAAAGACCTCTGCGAAGCAGAAGCGCCGACCGATGCGGCAGCGGAGACGTGCAACTCCCCAGGCGGTCGCGGGCGCAGCCCGATATGCACTAACATAAAATTGCTTGATAATCGAGAATTTTGATTTCCGAGGACTCAAAAGCCTCCCCTTTAGGGGAGGTGGCACGCCATAAGGCGTGACGGAGGGGTTATAATGCGGAGTTTTGACTTATTTTAAAACCCCTCCGCCTCACTTCGTTTGGCACCCCCCCTAAAGGGGAGGCAATAATAGCCATAACTTCGAGAACAATTAATCGAGTATTTGTGTATAATAACGGTTTTTAACTAAGTTAGTGCATATGGGGCGCAGCCCGCACCGCGAATCCCCCCGTCCCTTGAGGGAAAGGGGGGCAGGGGGTTAGGGTGACGAAAAAAAACCAGAATTATTGAAGAAAGTAAGTTCGCCAGTAAAATATTAAGCAGAGTATCAATTGTTAGCTATTCACCTTTTGAGTGAGAGAGTTTTTGGTCACTACGCGAAAAAACGGAGAATTTACGCGCTTATTTGTGACTCGGTATTTTGAGCTTTACGGATTCAGGGTATATTTATTGAACTTAAAAATCGGAGGTAATTCCCCATGAGAATTATGGTAGTAGGCGGGGGCGGCAGAGAACATGCCATTATCAAAAAGCTTAAAGAAAGCCCCGAGTGTGAGAAAATATGGGCACTGCCCGGAAACGGCGGTATAGCTGCTGACGCCGAATGCGTAAATATTTCAGCAACAGATATCGATGGCATTGTCGAATTTGCAAAAAGCAATCCGGTCGATTTTGCTGTTGTTGCACCTGATGACCCGCTTGTATTGGGCTGTGTGGACAGGCTGAAAGAGCTTAATATTCCGTGCTTCGGCCCTAATGCTAACGCTGCAATTATTGAAGGCAGCAAGGTGTTTTCAAAAAATATGATGAAGCAGTTCGGCATTCCCACCGCTCAATATGAAGTGTTTGACGATCAGGAAAAAGCTCTCGAATATATCAAAACTGCGCCGATACCCACTGTTATCAAGGCTGACGGATTGGCTCTCGGAAAGGGCGTTATCATTGCCGAAACAAGAGAGGACGCAGAAGCCGCTATAAAGTCCATGATGGAGGACAAGGTTTTCGGCGAGAGCGGAAGCCGTGTTGTTATAGAAGAGTTCCTTACGGGTCCGGAAGTGTCGGTTCTATCGTTTACCGACGGAAAAACTGTAGTTCCGATGGTGTCAAGCATGGATCACAAGCGCGCGCTTGACGGCGACAAAGGTCTTAACACCGGAGGTATGGGTACGGTTGCACCGAATCCTTACTACACAAGCGACGTTGCGGATAGATGTATGAATGAGATATTCCTTCCGACGATGAACGCCATGAATTCCCTCGGGAGAACGTTCAAGGGCTGTTTGTATTTTGGTTTGATGATCACGGAAAACGGGCCGAAGGTTATCGAGTATAATTGCCGCTTTGGCGACCCCGAAACTCAGGTTGTGCTGCCGCTGCTCGAAAGCGATTTGCTTGAGATAATGAAGGCTGTTGACGAGGAGCGTCTTTCGGAGGTTGATGTTAAATTTGCCGACAAAAGCGCGTGCTGCGTTGTTATGGCGTCCGAGGGTTACCCCAAAAAGTACGATAAGGGCTTTGAGATCACTATCGGCGATCTTGCCGAAAATGCAGATTATTATATTGCAGGCGCAAAGCTTGAAAACGGAAAGCTTCTCACAAACGGCGGCAGAGTGCTGAACGTTGTTGCAACGGCAGATACGCTTAAAAATGCAATAGCCGACGCATACAAGGCGTGTGAGAACGTGACGTTCGAGAACGCATATCGCCGCAGTGATATCGGAAAAAGAGCGCTCGCTGCACTTGAAAACGAATAATATCGGGGGGATCATCGTTGGTTTATAGAGTATACGTTGAAAAAAAGCCGCACCTTGCGCATGAGGCAAATACGCTTTGCGGCGATTTGAAAAATTTATTGGGAATAAAGGGCATTGAAAAGCTTAGAATTTTTAACCGTTATGATGCGGATAATATTGATAAGGAGCTTTTCGATTACAGCGTGAAAACCGTTTTCTCCGAGCCTCAGCTTGACATTGTAACAGAGGAGATCGAGGACGCGCAGGGGGCATTTGTCTTTGCGGTTGAGCCGCTGCCCGGTCAATTCGATCAGAGAGCCGATTCCGCTGCGCAGTGTATTCAGATCATTTCGCAGGGTGAACGTCCGCTCGTTCGCTGCGCAAAGGTTTATCTTGTTTACGGCGATGTGTCTGATGAGGAGCTTGAACAGATAAAAAAGTATGTGATCAACCCCGTTGAAAGCAGAGAAGCGTCGCTTGAAAAACTTGATACGCTCGTGTCAAAGTATGATATTCCCACCGAAGTTGAGGTGCTTGACGGATTCAATGCTTTGGATGAGAACGGGCTTGAAGCGTTCCTTGTATCGAAGGGCTTGGCTATGGATCTTGACGATCTGAAATTCTGCCAGAATTATTTCAAAAGCGAAGACAGAGATCCTACGATCACCGAAATTAAGATGATCGACACTTATTGGTCGGATCACTGCCGTCATACCACGTTCCTGACAACGATCGACAGCGTAACTTTTGAGGACGAACTTCTTCAGAAGGCGTATGACGAATATATTGACTTGAGAGCGAAGCTTAACAGAACGAAACCGATCAACCTTATGGATATCGCTACTATCGGCGCAAGATATCTTAAATCTATAGGTAAGCTTGACAAGCTTGACGAGTCCGAGGAGATCAACGCCTGCACGGTAAAAATGACGGTAGACGTTGACGGCAAACCCGAGAATTGGCTGCTGCTGTTTAAAAATGAAACGCATAACCACCCGACAGAGATCGAACCGTTTGGCGGTGCAGCTACATGTATCGGCGGCGCGATCAGAGATCCGCTCTCCGGCAGATCGTATGTTTACGGCGCAATGCGCGTTACCGGTGCAGCCGACCCGCTCAAGCCGGTAAACGAAACAATGCCGGGCAAGCTTCCGCAGAGAAAGATCGTTACAACTGCCGCTGCGGGCTACAGCTCATACGGCAATCAGATCGGACTTGCTACCGGTCAGGTAGACGAAATATATCATGACGGTTACGCCGCAAAGCGTCTGGAGATCGGCGCAGTTATTGCGGCTGCACCTGCTGAAAATGTTCGCAGAGAACGTCCCGAGCCGGGCGATATCGTCATTCTCCTCGGCGGCAGAACAGGCAGAGATGGCTGCGGCGGCGCAACAGGTTCGTCAAAGTCCCACACTCTGTCATCACTTGAAAGCTGCGGGGCAGAGGTGCAGAAGGGTAACGCGCCGGAAGAAAGAAAGCTTCAAAGGCTGTTTAGAAACAAAGAAGCGTCACTGCTTATAAAACGCTGCAACGACTTCGGCGCAGGCGGCGTATCGGTTGCGATAGGCGAACTTGCCGACGGTCTTGAGATCGACCTTAACGTTGTTCCCAAAAAGTACGACGGTCTTGACGGAACGGAGCTTGCAATCAGTGAATCTCAGGAGCGTATGGCTGTGGTTGTCGAGCCGAAGGACGTCGAAAGATTTATGGAGCTTGCCGCAGCGGAAAACCTTGAAGCGACAGTTGTTGCCACTGTTCAAGCAGAACCTCGTCTTGTTATGAAGTGGAACGGCAAGAATATTGTTGACATTTCGAGAGATTTCCTCAACTCAAACGGCGCGGAAAAGCATATCGATATCACGCCCGACGCGCCCAAATCGTTTAAGAAAATGTTTGGTGATAGCTTTACCGATAATATGAAGGAACTTGCGGGCGACCTTAATGTTTGCTCGAAGCGCGGATTGTCGGAGAGGTTCGATTCCACTATCGGCGCAGGCACGGTGCTCATGCCGTTTGGCGGTAAGAACCAGATCACGCCGGCGCAGGCTATGGTACAGAAGGTTTCCGTTGAGCAGAAGCACACAAGCACATGTTCGGCAATGGCGTGGGGCTACAACCCGTTTATCATGGAGAAAAGCCCGTATCATGGTGCGTACCTCGCAGTAGTTGAGTCGATTTCGAAGCTGATCGCAGTTGGCGCGTCTTTTGAGGACGTGTATCTTACCTTCCAGGAGTACTTCGAGCGTCCGAACCGTGACGGCAAGCGTTGGGGCAAACCGCTTTCGGCTCTTCTCGGAGCATTGAAGGCACAGATCGATTTTGGCTGCGGCTCGATAGGCGGAAAGGATTCGATGTCGGGATCATTTGAACAGCTCGATGTTCCTCCGACGCTCGTTTCGTTCGCAGTAACGACCGATAAAGTTGATAATATAAAAGGAAACGAGTTCAAAAAAGCCGGTAACAACGTTGTAATTATTAAGCCTGAGTATGACGAGAACGGACTTCCGAAAGCTGAGTCGCTGAAAAATGTATACTCCCGTGTGACGGAACTTCTGCGTTCGGGCAAAGCAGTTTCGGCATACACTCCGACATTTGGAGGCGTCGGCGAGGCTGTTATGAAGATGGCGTTCGGCAATGATATCGGATTTGCTTACGAGGAAAATGTTTCGCTCGATACAATTTTCGGTTACAACTACGGCGCATTTATCCTGGAGCTTGCCGACAATACGTCGATTGGTCAGCTTCTCGGTAAAACCACCTCGGATAACAAGATAACTTATAAAGGCGAATCGCTTTTACTTAACGAACTTCTCAACATTTATGAAAACAAGCTGGAGCCGGTTTATTCCTGCAATATTCCTATGGAGAAAACGGAGATTCCCACGTTCTCCTGTCCGGCAAGAACGCGTCCTTCTCCGGTTATCAAGACGGCGAAGCCGCGAGTAATTATTCCTGTTTTCCCGGGCACGAACTGCGAATTCGATACGGCGAAGGTGCTCAGAGATGCGGGCGCGGAGCCTGAGATCATCGTTATTAACAACCTGTCCGCAGACGGAATTTCACAGTCGGTAGAGCATATTGCCGAGAGAATTTCAAAGTCCCAGATCGTGTTTATTCCGGGCGGATTCTCCGGCGGCGACGAGCCTGACGGGTCGGGTAAGTTTATTACAGCATTTTTCCGAAACAGCCGCATTAAAGAAGAGGTAACGAAGCTGCTCGAGAGCAGAGATGGTCTGATGGCAGGCGTGTGCAACGGTTTCCAGGCATTGATAAAACTCGGTCTTGTTCCGTATGGAAAGATCATCGATACCGACGAAAGCTGCCCGACACTCACCTACAACACTATCGGCAGACACCAGTCGCGGCTTGTCAGAACGAGGATCGCATCGAATAAATCACCGTGGTTGATGAATACGAAGGTCGGCGAGATTTATACTGTAGCGATTTCACACGGCGAAGGCAGATTCCTTGCGGATAGCGCGACGATACTTCGCCTTGCGCAAAACGGACAGATCGCAACGCAGTATGTTGATCTTGACGGAAACGCAACGAACAACATCAGATTCAACCCGAATGATTCCGCATTTGCGATCGAGGGCATTACCTCGCCGGACGGCAGAGTTTTCGGAAAGATGGGTCACAGTGAGCGTATCGGCAAAGGGCTTTACAAGAATGTTCCCGGGAACTACGATATGGAGATGTTCGAAGCCGCTGTCAAATATTTCAAATAATAACATTTTTTATAAACTACGGCAATGCTTTCACCTCGCATATTAGATGTGGGGTGGAGGCAAGCTGTCTTCAATGTTACGAAGCGCCCAACCTATGGAGGTATAATAATGTACAAAAGCGATATTGAAATAGCTCAGTCGGTTGAAATGAAAAATATTACCGAAATTGCAGCAACTGCGGGAATAGATAACAAATATTTGGAGCAGTACGGAAACTATAAGGCAAAGATCGATCTGTCACTCCTTAAAGATGATTCACGACCGAACGGTAAGCTCGTTCTTGTTACGGCGATCACGCCAACGCCGGCAGGAGAGGGCAAAACGACAACGACTATCGGCCTTTCGGACGGACTCAAGCGTATCGGAAAAAATGTCATGGTTGCGCTGCGTGAGCCATCTCTCGGCCCGGTTTTCGGTATAAAGGGCGGCGCAGCAGGCGGCGGTTACGCTCAGGTCGTGCCGATGGAGGACATTAATCTCCACTTTACAGGCGATTTCCATGCTATCGGAGCTGCCAATAATTTGCTTGCGGCAATGCTCGACAATCATATTTATCAAGGCAACAAGCTGAATATCGACCCCCGACGCATTACATGGAAACGCTGCGTTGATATGAACGACCGCCAGCTGCGTTTTGTGACCGATGGTTTGGGCGGCAGAGTGAACGGCGTGCCGAGAGAAGACGGTTACGATATTACGGTGGCGTCCGAAGTAATGGCGGTGCTGTGTCTGGCGTCGTCGATCACCGACCTGAAAGAACGTCTTTCGCGCCTGATCGTGGGTTATACTTACGACGAAAAGCCTGTCACAGCAGGCGACTTGAACGCGGCGGGCGCAATGGCTGCGCTGCTCAAGGACGCATTAAAGCCCAATCTTGTTCAGACTCTTGAGGGAACACCGGCGCTCGTTCACGGCGGGCCGTTCGCAAATATCGCGCATGGGTGCAATTCGGTTATCGCAACACGTATGGCTCTTAAACTTGGCGATTACGCTGTAACCGAGGCGGGCTTCGGCGCAGATCTCGGTGCGGAAAAGTTCCTTGACATCAAGTGCAGATACGCAGGTCTAACGCCTTCGGCTGTTGTCGTTGTAGCAACGGTTCGTGCGCTGAAAATGCACGGCGGTGTGCCGAAAAATGAGCTTGGCGTAGAAAATCTCGATGCGCTCGAAAAGGGTATCCCGAATTTGCTCCAGCATGTATCGACGATAAAAAATACTTACGGACTCCCTTCCGTTGTTGCGGTGAACAGATTCCCCACAGATACAGACAGCGAGATCGAGCTTATTATTGATAAGTGCAGACAGCTTGGCGTGAATGTTTGTCTTTCGACCGTTTGGGCGGACGGAGGCAAGGGCGGCGAGGCTCTTGCAAAGGAAGTAGTTCGTTTGTGCGAGGAC
Source organism: uncultured Ruminococcus sp. (assembly GCA_902779615.1). Taxonomy (GTDB): domain Bacteria; phylum Bacillota; class Clostridia; order Oscillospirales; family Acutalibacteraceae; genus RUG592. Next base: position 846 of record CACZCM010000085.1, on the reverse strand, counting down.
GAGAAACCCGAATTCAAATATAGCTATGATTTGAATGATACTATTGAAAATAAAATATCATCAATTGTGAAGAATGTTTACGGCGGCAGCGGTGCAGTGCTGACGGCAGGCGCAAAAAAACAGCTTGAAAGAATTAATGCTCTTGGCTGCGACAAACTTCCCATCTGTATGGCTAAGACGCAGTACAGCCTTTCGGACGACCCCTCGAAGCTTGGCGCGCCGAAGGACTTTACGGTAACTGTTCGCGAGCTGAAGATCTCTGCAGGCGCAGGTTTCATAGTTGCACTTACCGGTTCGATCATGACTATGCCCGGTCTTCCGAAATCGCCCGCAGCAGAGCGAATTGACGTTGACGAAAACGGAGTTATCAGCGGTCTGTTTTGATCGATCGGCGTGATGTGGAGTTATTTATGCTGTAACACTAGTCACAGCTTGACGCATGATGATCGGCAATAATCTGTTCAAAAAGAAACATCGAAACGTTTCGGTGTTTCTTTTTTGTATTCATAAAAAGTAATGGTGATAATAACATGATCATTGAAGGCTTGTAAATAAAGCGTGAATTTGTGATTTTTGACGTTGAAAAAAAAGACATCATATGATATAATAAACAAAACGTGTATGTATGAATGTATATATAGCGATTCGGTGATGGATAATAATTGATACGCAGTCAATAAAAAAATGATCGGTATGCCCGAATGAGCAGTAGGCTCTTGACTGCGGGCTTTAAACTGCTTTGTTTGGAGGAAGGAAGTATATAATGAAAAGCGTTTGCAAATATGTTGTGTGCATTTTTGCTTTTGTAATATTGCTGATGTTTGCTGCGTGCGGTGCAGCGGAGTA